>DASSAL010000194.1:0-41450 GCA_035685405.1 Actinoplanes sp. | reverse complement strand
TCCCGCGGCGTGAGCGCTTCGGAGACGGCCAGCGCCGCGGCCGCGCGCAGCAGCATGACCGCGTACAGCGGGCCGGACGTGCCGCCCATGCTGCGCCGCACGGTGGCCGAGGTGGCTCGCAGCACCGCGGCCGGACCGGCTTCGCCGGGGTACTCCGGGCACTCGGCCAGCACCGAGGCCGCGCCCCGGGCCAGGCTGATGCCGAGGTCGCCGTCGCCGACCTCGCGGTCCAGGGCGGTGAGCTCGTCACGGACCGAGATCAGCGTCTCGGCCACCGCCTCCAGCGCCCGCCGCAGCGGATCGTCCGCGGGCAGCGTCCCCGCCTCGGCCGGTTCGCCGGCCGGCGCCGCGATCGACGCCGGCTCGGCGGCGGTCGCCGTGGCCGGCCAGGCCGGCGCGCTCGTCGGCGCGTCCAGGTCGGCCAGCAGGTCGTCGTCGACCGGCAGCACGCTCACCGAACAGCCGGCCATGTCCAGTGCGGTGAGGAAGTTGCCGGCCCAGATCCGTTCCACCCGCGCACCGCGGCCGCGCAGATCGCGGGCGGCGGCGCCGGCCACGATGGACAGCTCCATCGGCGGCGTCGCGCCCAGGCCGTTGACCAGCACGGCCACCCGCTGCCCGGCGGTGATGCCGCGATCGGCGGTGATCGTCCCGATCAGCCGGTCGACCACCTCGTGGACCGGCCGCAGGCCGGCCCGCTCCACCCCCGGTTCGCCGTGGATGCCCAGGCCCCACTCGACCTCGTCGCCGTCCAGCAGGAATCCCGGCTGTCCGGCGGCCGGCACGGTGCACGGGCTGAGCGCCACCCCCATCGTGCCCACCGTGTCGGCCACCCGCTGTGCCCGCCGGGCCACCTCGGCGAGCGGCAGTCCGGCCGCGGCGGCCGCACCCGCCACCTTGTGCACCAGCACCGTGCCGGCCAGCCCCCGCCGCCCGGCGCCGGCCTCCGCGGCCAGCGCCACGTCGTCGGCCACCACCACGGTCTCCACCGGTACGCCGTCGGCCCGGGCGAGCTCACCGGCCAGCCCGAAGTTGAGCCGGTCGCCGGTGTAGTTCTTGATGATCAGCAGCACGCCGGCCGGCGAGGCCACCGCCCGGATCGCGTCCCGCACCGCGTCCACCGGCGGCGACGTGAAAACCTCACCGGCCACGGCGGCGGTCAGCATGCCGGCGCCCACGTACCCGGCGTGCGCCGGCTCGTGCCCGGCCCCGCCACCGGAGACCAGGGTGACCTGCCCGGCGGCCCGGACCGCGTCCACGTCGGCGCGGATCGCCGTGGTCGACCCGGCCAGCCGCGCGATGCCGGCGTTGGCCCGGGTCAGCCCGTCCAGGGCCTCGTCGACCACCCGGTCCGGCGCGTTGATGAGCTTCTTCACCCGGATATTATGCTGGCCCATGCGCGGCAGCATCGCGACGTTCGAGCGACGCCGGGGTAACCCCGACGCTGATCGAGCACCTGCGCGACACCGGGGACGCCTACACCGGCCTTTCCGGCGGGCTTCACCGGCCGCGACGGCGAACCGCTCCCGCTGATCGTGCGCAGAGCGACGGCGGTTTCGGGTACGCGGCCACGGATCTGGCCGCGCTGCGGCACCGGGTGCGCGACCTCGGGGTGACCCGGCTGCTGTACGTGGTCGGCACGCCCCAGCAGATGCACTTCCAAATGGTCTTCGCGGTGGCCCGCGACGCCGGTGACCGGCAACACCGGCCCGTACCTGCAGTACGCCCACGCCCGCATCCGGTCGATCTTCGACCGCACCCCCGACCGGCCCGGGCCGGTGACCCTCACCCACCCGGCAGAGCGCGCGCTCGCGCTGGAACTGCTCGCCTTCGAGCCGACCATCGAGCACGTCGCCGGCACGCTCGAGTTCCACCGGCTCACCACCCACCTGTACGCGGTGGCGAGCGCGTTCTCGGCGTTCTACGAACGGTGCCCGGTGCGGAAGTCCGAAACGCCGATCAGGCGGAGCCGGCTGGCGCTGTGCGAGCGGACCGCCCGGACGCTACGGGAGGGGCTGGGTCTGCTCGGGATCAGCGCTCCGGATCGCCTGTGACGTGAACCGGTCCAACCGGCCGAACCCCGGCCAGATCCGGTCGGTGAGCGCACGGGCGGTGAACACGTGCCGGCCCGCGCGCTGCCGGCGTTCGGCCAGCACCGCGGCCAGGTACAGCCACGGCGGCGTGCCCGGCGGTGGCGGCTGCGGGATCCGGGCGGCGACCTCGTCGGCCAGGCCGTACCCGAACCGGGTGTGGTACGGCTCCCGGATCTGCCCGGCCCGCGCCAGGTAGTGCCGGGCGGCCAGGGCCAGGTCGTCGTCCACCCCGCTGAGGTCCAGGCCGGCCGCCCAGGGCGCCAGGTGCGGGGGCATGGCGGGCAGCCACCCCCAGTCCGACGACGGCCGCTCGTGCACCACGAACGTGCCCGCGGCCAGGTCACCGAGCCGCTGGCCGCGTTCGGAGAACAGCATGGTCAGCATGCTCACCACCCAGGTGACCAGCGGCATGATCAGGCCCGGCCACTCCACCGCGACGCCGACCAGGGTGCGGGTGAGCGCGTGCCGGAGCCGGACCGGGCCGCCGTCCTCCCGGACCACCCGCAGGCCCATCGCTCGTTTGCCCAGGCTGCGGCCGTTGGTCAGGGTTTCGGTCGCGGTCGGGTACGCGACGAACACGGTGACCAGCAGCACGATGAACGTGGTGCGCATGAAGGCGTCGTCGACCAGCGGCCCGAACATCGACGGCAGCGTCAGCACCGCCACGATCATCAGCACCAGCACGAGCAGCAGCTGCGTCCCGATGTCGAGCAGCAACGCCAGCGCCCGGGACCCCAGCCGGGCGTACCGGACGTCGACCTCGACGGCCTCCCCGCTGACCACCCGATCCATCCCCACAGTGAACCACCTCAGCACCGGCGACGACTGCCCGCTACGCTGCGGCGGTGGACCTCGACGCGTACGTGGCCGAGCGCCGCGGCGAATGGAACCGCCTCGAGGCGCTCACCCGCAAACGCCGGCTCAAGCCGGACGAGGCGGACGAGCTGGTGCTGCTCTACCAGCGGGCGGCCACCCACCTGTCGGTGATCCGCAGCCGCTCACCCGACCCGGTGCTGGTGGCCGGGCTGTCCCGGCTGGTGCTCGGCGCCCGGGCGGCGATCACCGGCGGTCGCCGGTTCTCCTGGCAGCCGGTGGCCCGGTTCTTCACCACCGCGTTCCCCGGCGAGCTGTACCGGACCCGCTGGTGGTGGATCGGTGCCGGGGTGACCTGCCTGGCGCTGGGTGTGGCGCTGACCCTGTACGTGGCGGCGAACCCGCAGGTGGCGTCGCTGTTCATGACCGCCGCGCAGAGGGAGCAGCTGGTCGCCGAGGACTTCGTCGGCTACTACAGCGAATACCAGGCGCAGAACTTCGCCGCCGCGGTGTGGACCAACAACGCCCTGCTGACCGCACAGTGCCTGGCCTCCGGCGTGCTGATCGTCCCGGTCCTCTACCTGCTCGGCACCAACCTGCTGAGCATCGGCGTGACCGGCGGCGTGATGGTCGGCGCGGACGCCGGTGACGTCTTCCTCAGCTACCTCGCCCCGCACGGCCTACTGGAGCTGACCTGCGTGTTCGTCGGCGCCGGGGTGGGCCTGCGGATCGGCTGGGGGTGGATCGCACCGGGCCCGCACCGCACCCGCGGCGAGGCGCTCGCCGAACGCGCCCGCAGCGGCATGCTGGTCGCGCTCGGGCTGGCGCTGGTGCTGCTGGTGGCCGGCCTGCTGGAGGCGTACGTCACCCCGTCCCCGCTGCCCGCCGCGGTGCGCGTCACCCTGGGCACGGTGGTCTGGCTGGCCTTCCTGGGGTACGCGCTGGGGGCCGGCGCCGCCGCCGACCGGCGCAGCGGATCGGCCGACGTGCCGGACGACACCGGAGTGCCGCAGCGCTGAGTGCGGACCCGACTCAGTCGGCGTCCGGCTTCCGCTGAGCCGGTGGACACCTGCGGGCCACCAGGCGAGCATGGCGACCGGGCGCACGCTGGCCGACTATGCGTCTCGCGCGGTTTGGCGGAAGATTGGCGCCGAACTGCGCACCGCCATCGGAGGTGGGTCCGGGGCAATGGACGACGACTTCGACATCGCCGCCTTCATCACCGATCGCACACGTGTCCATCTGGGTCGGCGAATTCTCCATCCCAAGTTCAGGGCCCTGTTGGACGCCGGATTGGAGGTGCTCGACCGGGGCGTCCAGGGTGGCATCGAGAACCCCTTCCATTTCCCGTCGGGTGACGTGGTGTGCAGCGTGGCCTCCCGTTATCCGCCATTCCGGGATGCGCCGGCGCCGGCCGCGCTCACCGGGCTCGATCAGGCCGTCAGCCTCGGGCCGATGCCGGACCGCAAGTCATTCGACGCGGCGTCCGACTTCTTCGGCAAGTCCTGGCACAGGATCGAGGACTACCGCGCGGACCTTGCCATGTACGCCCTGACCATGCCCGCATGGTCCGCCGGTGAGGAGATCGCGAGCACCGCCCTGCGACAACTCATCGACCGGCCGCAGGCCGTGGATGCCGTCCTGGACCACATCGCCTGCCGGGACCTGCGTCTCTTCGAGAACTGCCTGTTCCGGGTGCAGCTCGTCATGCAGGCGATGGCGCCCGACGAGGACATCATCAGGGCGGCCCTCGATCGGATGTACGCCACCATCGACCGCATGTGGACGGCTGTCTGCCAAGGCCTGCTGGATCACTACAATGCGCGATTGCGGCCCGACGTCTCCGTGCTGGACATCACGCGCATGCTCACCGCGAGCGCCGAGGGAACCGGGTTGCGTCGTCTCGCGCAATTCGACGACAACCGAATCTACGATGCCGTTCGGGAGCGCTCGGTCCTCGGGAAGGCGGCCTTCTGTTTCTTCGCGGCGAGCATCGCGCCCGACGGTGACTCGAGAACGCTGGCGGAGTTCTTCCGGCAATCCCTCGTGGCCCAGAACCCGGCCTCGGCCGACTAGAGCCGGCCGGCCGCCTTCAGCGCCAGGTAGACGTCGGCCACCTTGGACGCGAACTGCTCCCGGGGCTGGTCCACCACGATCGCGCCCAGCTGGGTCAGCACCGCCCGCACCCGCTCCCGCTCGGCCAGCGCCAGCTCGGCGGCCGCGGCCACGTGGACGTCCTCGGCGGTCGCGCCGGTGCCCGGCAGCACCGCCAGCCGGGCGGTCTCCGGGTCGCGGACGCCGGCCACCACCACCCGGTGCCGGGTGGTCAGCTTCGCCATCATCGGCAGCAGTCCCTCGATGATCGGCGCGGCGTCCAGAGCCGTGAAGATCACCACCAGCGCTCGTTTGTGGTCGCGGCGCAGGAGTTCCGCGACGGCCAGGCTGAAGTCGGTCTCCACCAGCGCCGGCTGCAGCGAGGCCATCGCGTTGATCAGTCGGGTCAGCTTGCTGCGATGACCGCCGCCGGTGATCCGGGCCCGGACCGCGGTGTCCACGGCGAGCAGGTCCACCCGGTCGTCGGCCCGGGTGGCCAGCACCGACAGCAGCAGCGCGGCGTCGATCGAGGCGTCCAGCCGGGGCTCGTCGCCGATCCGCATCGCCGACGTGCGGCCGGTGTCCAGCAGGCAGAGGATCCGCCGGTCGCGTTCCGGGCGCCAGGTGCGCACCACCACGTCGCTGGCCCGGGCGGTGGCCCGCCAGTCGATCGAGCGGACGTCGTCGCCGATCACGTACTCGCGCAGGTTGTCGAACTCGGTGCCCTGGCCGCGGCCGCGGGTCACCACGGCGCCGTCGAACACCCGCAGCCGGGCGAGCTTCTCCGGCAGCAGCCGGCGGGACGGGAAGTGCGGCAGCACGCGCAGGTTCCACGGCGGGGTGACGGCGGCGTTCCAGGCCGCGGAGCGTTGCCGGTACGCGAGCCCGAGCGGCCCGTACGAACGCAGCGTCACGCGCACCGCCGGGCGGTCGCCGTGCCGCGTCGGCCGGAGCGTGGTGACGATGCTCTCCTCCGTACCGGACAACAGCCGCAGCCGGTGCTCCGCGTTGCCGGACCCGGCGGACGGCACCCAGCTGTCCCGAAGGGACAGCGTCATCGGGCGCGCCGACGTGTTGCCCACGGTGAGCGTGACGGTGGCGGTGCCGCCCAGCCAGACCGTCCGGTCGCCGTCGCGGCGCAGCGTGACCGCGGACAGCGGGGCGGCCAGCGCGGCGTCGAACAGCGCCGCGGCGACCGCGATCACCAGCACCGCGCCCGCCATCAACCAGGGGGAGGGCAGCAGCGCCGGGAAGAGGGCCCCGCCGGCCAGCAGCAGCGCGAAGCGCCGGGTGACCATCAGCGCGGCGACGGTACGGCGGACAGCACCGACCGCAGCACCGTGTCGACGGTGACGCCGTCCAGTTCGGCCTCCGCCCGCAGCCGCACCCGGTGCCGCAGCGTGGGCAGCGCGAACGCCTTCACGTCGTCCGGCGTCACGTAGTCGCGCCCGCTCAGCCAGGCCCGGGCCTTGGCCACCGCCAGCAGCGCGGTGGCGCCGCGCGGCGAGGCGCCCAGCTCCAGCGACGGCGCCGCCCGGGTGGCCCGGCACAGGTCGACCACGTATTCCAGCACCGGGTCGGTGACCTGTACCCGGCGGACCGCGGCCCGCCCGGCGGCCAGGTCCTCGGCGCCGGCCACCGCGGACACCCCGGCCGCCTTCAGGTCCCGCGGATCGAAGCCGTGGTGGTGGGCGCGGAGCACATTCAGCTCCTCGTGCCGTTCCGGCAGCGGCACCGACAGCTTCAGCAGGAACCGGTCCAGCTGCGCCTCCGGCAGCGGGTACGTGCCCTCGTACTCGATCGGGTTCTGGGTGGCCGCCACCAGGAACGGCTCGGGCAGCCGGCGCGGCACGCCGTCGATGCTGACCGTGCGCTCCTCCATCCCCTCCAGCAGCGCCGCCTGGGTCTTCGGCGGGGTGCGGTTGATCTCGTCGGCGAGCAGCAGGTTGGTGAAGATCGGCCCGGGGCGGAAGTTGAACGCGGCGGTCCGGGCGTCGTAGATCAGCGAGCCGGTGACGTCGCCCGGCATCAGGTCGGGGGTGAACTGCACCCGCTTGGTGTCCAGGTCGAGCGCGGTGGCCAGGGCCCGGATCAGCAGCGTCTTGGCCACCCCGGGCACGCCCTCGAGCAGCACGTGTCCGCCGCACAGCAGCGCGATCACCACCCCGCCGACCACCGCGTCCTGGCCCACCACCGCCTTGCCGACCTCGGCGCGCAACCGGTTGAGCGCGTCCATGGAAGTCGTCACCGCATCGTCCCCTCGTCGGTCACCTGTCGTACCAGCCGCTGCACCGCGGCTGCCTTCACGGCCAGATCCTCGTCGGTGTCCTCCACACCGCCGCCGAGCAGCACCCGGATCTCGCCCGGCGGCTGCCCGGTGTGCCCGGCCACCCGCTGGGCGACATCGTCGACGCTGCTCTCCGGTGGCCGGCCGAAGTGCCTGGCGAGCCGCCGTACGGCCGCGGCCTGGACGGTGGCCAGGGAGGCGTCGCGGGCATGCGCCCGGCGATACAGACCACCCAGTCCGCGTACGGTCTCCGCGGCGCGCACCCGGGTGGGCAACGGTTCCGGCACCGGGGTGCCGAGCCGGCGCGCCGCCGCGAGGGCCAGAGCGACCAGCGCGACCGCGATGATCAGGACGGTCGCCCAGAAGGCCGGCGGGAAGGCGTCCGTCACCGGCGGCGGCGCGGCGTCCGGTTCCTCGGCGGGCTCCTCGGGCCGGCCGCGGTCGGTACCCTGCTCTCCCGACTCGCCGGATATGTCGTCACCGCTACCGGTCTCCCGTGGCACCGGCTCCGGCTCACCCCGCGGCTCCTCGACCGGCTCCTCGACCCGCGGCGGCGGCTGTTCCCGCTCGTGCAGGTCCAGCCAGACCACCCGTGGGCTGCGGGCGAGCAGCCCGACCGCGAATCCGGCGTTGCCGTGCTCGTCCAGCCGGTCGTTGCGGAACGGGTCGGTCGCGCCGACCAGGGTCAGCGGCGGTCCGCCGGACTCCAGCTCCACCACCGCGTCGGCGTAACACCGGAACCGCTCCGCCCCGGTCGGTGCGAACCGCCAGCGCAGCACCGCCGCCGGCGCGGTGGCGAACGGCTCGGCGCAGCCGGGCTCCGCCGCCGCGGCCGTCCACCGGGGACCGGCCAGCGACACCCCGGTGCTGAGCCGGGCCAGCGCCTCCGCGGTGGGCGCGACCAGCACGACCCGGGTGGACGGCGGGATGGTGGCAAGCCGGCGCAGGTAGTCCGCGTGCACTAACTGCGGCGTGGTGATGAACAGCGTGGCGTCGTTGCCGCCGACCACCGCCGCCACCGCCTCCGGGGTGCTGGTCCGCCGGTCCACCGTGACACCGCGCGCGGCCAGCCGCGCGGCCAGCCGGTCGGCGCCGTCGCCGGCGCTGCTCACCGGGGAGAGAAAGGACGGCCGGTCCGGGTCCGGTTGCTCGATGCCGTGCACGATCAGGGTGAACGTGACCAGCGCCAGCACCACCGCCGGCGGCACGGCGAACCGGAGCCGTCGCCGCCGGCTCACAGCGCCGCCCGGACCTGGTCGGTCAGCGTGCGCATGCGCTCGTCGTGGTCGCGGCCGGCCGGGCGGTCGCCGTACCAGATCTCCGAGAACAGCTCGGTGGCGTTGCCCAGCGGCCAGGCCACCGCCGGCCGCTGGGTGGACGCCATGCCGGCCAGCTCCGCTGCGGTCCACCCGGGTTGCGGCGGGATCAGCCGGGCGGCGACCAGCGCACCCAGGGTGTCCCGCAGCCGCTGGCGGATCGCTTCGGCGTACCGGCCCTCGGCGGCCAGCCGGTCGGCCAGCGACGGCTCACCCGCCGCGACCGGCGGCGCGACGTCCTCCTCCGGCGCCGTGAGCACCGGCTCGGCCGCCGCGGCGGGTTCGCGTTTCACCCGCCTGGGCCGGCGCCAGGTGATCCGGGGCAGCCGCCAGCGCGGCAGCCGGCGCGGCACCCAGGCCGGGAACCAGTACCACAGCGCGCCCACCGCCACCGAGCCGAGAATGAGCACCAGCAGCACCGTCCCCGGCGGCACCACGTCGAAGACGGCCGCCACGAACTCGTCCCAGGCGCGGGTCATGTCGCGTGCACCAACGGCGCGGCGTCGTCGCCGCCGCGGCTGCGGGTCCGGCTGATCGCGATGTCCAGGCCCTCGGTGCGGATTCGGATGTCCAGCAGCAGCACCGCGCTGACCCCGGCCAGCGCAGCGTAGGCGACGGTGTTCGCCAGCCCCCAGGCGAGCGGGCCGAGCCACCCGGCCCGCGCCGGTTCGGCCCCGGTGACGAACGCGGCCAGCTGCGTCCACCCGGCACCCAGCGCGAACCGGACGGCGAACCAGGTCAGGTACGCACCCAGCAGGATCCAGAAGCCGCGCATCCCGCCGCGCACGGCCAGCGCCGCGGACCGGCCGATCGGAAAGCGGGCCCGATCGATCACCAGCGCCGGCGCGGTCAGCCCGAACAACCCGAACACGACCAGCCAGGGTACGAACCCGAGGAAGGCCCCGACCGCACCGAGGACGCCGAGCACAACCGCCAGCGCTACGGTCGCCACCGGCCGGACCCGCCGCCACAGCTCCCGGTCGCGCACGTCCCGCCCGAGCAACGCGGGCACGGCGGCCGCCGCGGCCAGCGACCCGAGCATCGTGACGATCGCCAACTCTGAGCCGAACCCGATGGCCACCACCGCCCACCAGAGCCCGACGTGCTCCTCCGCCGGGCCGTAGAACGGCGGCGTCAGGTGGGCCGCCGCCCGCAGCGGCGCCAGCACCGCCTGCTCCACCGTGGCCAGCACCGCCGACGCGAGCAGCAGCGGCACCGCCCGGCGCCGCAGCAGCGCCATGGCCGCGTCCAGCAGCTCGCCCAGCGTCATCGGGCGCAGCGGAAGCTCCCCCGGCGCCAACACAGCGGAAATCCTATGTGATCGGCTCCCCGGCACGGCCGGGCCGGGCGTTCTCGCCGGCCCACGCATCGACGGCCATGGTGCCTGGGGGTGCCCGGCTACCCTCCGACGCCGGTCCCCGGCGTCCAGTTGCCGTCCCGGTCCCCGGTCACCGTGAGGGTGCCGGTACGCCCGTCGGCCAGCGACACCACGCACGAATAGCGTCGCTGCCCGCCCGTGCGTTCGCTGATCGGCTCGCAGGTGGCCGTGCGCGCGGTGGTGTGCAGCGCCTGCTCCAGCTGCCCGTCGGTGCGGATGTTCTCCTGCACGACCTTGGTGACGGCGCTCTCCCGGGCGGCCAGGTAGGCCGGCACCCCGACCGCCGCCACGATCCCGGAGAGCACGGTCATCACGGCCAGGGTCAGCGCGAAGGCCACCCAGTACGGCGCCGGACTGTTGCGCCCGCGCCGGGCCTGGCCCGAGCGCCGGACGGCGGCGATCGCGCCCAGCACGCCGAACAGGGCGGTCCAGCCGACCACCGGCCACCAGGACGGCGGCTCGGCGCGGGCGGCCCGGTGCATTTCCTCGGGGTACGGCACGAGCAGCTGCCCGTGCTCCTCGTAGGGCGCCCCCCATGGGGTGAGGCCGTCCGGGACCGCCTCCTCGGCGGGCGGCGGGAGAGCCGGGTCGGCTGGGGTGGCCGTGGCCCACGGTGGCGCGGTCGGATACGCCGGGGCGGGCGGGTGCTGCGGCTGCGGGTAGGGAACCTGCGTCGTCATACCGGGGCCTTTCCGCCGGGCGGCTGGAAGTGCAGCCGTGCCAAAGTGGTCTCCCCATCGGCGCCCCGGGCCCGGACTTGAGGGTTATCAGCCGACCCGCGCCGGGCTGAGCCGGACCGCCTGGAAGTCGCCGGCCACGGTGAGCCGGCCGGCCGCGTACGGGATCAGCAGCGTGTCGCCCCGGCGTACCACCAACCGGTCGTGCTCACCGGCCAGCGTGCCCGCCCCACTCACCACGACCACGACGGAGAACGCCGCGTCCAGCGCCGCCACCGGGCCCCGCAGCCGGGTCGCGGCGAAGAACGGATCCGCCTCGGCGGGCAGCAGCCGGGTGTCGTCACCGCGCAGCGCCGCCAGCCGCTGCGGGTTCCACGCGCTGCGGTCGACGCATTGCAGCGCCAGGTCCCAGCCCAGCTCCAGGTGGCCGCCGTCCAGGCCGAACGCCGCGTACTCGAGCAGCACCGAGAAGTCGGTCGGCTCCTGGATCTCCACCAGGAAGATGCCCGGGCCGATGGCGTGCGGCAGCCCGGCCGGGCAGAGCACCGCGTCACCGGCCCGCACCGGGACCCGGTTGGTGGCCGCCAGCATCTCCTCGGTCTGCTGGCCGGCGACCCAGGCGGCCAGTTCCTCCGGCGCCACGTCGCGGGCGAAGCCGAGGTGCACGTACGCGTCCGGCTCGGCCGAGACGATCACCCACGCCTCGGTCTTGCCGTACGGGGAGGCCAGGTGCTGATGCGCGAACCGGCGGTCCGGGTGCACGTGCAACGGCAGCCGCTGGCCGGCGTCGAGCAGTTTGACCAGGATTCCAGTGTCGGTGCGACCTGGGCCCAGCCACCAGGCCGGGTCGGCGGCGACCGCGTCGGCGAGCAGCCGTCCGTCCGGCAGCGCGGAGAGCCCGGACGGGGCCAGCCCGAACCGCGTGGTGGTGGAGGCGACCCAGTCCTCCGGGCGGTCGGGTAGCGCCGGCCCGGAACGGAACGCGGCGATCCGGCCGGCCCCGCGATAGAACGTCTCGGGCTGGTTGGCCGGGAGCGAGAACACCGTCATGGCATCCATCCTCGCCGACGCGGTGGCAGAGCGCGGGCGTCAGGCGCCGCCGGTGCCGGCGCCGTCGCCGCCCCCGCCGTCGGCCGGCGGGCTGCCCGGGTCCTCGGTGGCGGGTTCGGTGGGTTCTTCCTCGGTCGGCTCGGTCGGCGGCTGGGTGGTGGGTTGCGTGGTGGGCGGCGTGGTGGCCGGCGGTGCCGACGCCGGCGGCCGGGTGGTCCGGGTCGGGGTCGTCTGGCGCGTCTGCCCGTTGGGCGCCGGATCGCGGGTCGCCGCGGCGCTCGTCGGCGCCACCGGGACCTCGGCCGCGGTGCTCTCGCTCGCCTCGGCCGCCGGCGGGGCGGACGGGTCCGCGCCGGTGCCACCGTTGTCCGGGTCCGGCGCCAGGAACAGCGCCGCGGCCAGCCCGGCCGCGGCCAGGCCGAGCAGGATCACCGCGACCAGCACGGCCAGTTCGGCGCTGGACCGCTTGCGCCGGCCCGGCGGAGCCGGGGCAAGCGGCAGGTCGGTGGGCGCCGGCACGGCCCGGGTCGGCGGCGCCGGGCTCAGCGGCGCGGTCAGCGCGGTGCCGGTCAGCGCGCGGTAGTCCATCGCCGGGCCGGCGGCCAGCGCGGCGGCGGCGAACTCGGCCGCGCTGGCGAACCGGTCCTCCGGGCGCTTGGCCATCGCCCGGCCGATCAGCTCGCGCACCGGCACCGGCACGTCCGGGGGCAGCGGCGGTGGGTCCTCGTCCAGGTGCCGCAGCGCCACCTGCAGCGCGTTGTCGCCGTCGAACGGCGGGTGACCGGCGACGCAGTGGTACGCCACCGCGCCCAGCGCGTAGATGTCCGTCGCCGGGGTCACGTTGCCCTTGGCGACCTGCTCCGGCGCCATGTAGAGGGCGGTGCCGACGATCGAGTTGACGCCGGTCAGGCTGGTCACCGCGGTCGACCGGGCCACGCCGAAGTCGACCAGGATGACCGCGCCGGAGGGCTTGACGATCAGGTTGCCCGGTTTGACGTCCCGGTGCACGGTCCCGTTCTGGTGCGCGGCGTGCAGCGCGTCGGCCACCTGCGCCACGATGGACATGGTCTCGTCGACCGGCAGCCGGCCGGCCTCCTTGAGCCGGGTGGACAGCGGCTCGCCCTCGACGTACGCCATCACCAGGTAGGCGCACTGGTCGTCGTCGTGCGAATCGCCGGCGCTCGCGTAGTCGTACACCTCGACCACGCCCGGGTGCCGGAACGCCGCCATCATCCGGGCCTCGCCGTAGAACCGGGCGGCGAACTCCGGGTCGCTCATCATCGACGACTTGAGGACCTTGACCGCGACCGTACGGCCGAGCACGACGTCGGTGCCACGCCACACGTCCCCCATGCCGCCCGTGGCGATGCGCTCGTCCAACCGGTAGCGGTTGTCGAGGAGATGACCGGCATCGAGCACTCGCGGACCTTATCTGATCGGGGGAGCACGGGGGCCGCCCAACTTTATCGAGCCCGGTCGGTCAGCGCCGGACCAGCGGGGGAACGCGCCGGCCCGCCGCGGAGTCGGTGATCAGCTGCTGCAGCCGGCGGTCCCGGGTGTCCGCCCGCCTGGCGCTGACCACCCAGTGCACCGCGGCTCGGCGGTACGAGGGCGGCTGCGCCGAGAACCACTGCCAGGCCTGGTCGTCGGCCTTCATCCGGACCAGCTGCGCCTCGTCCAGCTGCGCGTCGTCCGGCTGTTCGTACGAATACGTCGCCACCCGGTCCGGCCGCCGGGACGCGAACGCCGCCGCCCCGGCCGGATGCATCCGGCCCTCCTCGGTGAGCCGGGCCACAGCCGCGATGTTCACCGCGCTCCACACGCTGCCGGTGCGGCGCGGGGTGAACCGCACCTGGTACCGGTCGTCGTCGATGCGGCGGCCGATGCTGTCGATCCAGCCGAAGCACAGCGCCTGCTCGATCGCCTCGGTGTGCGAGACGCCCGGGCGGCCGGTGTGCTTCTTCCAGTACCCGACGATCAGGTCGGCCGCCTTGTCGTGGTTCGCCTCGTACCACGCCCGGAGCTCGGCGGGAGTGGCGAAGAACACGGCCTCGGTCACCCCGACATCGTAGAGCTGCCGGACGGCAAAGGGCTCCGTCCGGCGGCCGCTACCAGGGTCACCCGAAGGTGATCACTTGTCGTACGTCGGGGTGACCACCACCGCCGTCTCGGCGAGCTCCAACTCCTCCGCCTCGGCCTGGCGCTCCAGCGCGGCCCGCGCGGCGTTGGCCGCCGCCCAGCCGAGCGCTGCACCCAGCAACCCGACCCCGACGATCAGCCCCCACGGCCGTGTCGGCCGGCGACCGGCCAGCGCGTCCGCCGCCGCGTGGGCCCGCGCCCACGCCTCGTCCGCGGCGGCGTTCACCCGGCGGCTCGCCTTGCCGGCGAGCTTCGAGCTCTGCCGCGACGCCTGGTCGGCCAGGCGCGCGGCCTTGGCACTGGTCATGTCGACCGTGTGCCGGCCGGCACCGCGGGCGCTGCCGCCCGCCGACGCCATCGCGGACGACAGGTATTCCCACGCCTGGGCGGCCGTGCGCTCGGCTTTGTTCCGCTTGGCGAACATCGTCGCTCCTACCTCCTGCACCTCGCCGTTGACCTCCGACACTGCCCAGCTCACCAGGCGGGCAAACGTGGGGTCAACCGTCTGCCACGTCTCGTGTGGACAGCGTCACACAGCGATAAAACGATGGACGCGGGTCGGTAGGCTGAGGCCGTTCGAAGCGCGCACACAGATAGTTGCCAGGTTCGGGAAGTAGCCTCGACGGCAGTTTCACCGAACCCTGTGGGGGTAGCACAGCGACCCCCGGTGGTGGGAGATCAACCCGGGTCCCGGCGTCACCGCGTCGCGACCGCCCACCACGACGAGGAAACGCCCGGGGCGTCCCGGGCGGGTGGAGGAGACGGCGTGAGCCTGTCGATAACGACGTCGACGCTGACCAACGGCGCGGTGGAGGTCTCACCGAACGGGGAGATCGACGTCGAAAACGCCTACGAGATCAAGGAAGCGGTGGCGGCGCAGCTCGCCGAGGGCCGGCCCGACCGCATTCAGCTCAACATGCAGGACGTCACGTTCATCGACTCGGTGGGCATCACCGCCCTGGTCGGTGCACACCAGCTGGCCGGCATCAGCGGCACCAAGCTGGTGGTGACGCGGCCGAGCCGGTTCGCACACCGGCAGCTGTGGGTGACCGGGCTGCTGGGACTGTTCGGCAACCCGGAACCGTGCGCGGAGCGCGCCGATCCGGCCGATCAGCCGGTGGTGGCCGGTCCGTGACGCCGCCCGGCGTTAAGTGATCCTTTGGCGGCTTGTTCGGCTGGTGTCCGGTACGGAATAGTGCCCGATCGTGGCGCGACTTCCCATGGGCACCGCCATCCTCCGGCGGTACGTGCTGATCGGCGCCATCGGGCAGGGTGGGGTGTCGACCGTCTACTCGGCGGTGGACGCCCGGCGCGGGCGCAAGCTGGCGGTGAAGGTGCTGGCGCCGACGCTGGCCGACGATCCGGCGGCCCGCGACGACGTGCGGCGGGAAGCCTTGATCACCGACCGGCTGCGGCACCCGAGCGTGCCGCGGGTCTTCGAGTACGGTGAGGCGCCGCTGCCGGACGGGACGGTGGTTCCCTACGTGGTGCTGGAACTGCTGGCCGGCGTGTCGCTGCTCGACCTGCGGGCCGACGGGCCGCTGGACTGGCCGGAGGCGGTCCGGATCGCGGCCACCGCGGCGGACGTGCTGGCCGTCGCCCACCGGCGCGGTGTGGTGCACCGCGATCTCACCGCCCGCAACGTGATGGTGACCCCGGCCGGCGTCAAGATCATCGACTTCGGGCTGGCCACCGCGGCGCTGCACCCGGGCGACACCGGTACCCGGCCGGTCGTCGTGCCGGCGGACCGGGCCGGTGCCGGGCTGCCGTCGCACCCGAAAACCGCGTTCGCCCGGCCCGCCGACGACGTGTACTCGCTCGGCATGCTGCTCTACGAGATGCTCACCGGCCGGTCGCCGTACCCGCCGGCGGTGGCCGCCACCATCCTGGCCGCCGGGCGGGTCCCGCACCTGGCGCCGACCCCGGTGCTGACCGTGCCCGGCCTGCCGGCCGGCGTCCGCGACCTGGTCCGTTCGTGCATGGCGAAGTCGGCCGCGGAACGCCCGACCAGCGCCGACGTGGCCCTGGCCCTGTGGGAGCAGATCGACGGGCAGCCCGCCCGCCTGCCGGAGCCCTCCTGCAACTGATCGGTCACGCCCAGGGCGGCGGCCCGTCGAAGGCCAGCTGGTAGACGTCGAAGAGCACCGCGTGCTGCGCGCCCATCCGTGGCCCGGCCTGTCCGGCCGCCCAGGTCAGCATCGCGCTCGGCTCCGGCCCCGCGGCACCCAGGCCCTTGGTGTACTCGGCGTGCGCGGCCAGCGAGGCGATGCCCCGCTGCAGCGGCTCACCGGTGACGTCCACGCCGTGGGTGGGACGGTCCGCACCGGCGTACGCCACGAACCGGACCCCGCCCCACGGCTCCAGGCCCTCGTCGGCCAGCTCCGGGAAGATCCACCGGTTGCCGGCGTCCCGGGCCGCGTCCAGGGCGGCCAGCCCGACCGTGCGGTGATCGGCCTGGTTGGCCATGATCCCCATCATCCGGACGGCGAAGCTGCCCGAGACGATGATGTCCGGCCGGTGCCGGCGGATCGACCGGGCGATGTCCCGGCGCAGGGCGGTCCCGTACTCGATCACTCCGTCCCGGTGGTCCAGGAACTCCACCACCTTGACGCCCACCTCCGCGGCGCCGGCCCGTTCCTCGGCCTCGCGCAGCGGCGCTGCCTGGTCCGGATGCATGCTGTCGATGCCCGCCTCGCCGCGGCTGGCCAGCAGGTAGGTCACCTGCTTGCCCTGCGCGGTCCAGCGCGCCACGGCGGAGGCGGTGCCGTACTCGATGTCATCCGGGTGGGCCGCGACGGCCAGGCAGCGGTCCCAGTTCTCCGGCAGCGCCGGGAGCAGTTCAGTCATGGGGGATAGTCTCCGCTTTCATGGACTTGTCCCGCCTCCACCCTCAGGCTCGTTCCGCCTTACGGGCGCAGCACCGCGCGCCACTGACCGTCGACAACCTGCCCGACGTGCGGCAGAGCATGGTCGAGGCGGTGCCGGCCGAGGTCGGTGCCGGCGTGCCGGTGCGGACCGTCGCCGACGTCGACGCGGGCGGCGTGCCGGCCCGGTACTACCAGGACGGCCCGGACGACGCCCCGGTGCTGCTGTACGCGCACGGCGGCGGCTGGGTGATGGGTGACCTGGACACCCACGACGGGCTGTGCCGGCGGCTGGCCCGGGAGACCGGCGGTGCGGTGCTGTCGGTGGACTACCGGCTGGCACCGGAGCATCGATACCCGGCCGCGCTGGACGACCTGGAGCGGGCCCTGGACTGGCTCGGTGACCGCCGGGTCGTCGCCGGCGGCGACTCGGCCGGTGGATACCTCGCCGCCGTGCTGGCCCGGCGCCACCCCGGCCGGATCGCCGCGCAGGTGCTGATCTGCCCGGCGCTGGATCCGGCGATGGTCTACCCGGAGCTCGACGACTACGGCCTGCACCGCGACGAGATGCGGTTCTTCTGGGCCGCGTTCGCCCCGGACGGGGTGGACCCGGCGACGAACCCGATGGTCTTCGACCCGGCCGGGATGCCACCGGCCGTCGTGGTCACCGCCGAGCTGGACGTGCTCCGCGACGAGGGAGAGCGGTACGCGTACCGCCTGCAGGACGCCGGCGTGCCCGTGGTCGGCACCCGCTATCTGGGCGTGAACCACAACTTCGTCCGCAAGCTGGCCATCTTCGACGCCGCGGGCGTGGCCATCGCGCAGATCGCCGAGGCGCTCAGATCGCCGGCGTTCGCACCAAGATCGACTCGAGGTTGAGCCGGACGTCGGCGGCCTCGCTGGGCGCCCGGATCGGGGTCACCACCGCGTACCCGTCGGCCAGCGCGGCCAGGTCGGTGCCGTCCTCGAGCTGCTCCTCGGCCGCCTGCACGGCGGTGCGCACGTAGCCCTCACCGGCCTCGGCGATGCTCACCTGCACCTGGCCGAACCGGGCCAGGCCGGCCCGGCGGAGCCCGCGGATCCCGTCCGGGTGCAGGTCCGGCACGTTCAGGTTGAGCACCGTGCCGGCCGGCGTGTGAACCAGCGTGGGCAGCAGCCGCACGGCCAGGTCGGCAGCGCCGGCCCAGTGCCGCTTCTCGTCGTCGACCTTGTCCAGCGCGGCGATCGCCGCACCGCCGCTGGCCGCCGAGGCCGCACCCGGCGTCAGCACGTCCAGCGAAACGGCCAGCCCGTGCAGGCCGGCGTGGGCGGCGGTGAGCGTGGCGCCGACCGTGCCGGAGTGGACCACCGCCGCGCCGGCGTTGGCACCCCGGTTGATCCCGGACAGCACGATCTCCGGCGGCGGGCCGAACGCCTCACGCAGGGCCAGCAGCACGATGAACGCGGGGGAGGCGGCCACGCCGTACGCGGGCACGTTCCGGACGCCGTCCAGCTCCCGCGGTTCCACGACGATCTTGCCGTCCTGCTCCACCGCGGTCATCGAGGCGCTCGCGCCGCTCGCCTCGGTGAGCGGCGCGGCCACCACCACGTCGTGGCCGGAGCGCTGCGCCGTCCGGGCCAGCCAGCGGATCCCCGGCGCCTCGATGCCGTCGTCGTTGGTGATCAAGATGCGGTACGTCATGAGTCCTTCCCGATCGGCGTCAGCTCCACCCGCTCGGTGAGCACCCGGACGGCGTCGACGTGCCCGGTGCCGAGCCCGTGCCGGGTGACGTTCAGGGCACCGGCGGCCGCGCCGGTCCGCACCGCCTCCAGCAGCCCGCCACCGCGGGCCAGGGTGGCGGCCACGCCGGCGGTCATCGAGTCGCCGGCGCCCCGGGTCTCGGCCGGGGTCAGCATCGGCATGCCGACCTCGTACACCCGGCCGTCGACGAGCGCCAGCGCGCCGGCGTCGGCCCGGGAGACCAGCACCGTCTCGGCGCCGTCGTCGTGCAGGGAGCGCACGGCCCGGACCAACTCGTCGGTGGAGTCGTCGGCGGCCCGGCCGTCCTCGATCAGCTCCTCGTGGCTCACCTTGACCACGTGCAGGCCGGCCCCGAGCACGGCGGCCAGATGATCGCCGGACAGGTCGGCGATCACCCGGCAGCCGTTCGCGCCCAGGTCGGCGGCCAGCCGCCGGTAGACCGCCGGGGACACCACCGAGGGATGGGCCGGCCCGCTGAGCACCGCGATGCCGGCCCGCAGGCCCTCGGCGAGGGCCAGGCTGAAGACCTCATCGAGCTCGTGCCGGGACAGCGGGTCGCCGGGATGCTCGGCGATCTCCTCGCGGCTGCCAGTCCGCCGGTCGTGGACGTACCAGCCGCTGCCGGCCTCGCCGCGCACCGTGCGCAGGCGGATCCCGTCGCCGGCCAGCAGCGGCTCCAGGACCTGGCCGACCTCACCGCCGATGGTCGCGCACAGGGTGACGTCGGCGCCCAGCGAAGTGATCATGCGGGCCTGCCAGATGCCCTGTCCGCCGGCATGGACGTGCAGTTCGGCCTGGTCGTGTTGTTGCTCGATGGTGACGGTCAGCTGCGGTGCGGGGACGAACACCATGACACCGGTCACGGCAGGGCCGCCTCAGCCATGCCCTCGTGGCCCTCGCCGGCGAGGCCGTCGTCGTGCGCCAGGCGCTGCCGCTCGGTGCGCTCGGTCATGGCACCAGTCTCACTGATCCCCTTTCGCACCGCGCGCCGTTCCGCACTATCGGGGCACCATCGCGGTCAGGTCGATCAGCGGGCCGACGAGATCGGGCCGGTTGCGCAGCAGATCCTCCAGGCGGACCCGCCATTTGCCGGCCTCCACGTCGGTGACATACCGGTCGCCGTCGTTCCAGACCAGGTTGGTGAAGACCCGCTCGTGGGTCTCCTCGAGCTGGGCATGGATCTCCGGGCCCAGCACCGAGCGGACGGAGTAGGCGAAAACCGGATAGGCGGGCGTGGCCGCCACCCGCACGAACGCGCAGGCGCCGTCCCAGGCCACTCGTGGCTGATGGATGACCGTCGTCGTCATGTGATCATCATGGACCGCCGAGGGTGATGATCGCCACACCCGCTCACCAGCCGTCGGGACCGCACCGCCCGCCGGTGCTGACCGGCTCGACCTGCAGCGTGGCGTGGTCGATGGCGAAGTCCGCGTGCAGGGCCTCGCGAGCGCCGGCGAGCACGGCGCCCAGTTCCGCCTGCGGTTCCAGGCTCAGGTGCGCCGAGGCCACGTCCATGCCCGAGGTCAGCGTCCAGACGTGCAGGTCGTGGACGTCGCAGACGCCCGGCACCGCGGCCAGCCGGTCCCGCACCAGGGCCACGTCGAGGTGCTTCGGGGCGGCCTGCACCAGGATCCGGATCGCCGAGCGGCCCAGCGCGACGGTGCGCGGCAGGATCATCAGGGCCACGACCACGGCGACGATCGGGTCCGCGTACGCCCAGCCGGTGACCGCGATGACGATCGCGGCCACGATCACGCCCACCGAGCCGAGCAGGTCGCCCAGCACCTCCAGGTAGGCGCCGCGCATGTTGATGCTCTCACGGGCGCCGGAGCGCAGCAGCAGGAAGGCCACCACGTTGACCAGCAGGCCGGCGGTGGCCACGATCAGCATCGGGCCGGCCAGGACCTCGGGCGGGTCGGTGAACCGGCCCACCGCCTCGATCACCACGTATCCCGCGACGCCGGTCAGCAGCACCGCGTTCGCCAGCGCGGCGAGCACCTCCAGCCGGTACAGCCCGAAGGTGCGGTACGAGTCGGTGCCGGCCCGCGCGGCGGCGTGGATGGCGGCCAGGGCCATCGCGATGCCGAGCACGTCGGTGAACATGTGGCCGGCGTCGGAGAGCAGGGCGAGCGAACCGGTGGCCAGCGCGGCCGCCGCCTCGACCACCATGACGACGGCGAGCAGCCCGGCCGCCCACCACAGGCGGGTGCGGTGCCGCCCGCCGGCGTGCGCCGCGGACGTGCCGTGGTCGTGCCCGGCTCCCATGTTTTCACCCTCCACCCCTGTGCGGGCCCCGGCCAATATATGTTCACATCGCAATGTGTGCAAGTTGAGCGTGATCGGTCTCCCTGGGGTATGCAGGAACGACCACCCGCTTCGGCTGGAAGGACGCGCTCGTGCCCAGACGTCTTCTCGCGATCATCGTGATGGCCGCGCTGGCCCTCGTCGCCGGGGCCGCCCCGGCTCAGGCCCAGCACCGGCCGCAGCTCAAGACCAGCTTCAGCCTGCCCAACGGGTTCCAGCCCGAGGGCATCGCCATCGGCAACAGCCCGTACGCGTTCCTCGGCTCCCGGGTCGACGGCGACATCTACCGGGCCAGCCTGATCACCGGCCGCGGCCGGGTGATCAGCCAGGGTCCCGGCACCCAGTCGCTCGGCATGAAGATCGACCGGTACGGCCGGCTGTTCGTGTCCGGCGGACAGGGCGGCGACGCCCGGGTGATCGACACCCGCTCCGGCCGGGTGCTCCGGTCGTACACCCTGCAGACCATTCCGTCCTTCATCAACGACGTTGTCCTGACCGGGAACGCCGCCTGGTTCACCGACTCGACGAACCCGACGCTGTTCAAGCTGGAGCTGGGCCGGCACGGCAAGCTGCCGCGCGCAACCAAGGCGGTGCCGCTGACCGGCGACATCGCGTACGCCCAGCCCGGGCCGAACGCCAACGGCATCGCACGCACGCCGGACGGGCGCGCCCTGATCATCGTGCAGTCGAACACCGGCAAGCTGTTCCACACCACGTACCGCGGCCGGACCACCGAGATCGACCTGGGTGGCGCGGCGGTGCCCAACGGTGACGGCCTGTGGCTCCGCGGGAAGACCCTGTACGTGGTGCAGAACCGGCTCAACCTGGTCGCCAAGATCGAGCTGAACCGGTCCGGTACCAAGGGCACCGTGGTCTCCCGCACCGGTAGCGCCCGGTTCGACGTGCCGACCACGATCGCCGAGTACGGCGGCCGCTTCTACCTGCCCAACGCCCGCTTCACCACTCCGCCGACCCCGACCACGCCCTACCAGGTGGTGTCGATCAGGATCCCGTAGAAGGTCGCCAGCCGGGATCCGTCCCGACCGTGGTGAGCCGCTGGGTGGCCCGGGAGAGAGCGACGTAGAGCGTCCGGATGCCGCTCGCGTGCACGGCGACCTCTCCCGGGTTCACCAGCACCACCGCGTCGTACTCCATGCCCTTGGCCTCCAGCGCGGTGACCACCTGGACCCGCTCCGGCAGGCCGGCCACCCACCGGGTCACCTCCTCGTGGCGGTGCACCGGGGTGATCACGCCGATGGTGCCGTCCACGTCGGCGAGCTGCTTCTCGGTCACCTCGCGCACCGCGTCCGGCAGCGCGGCGGCCGGGACGATCAGGTCCTCCGGCTCGACACCGGTGCTGCGCACGGCGGACGGCAGCGGCAGGTCCGGCATGATCGTCCGGATCACCGAGGCCGCCACCGCGAAGATCTCCGACGAGTTGCGGTAGTTGGTGGTGAGCGCGTACGTATTGCGCTTGCGGGTGCCCAGCGCCCGGTCGCGGGCCCGGTCCAGCTCGGCCGGGTCGCCGGCCCAGGCGGTCTGCGCCGGGTCGCCGACGATGGTCCAGGACGCGTACTGGCCGCGCCGGCCGATCATCCGCCACTGCATCGGCGAGACGTCCTGCGCCTCGTCCACCACGACGTGCGCGTACTCGCGGTAGTCCTCGTCGCGCTGCACCTGCTGGGCCCGGGCGGCCGCCTGCCGGTCCGCGTACGTGCTGACCTCCTGCACCCCGTCCCGCACGTGGAACGGGTTGCGGGTCTTGCGCTGCGGCTGGCGCGGCCGGCCCATCAGCTCGTCCAGCTCGTCCAGCAGCGCGATGTCGGCGATCGTCGGCTCCGCGCCGAACGAGCCCTGCAGCGTGGCGATCTCGTCGCGGGACAGGATCCCGTTCGCGTACCCCCGCAGCCGCACCGGATCAGCCAGCCAGCGCAGCACCCGCATCGGCGTCAGGCGCGGCCACCAGGCCCGGAGGAAGTCGCGGAAGTCGGACCGGTCGGCCAGCTCGGCTTCGAAGTCCGCCTTCTCCGGCAGGTTGGTGACTTTCTGCGTGCGGGCCTGCGCCCACAACGCGTCGAAGATGCCGTCGAACCCGGCGCCGCGGACCTCGTTGCGCCGGGCGCCCCGGGGCAGCGCGCGCCGCCGGATCCGGTTCAGCTCGGCGGATTCCAGGCGCAGCAGCGTGCCGCGGTAGAGCAGGCGCAGCTCGTTTGGCCCGCCGGGCACCGCGTCGTGCGACGCGCGTTCCAGCACCCGGCGCATCCGCAGTGAGCCCTTGATCGCGGCTATCTCGGCGGGGTCGGTGCGATCGGCGGTGTAGCCGGCCACTATCGCGCCCAGCGACCGCAGGGTGGCGGTGTCCTCGCCGAGCGACGGCAGCACGGTGGCGATGTAGTTGACGAACACGCCGGACGGCCCGACCACCAGGATGCCGCCGCCGGCGAACCGGTTGCGGTCGGAATAGAGCAGGTACGCGGCCCGGTGCAGCGCCACCGCGGTCTTGCCGGTGCCCGGCCCGCCGGTCACGATGGTCACCCCGGAGGCGGGGGAGCGGATCGCCTCGTCCTGCTCGCGCTGGATGGTGGCCACGATGTCGCGCATCCCGGACCCGGTGGCCTTGGACAGGCTGGCCAGCAACGCGCCGTCGCCGACCACCCGCATGCCCTCCGGCGCCGCGGCCGGGTCGAGCAGGTCGTCCTCGATGCCGGTGACCCGCTCGCGGCTGGACTGGATCATCCGGCGGCGTACCACACCCATCGGCTCGGCCGCGGTGGCCCGGTAGAACGCGGCCGCGGCCGGCGCCCGCCAGTCCACCACCAGCGGCTGGGAGTCCTCGTCCCGGATGCCCATCCGGCCGACGTAGTGCACCGCGCCGGTGCGCAGGTCGAGCCGGCCGAAGACCAGGCCCTCGTACTCGGTGTCCAGCGCGTGCCGCCGCCGGGCCGCGTGGTAGACCATGGCGTCCCGCTCGACCAGCGCGCCGAAGGTGCCGACCCCGGCGAGCTGATAGCCCTCCTTCTCGGCCCGGGAGGCATCCCGGCGCAGTTCCGCGAGCCGGGCGTAGACCCGGTCGACGTGCTCCTGCTCGACGGCGATCTCCTGCTGGAGGACGGTGTCGGTCAAGTCCGCTCTGCTCCCTTTCTCGCCCGCACCGAAGCGCTCGCGCTAAGGGGGCAATCGAACCTACTCCTATTCACCCCTCGTCGTCGAAGGTGGCACGCTAAGCCGCCTTGTCGTAGCGCTCCCGGTCGTCGGCCCGGGCCCGTTGGCGGCGCCGGCCGCGCTCCAGCGCGGTGCTGGCCGAAGCGCGGGCCACCACGGCGGCCAGGGCCTGGTTCACGCAGCCGGGGCGCTCCAGCATCAGCATGTGGCCGGCGCCCGGGCAGACGGTCAGTTCGGTGCCGGGCAGCGCGTCGGCGATCGACTCCGCGCACCGCGGCGGGGTGAGCCGGTCGCGGTCACCGACCAGCGCCGCCGCCGGCACGTCGCCCAGGGTGGCGAGGATGTCGAGGCGCTGCTGATCGCCGATCGAGGTGCGGAACCCGCCGATCGAGCGCAGCGACGCGCGGCCCACCGCGCGGATGGTCACGGTCAGCGCGGACGGGTCGAAGTCGTCACCGAACAGCAGCCAGCGCAGGGCCGGGCGCAGGGCCGGCAGCACGGCCCGGTGCGGCCGCCAGACGCCGGACCGGGCGAGCACCCCAGCGCCCAGCATCTCGCCGCACCGCATCAGCGTGGCGATCCGGGTGGGCAGCCCGTACGTCGTGTGGGTGTGCCCTTCCGCGGTGGTCGAGACGAACACCAGACCGGCGATCCGCCGGGCGAACTCCGCCGGGTGGGTGGCCGCGTATTCCATGATCGTCATGCCGCCCATCGAGTGGCCGGCCAGTACCACCGGCCCGGACGGCGCCACCGCCCGCAGCACCTCGGCCAGGTCGTCGCCGAGCTGGGCGAGGGTGGCGGAGCGGAGCCGGGTGGACCCGGAGCGGCCGTGCCCGCGCGCGTCGTACCGGACGATCCGCGCGCCTTCGATCGCATCGACCTGGTGCTGCCACGTCCGCCGGTCCAGGCACCAGCCGTGCAGCAGCACGACGGTCACCGGCGCGTCGGCCGGGCCGGACGTCTCGACGAACAACCGGACGCCGTCGGAAAGGGTTACTTCCGAGCGTTCGGGCATGGGCACCTCCGTGTGGTCGGCACGGGCCCCGTTGTACCCACGGGTAATAAGCATCACTCGTGCTCCCCCGAATTACCACCGTCGCGGGCGGTCATGCGCCGAACGGTCATACGTTTGCGCCGACGTGACGTACGTCGCACCCGTGCCGTCCCCGTCGTCGTCGATCTCCGCGAGAATCAGCGGCATGACGGTTCCCACCATGGCGCCCGCCGACGCGCTGGCCCGACTCCTGGCCGGCAACCGGCGGTTCGTCAGCGGCCGGCCGGAACACGGTCATGACGTGTCCGCCGCGGCCGCCGCCTCGGGCGGTCAGCAGCCCCATGCCGTGGTGCTCGGGTGCATCGACTCGCGCGTGCCGCTGGAGGCCATCTTCGACCAGACGTTCGGGTCGATCTGCGTGGTGCGCTCCGGTGGGCACGTGGTCGACCGGGCGGTGCTGGGCTCGGTCGGCTTCGCGGTGAGTGCGCTCGGCGTACCGCTGATCATGGTGTTGGGGCACGCCCGCTGTGGCGCGGTGGCCGCCACGGTGGCCGCCCTGCGCGCGGGCGAGCGCCCGGCCGGTGACGTGGGTTATCTGGTGGACGAGATCGCGCCGGCCGCGCGGGCGGCCGGGCTGGACGGTCCGGACGCCACCGACACGGCGATGCGGGTGCACGTCGGCCGGACGGTGCACCGCCTGCGCGAGGTGGCCGGGGTGCCGGAGGCGATCTCGGCCGGGCGGGTCGACGTGGTGGGGGCGGCCTACGACCTGGACACCGGCACGGTGGAACTGCTCTGAGCGAGTTGTCAAGATCGTCGCCAAATGCAAGAACGCCCAATACCGCGAGCCGGGCGCGGAAACGCCCGTCCGGTCATCAGCCGGACGGGCGTTGCGACGATCCGCGGTGAGCGCTCAGCCCTCGAAGACGCCAGCGTCCACGAGACGCTTCTCGGTGGCGTCCCAGCCGTGCGTCGGGTGCTGTTCCGCCAGCGAGGTCAGCTCCGAACGGATCTTCGCGCCGTGGCCGGCGGCGGCCAGGACGCGGATCTCCTCGACGAACGCGTCGGAGTCCGTCTTGAGGTGGTTCGTCCGGCCATTAGTCAGGTTGCGCACGTACGCGAAGCGCCCGTTGGCGAGCGGGATGAGGTACTTGTACTCACCGAGCACGCTGAGGGCACCGGACGAGCCCTGGCCGGCGCGGACTGATGCGCGGGCGGTCTTGGAGGTGTTGCTCGCCACAGCGGCACTCCTTGGGAGGAAAACAGAAAAAAGGCCGTAGCAACTCTACACGACGCCCGGAACCCGTGCCGTCGGAGCAGGTAGTGGCGTTAGACCGGATATGCCACTACGGCGGCTCGGATAGTCGATATTGCGGTTTCTCTGGCGCACCATCCGCCGCAAGCGGCATCATGGAGCACGATCAACCGCGGGTCGAGGTCGTAGGGGAAGACGCACCTCGGTCTTCGGGAGGTCACGGTGCATTTAGGTGCAGCGCAAACGTGTGGCGTCGTGTACGTCCACTCGACACCACTCGCCGTGTGCCAGCACGTCGAGTGGGCGATCGCGCGCGTCCTGACCGCGCCGGTCACCCTGCACTGGACGGTGCAGCCCGTCGATCCGGGCGCGCGGCGGGCCGAGTGCAGCTGGTCGGGCCGGCCCGGCACTGGTGCCGAGCTTGCTGCTGCCCTGCGACAGTGGCCGATGATCCGGTTCGAGGTCACCGAGGAACCCAGTTCCGGCATGGACGGCGAGCGGTTCATGCACGTTCCCGGGCGCGGGCTGTTCCGCGGCACCATGGGTGCCTCCGGCGACATCCAGCTCGGTGAGGACCGGTTGCGGGCGATCATGGAGTCGGCCCGCGCCCCCGAGGCGCTTTCGCATGCTCTCGACAAGGCGCTGGGCACCGCATGGGATGCTGAGCTCGAGCCGTACCGGTATGCCGGTGACGGCGCGCCGGTCACCCTGCTGACCAGGGTGGGCTGAACCGCCGGCGGAGACGAGAAGGGGACGGCGTGCGGAAGGTCCGGCGTACCGCTGCCCTCGTACCGCTGGTCCTGCTCCTCGGCGCCTGCGGCCGGGACACGCCGGCGCCGGCTCCGCCACCCAGCGCCGCGCCGCCACCGATGGTGTCGTCGGCGTCCGGCCCGGCGCCGGCGCCGGCCGCCGACCCGGCGACCCGCGCGGCCGCGGGGGTGCGCACGCTCAGCGATGCCGACCTGGCCGGTCAGGTGCTGATGCCGTACGCGTACGGCGGCGACGCCTTCCGGGTGGACCAGGCCTCGGCCGCGGCGAACCGGAAACTGGCCGGCGTCGACACCCCCGCCGAGATGGTCACGAAGTTCCGGCTGGGCGGCCTGATCCTGGTCGGGTTCACCGCCGAGGACCCCACCGGTGCCACCAACCCGGCGACCAACGTGGCGAATCCCGGGCAGGTCCGCCGGCTGACCGCCGGGTTGCAGCAGGCGGCCGGCCGGCTCCCGGGCGGTGCGCCGCTGCTGATCGGCACGGACCAGGAGTACGGCGTGGTCACCCGGGTGAAAACCGGCGTGACCCTGCTGCCCTCGGCGATGGCGTTCGGCGCCGCGGCCCGGCCGGAGCTCACCGAACGCGCCTGGCAGGCGGCCGGCGTGGAACTCGCCGCGATGGGCATCACGCTGACCTTCGCCCCGGTGGCCGACACGCTCGGCCCGGGCGGCAGCGCCGTGATCGGGTCCCGGTCGTTCGGCGCCGACCCGAAGCTGACCGCCGCCCAGGTGGCCGCCGCCGTCCGGGGACTGCAGCGGGCCGGCGTCGCGGCCACGCTGAAACACTTCCCGGGGCACGGGCACACCGCCGCGGACAGCCACACCGAGCTTCCGGTGGTCTCGCTGAGCCGCGCCCAGTGGGAAGCGCAGGACCGGCCGCCGTTCCTGGCCGGCGTGCAGGCCGGCGCCGGGCTGGTGATGTCCGGTCATCTCGACGTGGCGGCACTGGACAAGGGGGTGCCGGCCACCTTCTCCAAGCGGGCGATGACCGACGTGCTGCGCACCGAGCTGCGGTTTTCCGGCGTCGCGGTCACCGATGCGATGAACATGGCCCCGGCGATGGCCTGGCCGCCCGGCGAGGCCGCGGTGCGGGCGCTGAACGCCGGCAACGACCTGCTGCTCATGCCGCCGGACATCACCGCCGCCCGCGACGGGGTGCTGGCCGCGCTGAAGGACGGCAGCCTGCCCCGGGAACGCCTGGTGGAGGCGGTCACCCGGGTGCTCACCCTCCGGTTCCGCTCGGCCGGCCGGCCGCAGCCGGCCCTGGCCACGCTGGCGTCCCCCGAGCACCAGCGGGCGGTGCGCGCGGCCGCGGCCGCGTCGATCACCGTGCTCCGCGGGCCGTGCACCGGCCCGGCGGTCCGGGGTCCGGTCACGGTCACCGCGTCCGGTGGCCGGGAGGTGGCCCGGGTGACCCTGGTCAAGGCGCTGCAGGCCGCCGGTGTCCCGGTGCAGTCGGCCGGTGGCAAGGTGGTGCACCTGGTCGGCTACGGCGATCGCCGCACCGACCTCAGTACCGGCGCCGAGGTGACGGTGGGGATGGACCAGCCCGATCTGCTCGCCTCGGCCCGCTCGCCGGTGCTGATCAGCACGTACTCGTCCAGCCCGGCGTCGATGGCCGCCCTGGCCGACGTGGTCGCCGGGCGGGAACGGGCACCCGGCCGGTCCCCGGTCCGGGTGCCCGGCCTGCCGCGCAGTGCGTGTGCGCGGGACTGATCAGAGCGGGATGTTGCCGTGCGCGCCGCGGGCGGCCGGTGCCGCCGCCAGCGCCTCGGCGATCCGCCGGCGGGTCTCCTCCGGCTTGATCACGTCGTCCACCACGCCGATCTCCAGCGCCCGGTTCACCCCACCGGCCACCTGGACCTGCTCGGCGATCAACTGTTCGCGCAGTGCCTCACGCTGCTCCTGCGGGGCCGCGGCCAGCTTCTTGCGGTGCAGGATGTTCACCGCGGCGCTGGCGCCCATCACCGCGACCTCGGCGTTCGGCCAGGCGAACACGGCGGTCGCCCCCAGCGAGCGGGAGTTCATCGCGATGTACGCACCGCCGTACGCCTTGCGGGTCACCAGCGTCACCCGCGGCACCACCGCCTCGGCGAACGCGTGCAGCAGCTTGGCGCCGCGCCGGACCACGCCGTCCCACTCCTGGCCCAGGCCGGGCAGGTAGCCGGGCACGTCGACCAGCACCACCAGCGGGACGCCGAGCGAGTCGCACATCCGCACGAACCGGGCCGCCTTCTCGGCGCTGGACGCGTCCAGACAGCCGCCCAGGCGCAGCGGGTTGTTGGCGATCACCCCGATGGTGCGACCGGCGAACCGGCCCAGCGTGGTCACCACGTTCGGCGCCCACTTGCTATGCAGTTCCACGCCCGGCTCGTCGAGCAGCGCCTTGACCAGCGGCTTGACGTCGTAGGCCCGGTTCGCCTCGGCGGGCAGCGCCGCACCCAGGTCGTGGCCGTTGTCGGCGCCGACCGCCATGTCGGCCGGCGTCAGCCGGCCCTGGTGACCGAGCAGCGAGGTGAGCTTGCGGGCCTGCTCCAGGGCGGACTCGTCGTCCTTGGTGGTGATGTGCACGACGCCGGACCGGCGGCCGTGCGGCTCCGGCCCGCCCAGCCGCTCCATGTCGACCTGCTCACCGGTGACGCTGCGGACCACCTCCGGGCCGGTCACGAAGATCCGGCCGGCCTTGCTCATGATCACGATGTCGGTCAGTGCGGGGCCGTACGCCGCGCCGCCGGCCGCCGGGCCGAGCACCACCGAGATCTGCGGTACGCGACCGGACGCGCGCACCATGGCGGCGAAGACCTGACCCACGCCGTCCAGCGCGACCACGCCCTCGTGCAGCCGGGCACCGCCGGAGTGCCAGAGCCCGAGCACCGGCACCCGCTCGCGGACCGCCGCGTCGATCGCGTCCACGATGTGCTGGCACCCGCCGATGCCCATGGCACCGCCCATCCGGGTGCCGTCGGAGGCGAACGCGATCGCCGGCGTGCCGTCGACCTCGCCGCGGGCGTACATCACGCCGGAGTCGTCCCGGGGCACGGCCAGGCGCAGCGTGCCCTGGTCGAAGAAGGTGCGCAGCCGCAGCTCCGGATCACGGTGGTCGACGGTGGGCGAATCGGTGCTCGAAGAGGTGGTGGTCACGGCGTTCTCCTGGTGGGGTCGGGGATCAACCGCGGCTGGTCACGCGCGGGTGAAGATCAGTGCCACGTTGTGGCCACCGAAACCGAACGAGTTGTTGATCGCGGCCGGGACGTCCATCGGCCGGGCCTTGTGGGCGGCCACGTCCAGGGTGAGGTCGTCGTCGGGGTCGTCGAGGTTGATCGTGGGCGGCACCATGCCGTCCCGGATCGCCAGGATGGCGGCGATCGACTCGAGCGCGCCGGCCGCGCCGAGCAGGTGACCGGACATCGACTTGGTCGAGGTCAGCACCGGGTGGTCGCCGATCGCCACCCTGATGCCGTGCACCTCGGTCATGTCGCCGACCGGCGTCGAGGTGGCGTGCGCGTTGACGTGCACGATGTCGGCGCCGGTCAGCCCGGCGTCCTGCAGCGCCCGCTTCATCGCGCGGATGCCGCCCTCGCCCTGCGGGTGCGGCTGGACGATGTCGTACCCGTCCGAGGTGATGCCGGCACCGGCCAGCCGGGCGTACACGGTGGCGCCGCGCGCCTTGGCGTGATCGGCCCGCTCCAGCACCAGCGCGCCGGCGCCCTCACCGAGCACGAAGCCGTCCCGTGCCTTGTCCCACGGGCGCGACGCCTTCTCCGGTTCGTCGTTGCGGGACGACATGGCCCGCATGGCCGCGAACCCGGCGAGCGGCAGCGGATGCACCACCGCCTCGGTGCCGCCGGCCATCACCACGTCGGCCCGGCCGGCCCGGATGATGTCCAGCGCCAGCGACAGCGCCTCGGCCCCGGTGGCGCAGGCGCTGGCCATCGAGTGGACGCCGCCCTTCGCGCCGAGTTCCAGCCCGACGAACGCGGCCGGCCCGTTGGGCATGAGCATCGGCACGGTGTGCGGACTGACCCGGCGCGGCCCGGAGGCCTCCAGGATGTCGTCCTGGTGGAGCAGGGTGGTGGCCCCGCCGATGCCGCTGCCGAAGCTGACCGCGAGCCGTTCCGGGTCGAGGCCGGCGCCGGTCAGCCCGGCGTCGGCCCAGGCCTCGTTGGCGGCGATCAGGGCGATGGCTTCGGACCGGTCGAGCCGGCGCAGCCGGACCCGCTCCAGAACTTCGCCCGGGTCCACGGCGAGCTGCGCGGCGATGCGGACCGGCAACTGCGCGGCCCACTCCTGGGTGAGCGCACTCACCCCGGAGCGGCCGGCCAGCATGGCGTCCCAGGTGGACCTGACGTCCCCGCCCAGCGGGGTCGTCGCGCCCAGCCCGGTGACGACGACGTCAGTAGTGGTCATGTCAGTGATTCGCCTCGATGTACGACACGGCGTCGCCCACGGTCTTGAGGTTCTGCACCTCGTTGTCCGGGATCTTGACGCCGAACTTCTCCTCGGCGGCCACCACGACCTCGACCATGGACAGCGAGTCGACGTCCAGGTCTTCGGTGAAGGACTTGCTCTCGGCGACGTCGTCCGGGTTCACCCCGGCGACCTCCTCGAGGATCTCGGCGAGGCCGGAGGTGATCTCTTCGCGAGTTGCCATTGTCAGTTGTTTCCTCTCGTGGTGGTTACGGGCACCGGATGACTTGCCCGGCGTAGGTGAGACCGCCGCCGAAGCCGAACAGCAGCACCGGTGCGCCCGAGGGCACCTCCCGGCGCTCGACCAGCTTCGACAGGGCCAACGGCACACTGGCCGCCGAGGTGTTCCCGGACTCGACCAGGTCCTTGGCGATCACCACGTCGGGTCCGAGCCCGAGTCGCTTGACGATGCCGTCGATGATCCGGGTGTTCGCCTGATGCGGCACGAACGCCGCCAGGTCGGACGGCTGCACGCCGGCCTTCGCGCAGGTCTCGATCGCGAACGGGGCCAGCGCGGTGGTGGCCCAGCGGAAGACCATCTGGCCTTCCTGCTGGATGTACGGCCGCCAGCCCTCGATCCGCAGCACGTCACCCTTGTCCGGCGCCGATCCCCAGAGCACCGGGCCGATGCCGGGCTGCTCGCCGTCCGGCACCGCGGTGACCACCGCTGCGCCGGCGCCGTCACCGAACAGCACCGCGGTGCTGCGGTCGGTCCAGTCGACCACGTCGGACAGCTTCTCGGCGCCGATCACCAGGGCGTTGCGGGCGGCGCCGGCCCGGATCGCGTGGTCCGCGGTGCCCAACGCGTACGAGAACCCGGAGCACGCGGTGTTCAGGTCGAACGCGGCCGGCGCAGGGATGCCGAGCCGGGCCGCCACCCGGGTCGCCACGTTCGGGCAGCGGTCCACCGAGGAACAGGTCGCCACCGCCACCATGTCGATGTCCCCGGCGGCCAGGCCGGAGCCGGCCAGCGCCTTCTCGGCGGCGAACGTGGCCATGTCGGCGACCGTCTCCTGGTCGGCCACCCGGCGCTCGGCGATGCCCACCCGGTCCCGGATCCAGGCGTCGTTGGTGTCCACGACCTTGGCCAGGTCGTCGTTGGTGACGACGCGCGAGGGCTGATAGTGCCCCAGCGCGACGATGCGGGATCCCGCGGTCATCAGATAGCTCCTTCTCCGGTCGCGGCCGTCACTGCGGGCCGCCGATGCGCGCCACCGGCTGACCGGGCGCGACCGGGTCGTCGTGGTGGGCCAGCCACTCGGACAGCACGCCGGCCGCGTGCGCCGGCACCTCGACCGAGCCCTGCCGGGTGACCACCCGGCCGATCACCTGGCCGACGGTGACCTGGTGGCCCTCGTCCAGCCCATCGGCGGGCTGGAACAGGCCGGCGCCGGCCGCGACCACGACCCGGAACAGCGGGGTCGGCTCGAGGCTGGGCGCCATGCCGTGCCGGGCGATCAGGTCACGCGCGGTGGGCAGATCGTCGGGGGTGTTCAGGGTGAGGATCTCCGGGGCGCCGCTGCCCTTGAGATCACGCTTGATCAGACCGGCCAGCGTGCCGGCCGGCGGCAGCTCGAGGACCGCCGTGACACCCAGGTCGCGCAGCGTCTTCATGCACAGGTCCCAGCGCACCGGCGCGGTCACCTGGCGGACCAGCCGTTGCAGCATCTCCCGGCCGTGGATCACCGCCGCGCCGTCCAGATTCGACAGCAGGATCCGGGCCGGGTCCGAGACGCTGACCCCGCCGGCCACCGCGGCCAGCGCCCGCTCGGCCGGCGCCATGTACGGCGTGTGGAACGCCCCGGCCACCGGCAGCGGGACGATGCGCGCCCGGGCCGGCGGCTGCTCGGCCAACTTGGCCAACGCGTCCACCGCACCGGCCGCGACGATCTGGCCGGCGCCGTTGCGGTTGGCCGGATGCAGGCCCAACTCGTCGATCGCGGCCACCACCTGGTCCGGGTCGCCGCCCAGCACCGCGCTCATGCCGGTCGGCTCGAGCGCGCAGGCGGCGGCCATCTCCCGGCCGCGCACCCCGGCCAGCGTGATCGCCGCCTCGGCCGGGATCGCCTCGGCCATCGCGGCCGCGCCCAGCTCGCCGACGCTGTGGCCGGCCACCAGGCCGACGTCGTACATCGGCAGCTGTTCGGCGGCCAGCAGAGCGGCCGCGACCAGCAGCGGCTGGGTGCGTGCGGTGTCCTTGATCTCGTCCGCGCCGGCCTCGGTGCCGAGGTGGATCAGGTCAACGCCGGCCAGCGCGGACCACCAGCGCAGGCGCGACTCGGCGCCGGCGACGTCGAGCCACGGCGCGAGGAAGCCGGGCTTCTGGGCGCCCTGACCGGGCGAGAGAACGGCGAGCACGTCTTTGACTCTCCTGGATCGGCGGTCGATGCGTGGGTGCCGCATTGCACGAAACCCTACGACCAAGGTTGGAGGATCCCTACAAAGCAGTGCCGTTTACGACCGATTTATGGGCGGTCCCGCCGAGCCGCGACCCGGTGATTTAGGTCGCAGGTTCGAGCCGTCCGAGGGTCAGCGCCAGCCGCAGCGCGAACCCGTCCCGCGCCTCCAGCGGGGACAAGCCGGTGACCTCGGCGACTCGCCGCAGCCGGTACCGAACCGTGTTGGGGTGCACGTACAACTCCCGTGCTGCACTCTCCAGTACCCCGCCGGCGGCGAAGAACGCATCCAATGTCTCCAGCAACCCGCCGCCTGCCTTGGCCACCGCCAGGTAGACGTCGTGGCGCAGCACCCGCCGGGCCTCCGAATCGCCGGCCAGCGCCCGTTCCGGCAGCAGATCGTCGGCCGCCACCGGCCGCGGCGCGCCGGGCCAGGCCGGCGCCGCGCGGAACCCGGCCAGCGCCGAGCGGGCGGACTCGGTGGCGGAATCCAGCGACGGTACGGCCGGGCCCACCACGATCGGCCCGTCCCCGAAGCTGGCCGCTAGTTGTCCGGCCACGGCGGCCGGATCGTCGGCGCCCCCCACGACCACCACCAGCCGATCGCCGTGCACGCCGCCGATCACCTCCACCCGGGCCCGCCGCGCCGCCCGGTAGACGCCGTGCAGCACGGCGGTGATGTCACCGCCGGGGGAGCGGCCCACCACCACCGCGACCGGCGGCTTGTCCGCCCAGCCCAGGGCGGCGGCCCGGCTGGCCAGCACATCGGGGGAGTCGCCGCGCAGCAACGCGTCCACCAGCAGGGCCTGCAGCCGGGCGTCCCAGGCGCCGCGCGACTCGGCCGCCCGCGCGTACACCCGGGCCGCGGAGAAGGCGATCTCCCGGGAGAACTTGAGGATCGCGGTGGCCAGCGCCTCCTCCTCGCCGGGTGCGGCCAGCGCGGTCACCTCGTCCTCGGCCACCTCGATGGTCACCTTGATCAGCGCCACCGTCTGGGTCAGCGTGATGGACCGGGCCAGCGCCCGCGGCGCGGCGGCGAACACCTCGTCGGAGATCTCCTGGGCGTTGGCCGCGATGGTGCCGCCGGAGCGCAGCCACTCGACCATCGACCGCACGCCGGCCTGCGCCACCAGCATCACCCAGGCCCGCTGATCGGCGGGCAGCGCGCGGAACCAGGGCAGCGTCTCGTCCATCTTGGCGACCGCCGCACTGGCCAGCTTTCCGGCGTGCCGCTCGACCCGGCGCAGCGTGACGGCCGGCGGGGGTTTCGCCGTACGCCCGGATCCGGTCACCTCGGCCACGCCCCTCAGCGTGTCATGCCACGCCGATGCCGCGCACCGGCGACGGCGACCGTGGCCGTGATCACCCTCATAGCGGCGTGCCAGAGGATGGCGACGCTCTGTGATGTCGTTGTTCGTTGATTCACCGCTTCGGCGAGCCCTCGGTGTGGTCGCTTGAACAGGCCCTTTGATCAACCGGTCCGGCCACGACGGCGGCGGCCGGCCTTGACCCCAGCGGCGGTTGGACTACGGTGCGCTGTTGCTACTGGTGACCATGGAGTGAGCGCGGCACCATGGCAGGCGGCCGGTCGGCACTATCCGGAGCGGATGGCCGTTATGAGATTTTTGCGAACTTCGCACCTCATAGCGGTGCGCCTCTCCCGCGATTCCGGTCGGTGACCTGGCATGGTGTCGTGCTAGCGCCGCCGGGCCTCGCGCACGCGAGGGTCAGGTCCGGCGACGCGGTGCCGATGAAACCGGAGACCGGCGGGAGAGGAGGCGACATGACGGAACACGACGAGGGCGCGGTACGCGCCGACGCGGAGCCCACGCCCGTCGAGGAGCTTCCGGCCCAGTCCCCGCCGGCGGACGAGGAGCCCGGCGACTTCGTGCCGTCCCGCGGCGGTTGCCGGACCGCCCTCCGCGGCTGGGCCGGCGCCCATCTGCACGGCGCGGTACGCCCACGCCGGCGCGCGGCCGGCCGGGGTCGCCCGCCGGGCCGCTGGTGCTGACCGGCCGCAGCGGCCACCGTCCGTGCTGACCTTCTCACCCGGCCGGGTGACCGGGTGGGCGCGTCCGACCGGTCCGGCGGGATTGCGTCGGCACCGTGATGCGGTGGACGACAAGAGACGGCTGATTCTCGACCAGGCGCTCGCCCTGGTCGACGAGAAGGGCCTGGCCGCCATGTCCATGCGCGCGGTGGCCGAACGGGTCGGACTCACATCGATGGCACTCTATCCGTACGTGGGTGGCAAGGATGCCCTGCTCGACGGCCTGGTGGAGCTGCTCAACCTGGAGCTCGGCACCGCCTGCGGCGACAGCCTGGCGGCGGTCGACTGGCGGCTGCGCCTGCGTGCCCTGGGCCGCGCGGTCCGGGCGCTCGGGCACGCTCATCCCGGTGCGTTCCCGCTGCTGCTGAACCGTGCCGCCGCCGGTGCCTCGACGTCCTGGCTGACCGCGGCCCTGCGCGCCACCCTGCACGACGCCGGTGTGGCACCGTCCGACGTGCCGCGGCTGGCCCGGCTGATCTGCGCGTTCCTGCTCGGCTACACCACCGGCGAGATCACCGGCGGACTGCCCGGAATCGGCGCGCCCGACAAGGGCGCTGCGGGTGCGGTGCCGGCGGGTCCGGCCGGCGGGACCGTCGGGGACGAGGGCGGTGAAGGTGCGGTGCCGGACGATCCGGTCGACGAGTTCGACGCGGACCTGGAGGATCTGGTGCGGATGGTCGCCGTTCGGGTCGGCTGACGGCGTTTGCCGTTGATCTTGGAGGTTGCCGGCCTATAACGGGCGCATGGGCACCACCAGCGACGAGGCGCTGCACGACTACGTGGCGGCGCGGTACCGGGACCTGCGGCGGTCCGCCTTTCTGATGTGCGGGGACTGGGCGCTGGCCGATGAGCTGACCCGGACCTCGCTGGCCCGGCTGGTCGCCGACGCCCACCGTGACGGCGTGCACGACCCGGACGCCTATGTGTACTCGGACCTGATGGCCGCGTTCCAGCACCGCCCGGCCCGCCGCGAACACGTCTTCCTGGCCGGGCCGGACCCCACGTCGGGGACCGCACGGGGCGCCGCCACCGCCCGTGACGCCGGCGCTGCGGACCGGCAGATGCGGACGGTCCTGGTGCTGGACGCGTTGCACCACCTGGCGCCCCGCTGCCGTGCCGTGCTCGTGCTGCGGCACGGGACCGGCTTCACCGTGGACGAGACCGCCGACGTGCTGGGACTTGCCGACGAGCGCGTCGAGGCGTACGAGGCGGCCGGCCTGGCCGCACTCGGCCAGCTCCTCCCGAAGGTGGCCGCGCGATGACCATCACCCGGGACGATCTCGGCGAACTGCTGGACCGGATCTGTCACGACGAACCGCCGGTGCACGACGGCGTCGAGGCGGTCTTCCGGCGCGCCGAGGCGATCCGTCGCCGGCGGATGTGGACGGTGGTCGCCGCCGGCGTCTCGGCCGTTGTGCTCGTCGCCGCGGTCGGTTATGTGCTGGCCACCGCAGTCGTGCCCGCTCCGGCGCAGCGCAGCGCCGCCGCCCCGGCCGCCGCGCCGGCCCCGCGCGCCGATCCGGCCCTGCTGGCCGTCCGCGCCGCGGTGGACGACCGCCTGCGGGTGGTGCCCCGCGAGCCGAGCCGCGGCGCGGGCTGGCGGCAGTACACCGTGCTGGACCGGGCGAGCGGTCGCCCACACGGCCTGGTGGAAATCTCGGTGTACGCCGCGCCGGCCCGCTTCTGCTTCCCCGTGCTGGCCGACGCGGGCGCCTGCGCGCGGCCGGAGCGGTCCGGCGATGCCGAGTACGTGCGGTACTCCGACGATCGGGACGTGGACTGGCAGGTGCACCAGGTGATCGCGCGGTGGCGGCCGGACGGGCGGGTGGTCGCCGTGCTGGCCACCGGGGAGCGGGGCACCGGCGACCGGACCGCCGGCCGCCCGCCGCTGACCGCGTCCCAGGCCGCCGCCCTGGCCGCCAATCCGGGGTTGCGGGCGGCGTTCGGCGCGGACGAGCGCTGCAACGGCCCGGATCCGGCCTGCCCGTTGCTCAAGGTGCCGGTACGGGCGGACTGACCCGGTCCGGTGGGACCAGGACGGGTGGCCCGGCCCGGCGGGGATCAGGAAGGGTGGACCGCCCCCCGGCTCACACCCGGCGGCGGATCAGGAAGGCGACGCCGGCCAGGCCGAACAGGATCACGACCAGCACCGCGCCGTTGATCAGGAACAGCTGGCGCAGCTGAGTGAGGTAGGTGTTGACGCTGGCGATCGGGTCGATCTGCTCGGCCCGGACCTCTTCGCCGACGCCGCCGCCGATGCCACCGTTGACCACGTCGGTCTTCTTCTTGATCGGTGCGCCGCTCACCCGCAGCGACTCCGACATGGTCAGCCGGCCGTAGAACCAGCCGGCCTTCTTCTTGCCGGTCGGCTGCTTCTCCGGCCGGTACGCCCGCGGACCTCCGGCGGCCAGCGGATAGAGGTCGTAGACCTGTTGCGGGGCCTTGCCGGCGTACACCGTCAGGACGTACTTAGGGCCGCGCTTGTCAGCCTTGGGCGCGGCGGTCTGCGGCGTCGCGGTGGACAGCCAGCTGACCTCGCTCAGCAGCAACTGGAAGACCTCGCCGCGCTTGGCCGCCTCGACGGTCAACTTGTCCATGCCCTTGCCGGTCACCACGATGGCGGTCGGCTTGGGCGCGGCGTGCGCGGCGGGTGCGAACCCGACGGTCACGATGAGAACCGCGACCAGTGCCGCGGTCACGGAAAGGAACCGGGTGATCGCCCCGCGTACCATCATCCGGCCTCCCCGCCCCGTGATGCGCCCGCTGCCGTACAGCCTTCCCGCAAAACCCCCCCGACGCATCCCGCGATGGGTCGAATTGAAGCTATCTGGGATCCCCTGGTGATCAGCGGTAGCCGGATCCTACCCAGCTCACGCAACCCGTGTCGCCGCAGGTCACCCGGCGAGCGGATAGTCATACACCGATGACGCCGAACCACCCCGGGGAGGTTGCGCCGGTGGCCGAATCGATATCTAGAGGCGAGCGCGGGCGGCGGCGAGGCGGGCCAGCGTACGGTCCCGGCCGAGCGCCTCGAGCGACTCGAACAGCGGCAGTCCGACGGACCGTCCGGTGACCGCCACCCGCACCGGCGCCTGGGTCTTGCCCAGCTTCAGCCCGCGGGCCAGGCCGACCTGTTCGAGGGCCGCCTTCAGCGGCTCGGCCGCCCACTCGTCCAGTCCGGCGAACGCGGCCACGGCAGCATCCAGAATGTCGCCCGAACCGTCTTTCATGGCCTTCGCCCAGGACGCCGGGTCGTGCACCGGTTCGTCGAGAAAGAGGAAGTCGACGTACTCCACGATCTCGGACAGCACCGCGATCCGGGTCTGCGCGAGCGGCGCCACCGCCGCGAACACCGCCGGGTCGAACGACGACGGATCCCACGGCGGGGCCGGGATGGTGGCGGTACCGGTCAGCCACGGCGTGCATGCCGCGACGAACTCCTCAGCAGACAGTGCGCGGATGTAGTCGCCGTTGAACGCGCGCAGCTTCTTCACGTCGAAGAAGGCCGGCGCGTGGTTGACGTCCTCGAGGCGGTACTCCTGCTCGATCACCGACCAGGGCACGATCTCCCGATCGCCGGACGGTGCCCAGCCCAGCAGCATCAGGTAGTTGCGCATGGTGGCGGCCAGGTAGCCCTCGTCCCGGTAGTCCTCGAGCGCCACCTTGTCGCGGCGCTTGGACAGCTTCTGCCGCTTCTCGTTGACGATCACCGGGACGTGTGCCCAGACCGGCGGGGTGCCGCCCAGCGCCTCCCACAGCAGCTGCTGCCGGGGCGCGTTCGGCAGATGCTCCTCGCCCCGGATCACGTGTGTGATGCCCATCGACATGTCGTCCACCGCGTTGGCCAGCAGGAACACCGCCGACCCGTCGCTGCGGGCGATGATGAAGTCCTCGAACAGCCGGTTCTCGAACGACGGCTTGCCGCGGACCAGGTCGACCACCACGGTTTCGCCGTCGTCCGGCGTACGGAATCGCAGGGCCCGTCCCTCGCCCGGGCCGAGCCCGCGGTCGCGGCAGAAGCCGTCGTAGCCGGTGTGCTGGTTGCCGGTGCGGGCGATCACCTGCTCGCGCGTGCAGTCGCAGTAGTACGCGCGGCCCTCGCCGTACAGCCGGGTGGCCGCGGCGGTGTGCTCGTCGGCGTACGACGACTGGAAATACGGCCCCTCGTAGCCGCCCCGCGGGATGCCGATCCAGTCCATCGCGGACAGGATGCCCTCGGTCCACTCGGGACGGTTCCGGGCGGCGTCGGTGTCCTCGATCCGCAGCACGAACACGCCGCCGTGCTGCTGGGCGTAGATCCAGTTCTGCAGCGCCGAGCGAGCGCCGCCGACGTGGAACATTCCGGTCGGAGAGGGGGCGAAGCGTACGCGTACCGTCACCCGTCAAGCCTACGGGTCCCGGGAAACGACTATCCCGGCAGCCTTATATTGACCTCTATTAGTAAGTCTTCCTAAGATTTGGGCCCCCGCATCCCCACGAAGGGTCCCATCCCCATGACCTCCAGACTCAAGGCTGCCGTGGCCGCGCTCGCCGTGGCCGCCGCCGGAACCGCCGTCGCCCTGGTCAGCCAGGGCACCTCGCAGGCCGCGGTCCTGCCGAACGGCTTCAAGAGCGTCGGGTACATGCCGTCCTGGGCGGGCAGCGTGACCAGCGTCCAGTATGCGAAGCTGACCCACATCAACTACTCGTTCGCGCTCCCCAACGCGAACGGCACCTTGCGGCCGATCGAGAACACCGCGAAGCTGCAGCAGCTCGTCACCCTCGGACACCAGAACAACGTCAAGGTCTCGCTGGCCATCGGCGGCTGGAACGACGGCAACGACTCCGCGTTCGAGTCGCTGGCCGCCAACGCCGGCACGCGCGCCACGTTCGTGAACTCCGTGATGGCCGCGGTCCGTCAGTACAACCTGGACGGCGTCGACATGGACTGGGAATATCCCGACCCCGGCCCGTCCGCCGCCAACTACACCGCCCTGATGCAGCAGCTCGGCACCGCGCTGCACAACGAGGGCAAGTTGCTCACCGCCGCGGTGATCAGCGCGGGCGGGACAGCCGACGGCGTCCAGCCGGCCGTGTTCGGCATCGTGGACTGGCTGAACATCATGGCGTACGACGGCGGCAGCCCGCACGCCAACTACGACTGGGCGATCAACGCGGCGACCTTCTGGAAGAACCGTGGCCTGCCCAAGGCGAAGACCGTGCTCGGCGTGCCGTTCTACAGCCGGCCCGGCTACCTCACCTTCGCCCAGCTGGTCCAGCAGGACCCGGCCAACGCCAACCGGGACTGCACCCCGTCCGGCGAGTGCTACAACGGCATCCCCACGATCAAACGCAAGACCCAGTGGGCCATGGCGAACGCCGGCGGCATGATGAACTGGGAGCTCTCGCAGGACGCCACCGGCGCGAACTCCCTGGTCAGCGCCATCTACGACACCGTGATGGGCGGCGGCGGCACCCCGCCGGCCGGCCGGCCCGGCCGGATCACCGGCATCGCCGGCAAGTGCGTCGACGTCGCCGGCGCCGGCACCGCCAACGGCACCGCGATCCAGCTGTGGGTCTGCAACGGCACCAACGCGCAGACCTGGACGATCGGCACCGAC
>DASSAL010000193.1:0-17753 GCA_035685405.1 Actinoplanes sp. | reverse complement strand
CCGCGGCCACCAGGTCGGACGGGACGCCGGCCGGCGGTGGCGCCGCGGCGGGCTGATCGGCGGCTTCGGCGTCTCCGCCGCCGGCCAGGTAACCCGCGGCGCCGCCGGTGCCGGCGGCCACCGCGATGACCGCCAGTCCGCCCGCGGCCAGCAGCGGCCAGCGGCTCCCGGCGGGACGCTGCTGCCGGGCGTGCGCGGGCGCCGGCACGCCGGGCGGCCGGTCCGTCAGGTCGGGCGAGCGGAACTCCGGTCCGCGCGGCGCCCCCAAGCCGGTGTAGGTCATGGCAGATCTCCCTTTCCTAGGGCAGCCGGGCGAACCAGAACATCGACGCGGCCGCGGCCAGCGCGGCCAGCACCAGGCCGATACCGATGAAGCGGGCCGAGACGTCCTGCCGTTCGGTCTCGAAGCCCACCGAGCTCTCGATGTCGGCGTACGCGCTGCGCAGCTCGTCCAGGTTGGCCGCCTGGAAGTAGTTGCCGCCGCTGGTCCGGGCGACCGACTCCAGCGTCTCGCCGTCCACCGGTACCGGCTGCGAACCGCCGATCACACCGGACTCGGTGCCGAACAGGATCGAGTCCACCGGTACACCCAGCTCGCCGGCCGCCTGGGCCGCCTCGCCCGGGTCCCGGCCGCTGGTGTTGGCGCCGTCGGAGAGCACCACCACGCGCGCCGGCGGGGTGTCCTCCCCGGCCGTGGCGTCCAGCGACCGGATCTGGTCCAGCGACGTGGCGATGGCGTCCCCGATCGCGGTACCGCCCCGGCCGGAGGCGCCCTCGGCCAGCCGGTCGATGCCGGCTCCCACCGCGGTTCGGTCGGTCACCGGCGGCACGAACACCGTCGCGCTCCCGGCGAATCCCACCAGCCCGACGTTGAACTGCTCCGGCAGGTTGGCCACGAACTCGCGGGCGGCCGCCTTGGCCGCGGTGAGCCGGTCCGGTGCCACGTCGTCGGCGGTCATCGATCGGGACACGTCCACCGCGACCAGCACGGTGGCCCGTTCCCGGGGCACCCGGACCTCGTCGGTGGGCCGCGCGAAGCCGACCACCAGCAGGCCGAGCATGGCCAGGAACAAGCCGGCCGGTACGTGTTTGCGCCACTGCGGCCGCTTCGGCGCGACCCGGTCCAGCAGCTTGAGATTGGTGAACCGGACGGCGTACCGGCTGCGGCGGCGGTGCATCACGAAGTACGCGACGGCGAGCGCCGCGACCGCGAGCAGCAGCCACAGCCGCTGGGGTGACTCCCACGTCATCGCGGGCCTCCGGAGGGTTGGTCTTCAGTCTGGTCAAGGGCGGCGGCGGGGTGGTTGGACGGGCGGCGGGCCGCACGGCTGAGCCGGCGCTGGGCGTGAACGTGCCGGACGATGTCGGCGATCCAGTCGCCGTCCGTCCGGAGGGGAAGGTGGGCCGCACCGGCCCGCCGGATCGCCGAGGTGATGGTGTGCTGCTGGATGCGGGCCGCCTCGGCGTACCGCTCCCGCAACCGGCGGCTGGCCGACGAGACCTCGCGCCGCCGGCCGGTTTCCGGGTCGATCAGCGTGAGCAGGCCGACGTCCGGCAGTTCGCGTTCGCGCGGATCGGTGACCTGGACGGCGAGCACCTGGTGGCGGGCGGTGAGCCGGCGCAGCGGCTGTTCCCACCGCGGTGCCGCCGCGCCCAGCCCGTCCTCGTCCAGCCCGTCCAGGAAATCGCTGACCACCACGGCCAGACCGCGGCGGCGTACCGCGCGGTGCAGTCCGTCTACCGCAAGGGCCAAAGGAACCGGCTCGGTCACCGGCGCGCCACGCGGAAGGGTGATCAGCGTGCGCAGCATGCCGAGCAGCGGGGTACGCCCGGTACGCGCCGCGAACCGCCGGACCCCCTCCGGGCCGAGCACGTGCGCGCCCAGCCGGTTGCCGGCGCCCGCGGTGAGGAAGCCGACCGCGGCCACCGCGGCGACAGCGAGCTCCCGCTTCTCGAACTCGGCGGTGCCGAAGTCCATGCTCGGCGTCCCGTCGACCAGCACCCAGGTGGCCAGTTCCCGGTCGGCGTCCACGGTCCGGACGTGCGGAACGGTGGTCCGCGCGGTGACCGCCCAGTCCATCCGCCGCACCTCGTCCTCGCCCGCCCGGTACTCCCGGCTGCCGGCCGGCTCGCTGCCGACGCCGGGCAGCAGGCCGAGGTGCTGGCCGTGCAGCAGCCCGTCCAGGCGGCGGGTGACGGCCAGCTCGAGCCGCCGCAGCCGGCGTTCCGGCGCCAGCTCGGCGATCGACGCCCCCTCGTTCATGCTGAACCTCCTTTGGCACGGCCTCCTGGCCCTGCGCTTCCGCTGCGCATCGCTCGGGTGCAGTCGGTCATGCTGCGACTGCCCCAAGACCCGGGCCTTGCTGCTCCTGGGCCGGCGCGATCGTCGGCAGCGGAACGGCGTCGACGATCCGGTGCACCACCGTCTCCGGGGCCACCCCGTCGGCGACCGCGTCGAAGGACAGCACCAGCCGGTGCGCCAGCACGTCCGGCGCGATGTCGAGGATGTCGTTGGGCAGCACGTAGTCGCGTCCCCGCAACAGCGCCAGCGCCCGCCCGGCCGCGACCAGGCCGAGCGTCGCGCGCGGGCTGGCGCCGTACGCCAGCTGACCGGCCACCTCGGGCAGGCCGAAGCGGGCCGGATCGCGGGTGGCGAGCACCAGCCGGACCACGTACTCGGCCAGGGCGTGATGCACGAACACCTGGTTGGCCCGGGCCTGCAGCGCGATCAGCCGGGTGGTGTCCAGCACCGGCCGGGCGTGCGGCCGGCGCCCACCGGCCGAGGACTGGCCCATCCGGTAGAGGATGCCGAGTTCCTCCTGGTCGGTCGGGTAGTCCACCACCACGCGCATCAGGAACCGGTCCCGTTGCGCCTCGGGCAGCTGGTACACGCCTTCGCTCTCGATCGGGTTCTGGGTGGCCAGTACCAGGAACGGTCGCGGTACCGGGTAGGTGCGCCCGCCGATCGACACGTGCCCCTCGGCCATCACCTCGAGGAGGGCGGACTGCACCTTGGCCGGCGCCCGGTTGATCTCGTCGGCCAGCACCAGGTTGGCCATCACCGGGCCGAGTTCGACGTCGAACGTCTCCTTCGACGCCCGGTAGATCCGGGTGCCGAGGATGTCCGACGGCACCAGGTCCGGAGTGAACTGGATCCGGTGGAAGGTGCCACCCACCGCCACCGCGAGGGTTTCCGCGGCCAGCGTCTTGGCCACCCCCGGCACCCCTTCCAACAGGCAGTGCCCGCCCGCCAGCAGCGCGGTCATCAGCCGCTCGACCAGCCGATCCTGCCCGACGATCACCTTCTTGACCTCGAACAGAGTCTGCTCGAGCAATCTCGTATCGACATCTTCGTGCATGTGACCAGCACACCAAGCTGCACCGAAAGCGAGCCGAAGGAAGGGATACTGGTCGGCGTGACCGGTTATCCGTGGCCCATCGAAACCACCCGACTGGACAACGGCCTGCGCGTCGTGGTCAGTGCCGACCGCAGCGCACCCGTGGTCTGCGTGAACCTCTGGTACGACGTGGGTTCCCGGCACGAGCCGCCCGGGCAGACCGGGTTCGCGCATCTCTTCGAGCACCTGATGTTCGAGGGCTCGATGCACGTCGCAAAGACCGAGCACATGCGGTACGTGCAGGGCAACGGCGGCTCGCTGAACGCGACCACCAATCCGGACCGGACCAACTACTTCCAGACCATGCCGTCGGAACACCTGGAACTGGCGCTGTGGCTGGAGGCCGACCGGATGGGCGGGCTGGTGCCGGCGCTCACCCAAAAGACGCTGGACAACCAGCGCGAGGTGGTCAAGAACGAGCGGCGCCAGCGGTACGAGAACGTGCCGTACGGCGACGCGTGGCTGCGCCTGCTCCCGTTGCTCTACCCGGCGGGGCACCCGTACCACCACGCCACGATCGGCTCGATGGAGGACCTGAACGCCGCGAGCCTGGACACGTTCAAGGCGTTCCACCGGCAGTACTACGCGCCTAACAACGCGGTGCTGACGGTCGTCGGCGATGCCACACCGGACGAGGCGTTCGTGCTGGCGGAGAAGTACTTCGGTGCCATCGAACCGGTGGCCGGCATCCCGGCGCCGCCGTCCGCGCACCTGGCCGGCCCGGCCACCGAGCCGGTGCGGGAGACGGTGACCGGCGCGGTGCCGGCGCCGCGGATCTACCTGTCGCACCGGACGCACCCGTACGGCACCGCCGGTTATGACGCGACCACCGTGCTGGCCACGGTGCTCGGCGAGGGCCGCGGCAGCCGGTTGTACCAGCGGCTGGCCGACGGTCTGCGGATCGCCCAGCCGGACTACGTCGGCGCGTACGGCGTCGACCTGGCGCACGCGCCGGCTCCGCTGATCATCACCGCCACCGCCAAGGACGGGGTCACCGCCGAGACGCTGGAGGCCGGCCTCTCCGAGGTGATGGACGGCCTGGCCGGCGAGCCGGTGACCGAGGCCGAACTGGACCGGGCCAAGGCGTTGCTGACCACGTCGTGGTGGCGGCAACTGTCCACAGTCGGCGGTCGCGCCGATGTCCTGGGCCGGTACGCGACCCAGTTCGGCGACCCGGCCACCGCCGCCTACCGGTTGCCGAACTGGCTGGCCGTCACCTCCGGCGACATCGCGACGGTGGTCGAGCAGACGCTGCAGCCGTCGTCCCGCGTAACCCTGACCTATCTGGGAGAGTCGCAGTGACCCTGATCGCCGACCGGCCGGACCCGGGCGTCGCCCGCCCGTACACCTTCCCCACCATCGTCCGGCGCACCGTGGCCGGCGGCGAAGTGGTGGCCGCGCACATGCCGGGCCAGCTGCTCGCCACCGCGTCCCTGCTGCTGGACGCCGGCGCGGCCGGCGAGCGGCTGGATCGCGAGGGCACCGCGTCGATCCTGGCCAAGGCGCTGGAGGAGGGCACCCGGTCGCTCGACTCGGCGGCCTTCGCGCTGGCTCTGGAACGGCTCGGCGCGGAGCTCACCACGTCCGTGGACTGGGACGCGTTCCGGGCCGGGGTGTCGGTTCCGGTGGACCGGCTGCCCGCCGCCGTGGAGCTGCTGGCCACCGCCGTCCGCGCCCCGAAGCTGGACCCGGCGGACGTCGCCCGGGTGCGGGACGACGAGGTGACCGCGTTGCGGATGGACTGGGCGCAGCCCGGACCGCGGGCGGATGCGGCGCTGCGGGCCGACCTGTTCGGCGCGGCCGACCGGTTCGGCCGGCCGTTGCACGGCGATCCCACCTCGACGGCGGCCGTCACGGTGGACGACGTGCTGGCCTTCCACGCCGACCGGCTGCTGCGCCCCGGCACCCTCCTGGTGGCCGGCGATCTGGACCGGCTGGACCTCTCCGCGCTGGGAGCGGCGGCCTTCGCCGGCACCGCCGGTGACCCGCTGCCCGCCGAGGGCCCGCTGGACGTTCCCGTCCCGGCCGCTCGCACCACGATCCTGGTGGACCGCCCCGGTTCGGTGCAGTCCACGCTGCGGCTCGGCCACCGGGCACCGCATCGGGCGCATCCGGACTACGTGCCGATGTCGCTGGCCGCGACCGTGCTGGGGGGCGCCTTCACGTCCCGGCTCAACCATCTGATCCGCGAGGTGAAGGGGTACACGTACGGCATCCGCGGCGACTTCGGCCTGAGCCGCCGGTTCGGCCGGTTCACGGTGAACTCGGCGGTGCAGACCGCGGTGACCGTGCCGGCTCTGGCCGACACGGTCGGGGAGATCACCCGGACCCGGCTGGACGGCGTCACCGAGGCCGAGCTGGACGTGGCCCGGCGCTGGCGGGCCGGTCAGCTGACCGTGGACATGCAGACGCCCGGCTCGATCGCCGGCGCGCTGGCCACCTTGGTGATCCACGGCCTGCCCGACGACTACTACCCCACGCTGCGGCAGCACCTGCTGGAGGCCACCGTCGAGCAGGTCTCCGCGGCCGCCGCGAACCATCTCCACCCCGACGGTCTGACCATGGTGATCGAGGGCGACAGCGTGCTCATCCGGGACGACCTGGTGTCCGCCGGCCTCGGCACCGTCAAGGACGCGGCCATCTGAGCCGAACGAGGGCATTGCCTTCGCGAAACGGACGCGTTTCAATATCGGGGTAACCGTGAGAGCGCTCTCTCGGCCTCAGGAGAACCCATGCCCGCCACCTTCTCGGTTGCCTCCGTACCGGTCTCCCGGCGCGGGCTGCTCACGGTGCCCGCCGCCGCCGTGGCCGCACCGGCCCAGCCCGCCGATCCGGCTTCGGCCAGTTCGGACACGCCCCGCCACCTGGTCGACCCGGCCCTGACTCAGCCGGTGGCGCGCGGTTACCGATACCTGGACGTGGTGCAGGACGCCTACCTCAAGGGCGCCGAACCGCGGCTGCTCCAGTCGTACAACAACGAGAGCGGGCTGATGACCGCCGCCTTCGTCTACGACAACGCGCTTGCCGTGCTCGCCTACCTGGCCAACCCGACGGTCGCCAACGTGCGCCGCGCCCGGCTCATCGGCGACGCGTTCCTCTGGATCCAGGCCAACGACGAGGCGTTCAGCGACGGGCGGGTGCGCCAGGCGTACGCCGCCGGTCCGATGCTCTGCTACGGCGGTGGCACCGCCTTCGGCGGCCTCAAGCGGGCCGACGGCAAGGCGGCCTTCCTGTGGCCGTTCGGGTTCGGCGGATCGTCCACCGGCGACATGGCCTGGACCGGTCTGGCCCTGGCTCAGCTCTACGCCGACACCCGGATCAAGAAGTACCTGGACGGCGCCGTCGCGCTCGGCGGGTGGATCGCCGACAAGCGGTCCCCGCACCGGTACGGCGGTTACCACGGTGGCCTGCAGGCCGACGGGGTCACACCACAGGCCTGGACCTCGACCGAGCACAACATCGACGCGTACGCGCTGTTCAGGTTGCTGGCCAAGCTGACCCGGGACCGGCGCTGGACCCAGCGGGCGGCGGTGGCGGCGGATCTCGTCCGCAATATGTGGAACCCGGCCGACCGCTTCCTCTGGACCGGCACGCTGGGCGGGGTGCCGGGCGAGGACCCGAACCTGATCAACACCGGCAACATCCCCGAGGACGTCCAGAGTTGGGCGGTGCTGGCGATGGACGACCAGCGGTACCACACGGCCGTCCAGTACGTCACCGAGCACCTGTGGAACACCGACGTCGGCGCTGCGTCCCAGGTGCCGCCGGGCGTGCAGATATCCGGGGTGGCGTACGGCTCACAGGCCATGACGCTGACCGGCACGATCTCCGGCAGCGACCTGCCGAACCGCCGGGCGGCGGTCTGGCTGGAAGGGAACGGGCACAGCGCGCTGGCCCTCCTGCGGCGCGCGAACCAGGGTGACCGCGCGCTGGCGAAGCGGCTGCTGGCCGAGACGGTGGTGGCCCAGCAGAGGATCGGCGCGGGGCAGACCGTCGGGCGCACCGCCGACCCGGACGGCGGCAAGCTCTCCGACCCGGGCGCCGGCGGCACCTGGACCGGCACCGCGCTGCCCGCCCGTTCCGGCGTGGTGGCGGCGAGCAGCGCGTTCGACACCGGGTTCGGGTTCGGCTACTTCCAGCGCCAGCACGTCGGCGCGACGGCCTGGTTCCTGATGGCGGCGCAGAATTTCAACCCGTACCGATGACGGTGGCCTGAGCCGCGTTGTCGCCGGGTCGGTGGCCGGAAACGGATACCGTCGCCAGCATGACGATGACCAGCGACGCGCCGGCGGCGGCGACCCGGTCCCGCAAGCGGCCCGGGGTCACCTTCGGCGTGTGGCTGCTCATCCTGCCCGGCACCGCCTGGTCGGTGATCCGGCTGGGCGGCTGGGAGACCGGCCCGTTGGTGCAGGTGCTGGCGTTCACGCCGTACGTCGCGGCCGCGGTGTGGTTGCCCGCGCTGGTGGCCCTGCTCAGCCGTCGCTGGCTGGCCGCGGCGATCGCCGTGGTGGCGGCCGCGCTGCTGGCGGTGGCGGTGCTGCCCCGTGCCGTGGCCGGCGACCGCGGCCCGGCCGACGGCGTCGGCATCACCGTGCTCACCACCAACGTGCTGGCCGGGCGCGCCGACCCGCAGACCGTGGTGAACCTGGTCCGCGACCACGACGTGGCAGTGCTCGCGATACAGGAGTTCACGCCGACCATCCAGACCCGCCTCACCGAGGCGGGGCTGGACCGGCTGCTGCCGTACGCGTCGGTGGCCGCCGAGTTCGGCACCGCCGGCTCCGCGGTGTACTCCCGCTTCCCGATCACCGCACCGGGGGCGCGGCGCAACGGCGGCGGCTTCCTGCAGGCGTACGGGACGGTCCAGCCGCCGGGCGCCGGGCCGCTGGTGATCGAGTCGGCGCACCCGCTCGCGCCATGGTCCGTGCAGGTGCTCGACGACTGGCGGTCCGACCTGCTGAACCAGCCGCGCCCGGACCCGGCCGGCGTTCCGCGGATCCTGCTCGGCGACTTCAACGCGACGCTGGACCACGTGTTGCTGCGCGCCCTGATCGGCCGGGGTTACCGGGATGCCGCGGACGCCGACGGGAGCGGGCTGATCGGCACCTGGGGACCGTACGACGGCGACCCGATCCCGCCGGTCACCATCGACCACGTGCTGGTGGACCGCCGGATCGGGGTACGCGACGTGCAGGTGCACGGCGTACCCCGCGCCGACCACCGCGCCGTCCTGGCCGTCCTAACCGTGCCGGCCGCCTGAACCCGGCCCAATCCCCCGCCGATCTTGGAGTTGTGGCTGTCCTTTAGACCGGGATGCGGCACTTATGGCCCACCACAACTCCAAGATCGCGGGGTCAGGCGGCTGCGGCGGCGGAGCGGGCCAGGCCGTAGGTGAGGGCGTCGACGAGGGCGTGCCAGGACGCCTCGACGACGTTCTCGTGCACGCCCACCGTGGTCCACTCGCGGGTGCCGTCGGTGGTCTCCACCAGCACCCGGGTGATCGCGCCGGTGCCGTGCGAGCCCTCCAGGATGCGCACCTTGTAGTCGGCCAGCTCGAACGCCTTCAGCTCCGGGTAGTGCTTGGACAGCGCCACCCGCAGCGCCTCGTCGAGCGCGTTGACCGGCCCGTTGCCTTCGGCGGTGGCGATCACCCGCTCGCCCCGGACCCGCACCTTGACCGTCGCCTCGGAGACCACCGAGCCGTCCTCGCGGTGCTCGGTCAGCACCCGGTACGACTCCAACGCGAACGGCCGGGCGTACCCCGCACCGGGCAACTGGTCCCGGACGAGCAGCTCGAACGAGGCGTCGGCGGCCTCGAACGACCAGCCGCCGGCCTCCAGGTCTTTGACCTTCTGCGTCACCTCCGACAGGGTGTCCGGGTGGCCGGCCAGGTCGAGCCCCAGCTCACGACTCTTGAGCTCGATGCTGGCCCGGCCGGCCATCTCGGTCACCAGGATCCGCATGTCGTTGCCGACAACCGCCGGGTCGACGTGGTTGTACAGCAACGGATCCACCTTGATCGCGCTGGCGTGCAGCCCGGCCTTGTGGGCGAAGGCGGCGTGCCCGACGTACGCCTGGTGGGTGTCGGGTGCGATGTTGGCGATCTCGGCGAGCGCGGTGGACACCCGCGCCGCCTTCTCCAGGCATCCGTCCGGTAGGACCGTCAGCCCGAGCTTGAGTTGGACGTTCGCGACCGTGGCGAACAGGTCGGCGTTGCCCGGCCGCTCGCCGTATCCGTTCGCGGTGCACTGGAAGTGCCTCACTCCGGCCTCGACCGCGGCGACGGTGTTGGCGACCGCGCAGGCGGTATCGTTCTGGCAGTGGATGCCGAGCCGGTCGGCCGGTACGCCGGTGCGGGCCACCACGTCCTGGATCGCCGCGGTGACCATCGACGGGAGCATGCCGCCGTTGGTGTCGCACATGACCACCCGCTCGGCGCCGGCCTCGACGGCCTCCCGCACCACGGACGCGGTGTAGTCCGGGTCGTACCGGAAGCCGTCGAAGAAGTGCTCGCAGTCCAGGAACACCCGGCGGCCGTTGGCGACCAGGTGCCGTACGGTGTCGCGGACCATCGACAGGTTCTCCTCGCCGGTGGTGCGCAGCGCCCGCTCCACGTGCCGGATGTCCGACTTGGCGACCACGCACACCACCGGCGTACCGGCGTCCAGCAGCGCCTGCACCTGCGGGTCGCCGGCCACGTCCACGCCCGCCTTGCGGGTGGCGCCGAACGCGACCAGCACCGCGTGTTTCAGGTCCAGCTCGGTCTTCGCCCGTTCGAAGAACTCGGTGTCCTTGGGCATGGCGCCGGGCCAGCCGCCCTCGATGAAGCCCACCCCGAACTCGTCCAGCAGCCGCGCGACGGCCAGTTTGTCGGCGACCGAGTAGGTGATGCCCTCGCGCTGCCCGCCGTCACGGAGGGTGGTGTCGAAGACCTGGTAGTCCATCGGGAGCGTCCTTTCGCGGAAGGGGGTGACCGGACCCAACAAAAAGACCCCCCGCGGTCGCGGGAGGTCTGCGCGTCGGCGAAGCGTCAGCCGGCGCGCTAGGTGCCAATAATGAGCACGAAGTGGGTCACGGGATGAAGTGTGCCACCCACAGCCGCGGTGGGAAGCGTTGTTCCACCTTTCGAGACTAGGTTGGTTCCGTGGCCGTCGATCCGTACCCCCGGAATCTGTCCTTCACCTCGACTTACAACTTCCGGGACGTCGGCGGTTATGCCGGGCTGGACGGCCGCACCGTACGGTGGCGGCGGCTGTTTCGGGCCGACTCGCTGCACCGGCTCAAGGGTGACGACTGGGCGGCGTTCACGGCGCTCGGCGTGAAGACGGTCATCGACCTGCGCCGCACCTTCGAGGTCGAGGAGTACGGGCGGGTCGCCGACTCGGAAGGGCTGGACTACCGCAACGTGGTGCTCGAGCACGTCGACTGGCAGGACGTGCCGCACCCGGACGACGTGGTGCACGAACGCTGGCTGGCCGACCGATACCTGAACTTCGCCGAGGACGGCCGGGGCGCCCTGAGCACGGCGCTGAGCGTGATCGCCGATCCGGAGGCGGCGCCGGTGGTGGTGCACTGCATGGCCGGCAAGGACCGCACCGGTGTCACGTGCGCGCTGGCGCTGGCGCTGATCGGGGTGGCCGACGCCGACATCGCCGCGGACTACGCGCTGACCGCGACGGCGATGCAGACGCTGGTCGAATACCTGCGGGTGCACAATCCGGCGGTGATCGACGGCAACGAGCACATGTTCGACTCCCCCGCCGAGGCGATGCTGCTGTTCCTGGCCGACCTGCGGGCGGCGCACGGCTCGATCGAGAACTACGCGCGCGAGATCGGGCTGAAGGACGAACAGGTGGCCGCGATGCGCGACCACCTCTTGTCCCCCTGATCTGTTCGCAGTACGGCGAAGCCGTTTCGGTGGCTCAGAAGACCCGGTGCACCCAGCCGAACGGATCGGCGGCCCGGCCGCGCTGGATGTCGACCAGTTCCTGGCGCAGCGCCATGGTCACCTCGCCCGCGCCGCCGTCGGCGACCCGGAACTCCCCGGCCGGGTGGCGCACCGCGCCGATCGGGGTGATCACCGCGGCCGTGCCGCACGCGAACACCTCGCGGATCCGGCCGGAGGCGGCGCCCTCGCGCCATTCGTCGAAGCTGACCGGCCGCTCCTCGACGCGGCGGCCGGCCCGCCCGGCCAGCGTGAGGATCGAGTCGCGGGTGATGCCGGGCAGGATGGTGCCGGCCAGCGGCGGGGTGACCAGGCTGCCGTCGTCCAGCACGAACACGATGTTCATGCCGCCCAGCTCGTCGACGTACCGGCGCTCCAGCGCGTCCAGATAGACCACCTGGTCGCAGCCGTGCTCGATGGCCTCGGCCTGGGCCGACAGGCCCGCCGCGTAGTTGCCGCCGCACTTGGCCGTGCCGGTGCCGCCGGGCGCCGCCCGGGTGTAGTCCGGGGTGATCCACACGGTGACCGGCTTGACGCCGCCGGCGAAGTACGGGCCGACCGGCGAGGCGATCACCAGGTAGAGGTACTCCATCGCCGGGCGGACACCGAGGAAGACCTCGGTGGCGTACGCGAACGGGCGCAGGTACAGGCTGCTGTCCTCGCCCTGCGGGATCCACTGCCGGTCGATGGCGATGATCTGCCGCAGCGACTCCAGGAACGTGCCGGTCGGCAGGGGCGGCATCGCCATCCGCTGGGCCGACTGGACGAACCGCGCGGCGTTGGCGTCCGGCCGGAACATCGCCACCCCGCCGTCCGGCAGCGGATAAGCCTTCAAGCCTTCGAAGATCTCCTGGGCGTAGTGGAGCACCGCGGTTGCCGGGTCCATCGGGATCGGCGCGCGGGCCTCCACCCGGGGCTCGTACCAGCCTTTGCCGTCGGCATACCGGATGGTCACCATGTGGTCGGTGAAGATCCGGCCGAATCCGGGGTCGGCCAGCAGTGCTTCCCGTTCCGGGTCGGCGACCGGCGCCGGGTTCGGACGGATCTCGAAGTCTGAGCCGTCAAGGCGGCTTCGCCGCACGGCAAGGGAACCGGAGAGGTTGATGTCACCACCATTCATGGCACGTGACCTGCTTTCTGGAAAGTTTGAGTGAGCACGAAGATACCCGAACGGTCGTTCAAACGCGCCCGCCGGGTGCGGGAAGGGCCGCTCACACGGCGGCGGCGATCCGGTCTCCCACTTCGGCGGTGCGCAGCGGCGCGCCCGGTGTCCGGGACGCGACCTCGGCCGCGACCGCGTCGGATACCCGCCGGGCTTCGTCGGCGTGCCCGAGGTGCTCGAGCAGCAGCGACGCGGAGAGGATGGCGGCCGCCGGGTCGGCGATGCCCTGACCGGCGATGTCCGGCGCGGAGCCGTGGACCGGCTCGAACGTCGACGGATAACTGCGCTCCGGGTTGACGGAGCCGCTCGCGGCCATGCCGATGCCACCGGTCACGGCCGCGGCGATGTCGGTGAGGATGTCACCGAAGAGATTGTCGGTCACCACCACGTCGTACCGCTGCGGGTTGCTCACCATGAACATGCTGGCCGCGTCGATGTGCTGGTATTCCGTGGTCACGCCGGGGAAGTCGGCGGCGACGGCGGCGAACGTGCGCGCCCACAGCCCGCCCGCGTGGGTGAGCACGTTGGTCTTGTGCACCAGGGTCAGGTGACGGCGCTCGCGGCGCTGTGCCCGGCCGAACGCGTCCCGGATCACCCGCTCGACGCCGTACCGGGTGTTCAGGCTCTCCTCGGTGGCGATCTCGGCCGGGGTGTCCCGGTGCAGCACGCCGCCGGCGCCCACGTACAGGCCCTCGGTGCCCTCCCGAACCACCACCATGTCGATCTCGCCGGGCTTGATGCCGGCCAGCGGGCTGGTGGTGCCCGGCCACAGCTTCGACGGGCGCAGGTTCACGTACTGGTCGAAGGCGAACCGGAGCTTGAGCAGCAGACCGCGCTCGAGCACGCCGGGCGGCACGCTGGGGTCGCCGATCGCGCCGAGCAGGATCGCGTCGTGGCCGGCCAGCTCGTCCTGGACGGACTGCGGCAGCACCTCGCCGGTGCGGTGGTAGAGCCGGGCGCCCAGGTCGTACTCGGTGTATTCGGCGCCGGGCAGCACCGCCTCGATCACCTTGCGGGCCTGCGCGGTCACCTCGGTCCCGATGCCGTCACCGGCCACCACCGCGATCCGCGCCACACTCACCACAACTCCCCGGGGGTCTACGCCAACCCGACCGAGCCTAGTGCCCTGTCCCGATCTGCGGTTGGCCGGTCCCACTGAATGGACGTTCGGGAACGGACGCAAACAACCCCCCGGATCTCGGCAAGGATCCGAGGGGTTGTGCGACGAAAACGCGTGGCTCGCGCCCGCCGGGGGTGCTTGCCGCGCCGCCGGCGGACACGTCACCCGAAGACGGCCCACCACGGGATGCGGCACCGCCAACGCTAGCGATGCGGACTAATGACGCGCAAGACGCATCCGCCGCGTGTCGGCGCAAGGATCGTCGTATGCGACCGCCGATCGGCGCGGACGCCGGATTGTCGGCGCCGGGTATGGCACCATGCGCCGGTGAGTTTTGACCTCGTGGTGTGGGCCATGGACCAGACGGACCGGCCGGACGCGGTGCGGGCGGCCAACGCCCGGTGCGTTCGCGGCGAGCATCCGCAGCGCCCGGCCGACCCCCGGGTGGTCGCCTTCTACGATGCCCTGACCGCCGACTACCCGGACCGGGGACCGAAGGCGAAGGCACCGGGGTCGCCCTGGGCCAGCGCGCCGCTGCACGCGGCCGCCGACCACATCCAGATGCGGCTCGACGAGAGCTGCCCGGACGTGGTGCTGGAGACGATCGAGCGCCTGGCCGGCGAACTCAACCTGGACCTGCTCGACCTGCAGGACGGCACGGTCTATCCGCCGCCGGTCAAAGCACCGTAGGTCATTCGCCCCGCAGGTCCACGATGCTGCCCCGGGACGCCCCGATGGCCGTGGTGATCGAGGACAGCAGGTCGGCGTCCACCGAGGAGTCCACGGTCAGCGTCATCAGCGCCTCGCCGCCGGCCTCACGCCGGGCCACCTGCATGGCCGCGATGTTGACGCCGGACTCGCCGAGCAGCGAGCCGATCCGGCCGACCACACCGGGCCGGTCGGCGTACCGGAAGAACAGCAGCACCCCCTCGGCCGGCAGGTCCAGGTCGAACCCCTCGACCTCGACCAGCTTGCGGATCTCCCGGGCACCGGACACCGTCACGGTGCCGGCCACGGTGACCGTCCGCCCGTCCGGCAGCGCACCGCGTACGGTGACCAGGTTGTGGTGGTCGATCACCTCGTCGTCGGTGACCAGCTCGACCTCGACGCCGCGATCGGCGGCCAGCTGCGGCGCGTTGACGTAGGTGACCCGTTCCTCCACCACCGGAGCGAACAAACCCTTGGTGGCGGCCAGCTTGAGCACCGAGACGTCGTGCGAGACGATCTCCCCGCGCACCTCGATGGTCACACTCGCCGCGATGCCGCCGGCCACCGCGCAGAACACCTTGCCCAGCTTCTCGGCCAGGATCAGCAGCGGCCGGACGTCCTCGTCCACCACGCCCCCGGCCTGCACGTTCACCGCGTCCGGCACGAACTCGCCCTGCAACGCCAGCTTGACGCTGCGGGCCACGGACAGGCCGGCCTTGTCCTGCGCCTCCACAGTGGACGCACCCAGGTGCGGGGTGACCACCACGTTGTCGAAGGCGAACAGCGGCGACGCGGTGGTCGGCTCCTTGACGAACACGTCGATGCCGGCGCCCGCGACCCGGCCCTCGGCCAGCGCCTCGGCCAGCGCCTGCTCGTCGATCAGGCCGCCGCGGGCGGCGTTGACGATCCGGACGCCGGGCTTGACCATGGCCAGTTCGCGCTCGCCGATCAGGCCCACCGTCTCCGGTGTCCGGGGCAGGTGGATGGAGATGAAGTCGCTCTCCCGCAGCAGCTCGTCCAGTCCGACCAGCCGCACCCCGAGGTGCGCCGCGCGGGCCGGTTGGATGTACGGGTCGTACGCGATCAGCCGGGTGCCGAACGCCGCCATCCGCTGCGCGAACAGCACGCCGATCCGGCCCAGGCCGACCACCCCGACGGTCTTGCCCTGCAGTTCCACGCCGGTGTACCGGTTGCGCTTCCACTCGCCGCTCTTCAGCGTCGCGCTGGCGCTGGCGGTGTGCCGGGCGACCGCCAGCAGCAGCGCGATGGCCTGCTCGGCGGCCGACACGATGTTGGAGGTGGGAGCGTTCACCACCATCACGCCGCGGGCCGTGGCGGCCGGCACGTCGACGTTGTCCAGGCCCACCCCGGCCCGGGCCACCACCTTGAGATGGCGCGCCGCGGCGATCGCCTCGGCGTCCATCTGGGTGGCGCTGCGGACGATCACCGCGTCCGCCTCGGCGAGCGCCGCCAGCAGGGCCGGTCGGTCGGTGCCGTCGACGTGCCGGACGTCGAATTCGTCGGCGAGGACGTCGAGGGCGGCCGGCGCCAGCTCCTCCGCCACCAGGACTGTCGAAGTCATCGATCTCCATCCATTCCGGACGTGGCCTTTCCCGGATGGTATGTACGGGCGGGGCCGCCGGGAAGGTTCATCCCACGGCGGCCCCGGCACGCTCCGAGCACGGGCGGTCTCAGGCCGTCTCGGTGATCGGCCGGTCCACCCACGACATCATGTCGCGCAGCTTCTTGCCGGTCACCTCGATCGGGTGCTTCGCGCTCTCCTCGCGGTACTTGGTCATCGCCGGGCTCCCGGCGTCGTCGTCGGCGATCAGCTCCCGCGTGAACTCGCCGGACTGGATCTCGGCGAGCAGCTTCTTCATCTCCTGCTTGACACTGGCGTTGATGATGCGCGGGCCGCGGGTGTAGTCACCGAACTCCGCGGTGTCCGACACGCTGTAGCGCATCCGGGAGAGGCCGCCCTCGTACAACAGGTCGACGATCAGCTTGAGCTCGTGCAGGCACTCGAAGTACGCGATCTCCGGCGCGTACCCGGCCTCGGTGAGCACCTCGAATCCGGTCTGCACCAGCGCCGCGGTGCCGCCGCAGAGCACCGCCTGCTCGCCGAACAGGTCGGTCTCGGTCTCCTCCTTGAAGGTGGTCCGGATGACGCCCGCGCGGGCGCCGCCGATCGCCTTCGCGTAGGACAGCGCCAGGGCCAGGCCCGCACCGGTCGGGTCCTGCTCCACCGCGACCAGACACGGCACGCCCTTGCCGTCGACGTATTGGCGGCGCACCAGGTGACCCGGGCCCTTCGGGGCGACCATCGCGACGGTCACGTCGGCCGGTGGCTTGATCAGCTCGAACCGGATGTTGAGGCCGTGGCCGAAGAACAGCGCCTTGCCGGCCGACAGGTTCGGCTCGATCGAATCGGCGTAGACCTTGCGCTGCGCGGTGTCCGGTGCCAGCACCATGATCACGTCAGCCCAGGCGCTCGCGTCGGCCGGTGTCATGACCTCCAGGCCCTGCTCCTCGGCCTTGGCCCGGCTCTTCGAGCCCTGCTGCAGGCCGACCACCACCTCGACGCCCGAGTCGCGCAGCGATAGCGAGTGCGCGTGGCCCTGGCTGCCGTAGCCGATGACGGCGACCTTGCGTCCCTGGATGATGGACAGGTCGGCGTCGTCGTCGTAGAACACCTCAGCTGGCATGACTTCCTCTCGTAGATTCAGGCCGCGCGCAGGGCGGGGCCGGTGGTGATGCTGCGGGAGCCGCGGCCGATCGCGACCAGGCCGGACTGCACCATCTCCTTGATGCCGTACGGCTCCAGGTCGCGCAGCAGCGCGTCGAGCTTGTCCGGGTTGCCGGTGGCCTCGATGGTCAGGGTGTCCGCGGCGACGTCGATCACCTTGGCCCGGAACAACTCCACCGTTTCCAGGACCTGGGCGCGCTGCGAGCGATCGGCCCGCACCTTGACCAGCAGGAGCTCGCGCTGGACCGACTGCTGGGGGTCCAGCTCCACGATCTTCAGGACGTTGACCAGCTTGTTGAGCTGCTTGGTGACCTGTTCCAGCGGGGACTGGTCGGCGTTGACCACGATCGTGATGCGGGAGACGTCCGGGTTCTCCGTCTCGCCCACCGCCAGGGAGTCGATGTTGAAGCTGCGCCGGGAGAACAGGCCGGACACCCGGGCCAGCACGCCGGGCTTGTTCTCCACCAGGACCGACAAAGTGTGCTTACTCATGGCTACAGCTCGTCCTCGTCGAAGGTCGGGCGCACGTCCCGGGCGAACATGATCTCGTCGTTGCTGGTGCCGGCGGCCACCATCGGCCACACCATCGCGTCCTTGCCGACGGTGAAGTCGATCACCACCGGGGCGTCGTTGATCTCCATCGCTGCCTGGATGGTCTTGTCCACGTCGGCGGC
>DASSAL010000192.1:0-7144 GCA_035685405.1 Actinoplanes sp. | reverse complement strand
CCCGCACGGCCCGCTCACCGTCGCCACCACCCACCTGTCCTTCGTCCCCGGCTGGAACGTCTGCCAGCTGCGCGCCGCGGTCCGCGCCCTGCGCGCCCTGCCCGCACCCCGCGTCCTGCTCGGCGACCTCAACCTGCCGGCCGGCCCGGCCCGCGCCTTCTCCGGCTGGAAGCCGCTTGCCCGCGTGCCCACCTATCCCAGCCCGGCGCCCAAGGCCCAACTCGACCACGTGCTCGCCGACCCCCGCGGCGCCGCCGCCCTCGGCCAGGTCGTGCAGGTGCGCGCCCCCCAGGCCGGCATCTCCGACCACCGGCCCCTCGTCGTCCACCTGCGTCAGAGCTGATCCGGCCGGAACCCGGCGCCCGGCAGCGCGCGGTGCGTCCGGTTCGCCCGTACCGCCGCCCGCTGCTGCTCCGCCGTCACCTCGATGTAGTTCTGCGACGTCGCCAGCGACGCATGCCCCAGCAGCCGCATGATCTCGCTGGCGTTCGCACCGTCCTCGGCCAGCCGCGTCGCGAACGTGTGCCGCAACGCGTGCAACTGCGCACCCCGCGGCACCCGGTCGGTGATCCCCGCCCGCCGGTAACACGACCGCACCAGATATTGCAGCCCGCCACGCCGCAACGGCTCACCCCGCCGATCCAGCAGCAACACGTCCGACCGGGTGCGCGCCCGCTGCGCCCGGCTCACCAGATACGCCCGCACCACCGCGTCCAGCTCCGGTTCGATCGGCACCGTCCGCGGCCGCCCGCCCTTGCCGGTCACCTCCACCCGCCGCTCACCGGCCCGGCCCAGGAACGACCCGGTCCGCAACGCCAGCAATTCACCCAGCCGCAACCCGGCACACAACGCCAGCGCCAGCACCACCAGATCCCGCTCCGGCCACGGATCCCGCTGCCGCTCGTCGGCGCCGCGGACGGCCGCCAGCAACCGCTCCGGCGTGTCCTCACCGCGCAGCGGCTTGGGCGCCGGCGCCGCCACCCGCGGCTTGTCCACCGCCGACATCGGATTGCCGGCCACGACGCCGTCGGTGACCAGGAACGTGAAGAACGAGTTCCAGCTCGACCAGGCCCGGTACACCGAGGCGGGGGCGCGGCTCACGGCAAATCGGGCGAATGCCGCGCGTAGCACCCGGGGGGAGAGGTCGGCCAGGGGGAGGGCCGCGGCGTTCCGGCCGCCGGCCACCAGGTCGAGGATCAAGGTCAGATCCCGGCGGTACGCCTGGAGCGTGTGCACGGACGGTTTCCGGACGGCGCGGGCGGCCAGGAATTCGCCGATGAGCGCTTCCGCCGTCGGACCGCTTGCCTGCTGCATAAGACATATTATGCACGATTTATGGGCTTTACCCGCTTCGACAGCCGGCCGTAGACGTGACGGTGGATGCGGACGGGCGCCATTGGCAACTGGGGTGCCGACTGACGGCGTCGTCGGCCGCGTGGCGGTCGTCGGACGCCGCTGGCGGTCGTCGGACGCCCGGCGTCGGATCGGGGTCGCTCGGACACCGCGCCGGTCTTATCCGGACAGCCGTCGCCGACGCGTGTCAGGTCGTTGGCGCGCGTGTCACAGGGCGCCGGCCGTCGCCGACGCGCTGATCGTCGGCACGACGCGAGCTTCGCCGCGTGCTGCCACCGTGAGCGTCCGTGTACCCGCGCGCGTTGCGCAGCCGCCCGCTCCTCCTCCAACTTGACATAATGTAGATTATCGACCAAGACGGCGGTCGATCCTCAACGGCTCACGTACGCCGCCAGATGCTCGCCGGTGAGCGTGGACCGCCCGGCCACCAGATCGGCCGGCGTGCCCTCGAAGACGATCCGCCCGCCGTCGTGGCCCGCGCCCGGTCCCAGGTCGATGATCCAGTCGGCGTGCGCCATCACCGCCTGGTGGTGCTCGATGACGATGACCGACTTGCCGGAGTCGACCAGCCGGTCGAGCAGGCCGAGCAGCTGTTCGACGTCGGCCAGGTGCAGGCCGGTGGTCGGCTCGTCGAGGATGTAGACGTCGCCTTTCTCCCCCATCTGAGACGCCAGCTTCAACCGTTGCCGCTCGCCGCCCGACAGGGTCGTCAGCGGCTGGCCGAGGGTGAGGTAGCCGAGCCCGACGTCGGCGAGCCGGTCGAGGATGGTGTGTGCGGCCGGCGTACGGGCCTCGCCGTCGGCGAAGAACGCCTCCGCCTCGGTCACCGACATGGCCAGCACCTCGGCGATGTTCCGGCCGCCCAGCCGGTATTCCAGCACCGCGGCCTGGAACCGCTTGCCCTCGCAGTCCTCGCAGGTGGACTCGACCGTGGCCATCACGCCGAGGTCGGTGTAGATGACCCCGGCGCCGTTGCAGGTCGGGCAGGCGCCCTCGGAATTCGCGCTGAACAGCGCGGGCTTGACCCCGTTGGCCTTCGCGAACGCCTTGCGGATCGGCTCGAGTAGGCCGGTGTACGTGGCCGGGTTGCTCCGCCGGGAGCCGCGGATCGCGCCCTGGTCGATCACCACCACGCCGTCGCGGCCGGCGACCGAGCCGTGGATCAGCGAGCTCTTGCCGGAGCCGGCCACGCCGGTCACGACGCACAGCATCCCGAGCGGGATGTCGACGTCGACGTCGCGCAGGTTGTGTGTCGAGGCACCGCGGATCTCCATGGCGCCGGACGGCTTGCGGACCGAATCCTTGAGCGACGCGCGGTCGTCGAGGTGGCGGCCGGTGATGGTGTCGCTGCGCCGCAGGGCGTCGACGGTGCCCTCGAAGCAGACCGTGCCGCCGGCCGTGCCGGCGCCGGGGCCGAGGTCGACCACGTGGTCGGCGATCGCGATCGCCTCCGGCTTGTGCTCCACGACGAGGACCGTGTTGCCCTTGTCCCGCAGTTGCCGCAGCAGGTCGTTCATCCGCTGGATGTCGTGCGGGTGCAGGCCGATCGTGGGCTCGTCGAAGACGTAGGTGACGTCGGTGAGCGAGGAGCCGAGGTGGCGGATCATCTTGGTGCGCTGCGCCTCGCCCCCGGACAGCGTGCCGGCGGGGCGGTCGAGCGAGAGGTAGCCGAGCCCGATCTCGGCGAACGAGTCGAGCAGGTGCTGCAGCCCTTTGAGCAGCGGCGCGACCGACGGCTCGTCGAGGCTCCGGACCCACTCGGCGAGGTCGCTGATCTGCATCTCGCAGACGTCGGCGATGTTCCTGCCGTTGATCTTCGAGGACCGGGCCTCGGGGGCGAGGCGGGTCCCGTCGCAGTCCGGGCAGGTCGTGAACGTGACCGCCTGCTCGACGAAGCGGCGGACGTGCGGCTGGAGCGACTCGACGTCCTTGGACAGCATGGACTTCTGGATCCGCGGGATGACGCCTTCGTAGGTGAGGTTGACCCCCTCGACCTTGATCTTCGTCGGCTCCCCGTACAGCAGGGTGTGCAGTTCCTTCTTGGTGAACTTCGCGACGGGCTTGTCCATCGGCAGGCCGGCGCCGCTGAAGATCCGGCCGTACCAGCCGTCCATGCTGTAGCCCGGCACCTTGAGGGCACCCTCGGACAGCGTCCTGCTCTCGTCGTACAGCGCGGTCAGGTCGATGTCGTCGATCCGGCCCATGCCCTCGCAGCGCGGGCACATCCCGCCCAGCCGGTTGAACGTCGCCTTCTCCGCCTTGGTCTTGTTGCCGCGTTCGACGGTGATGGCGCCGCTGGCGCGCACCGACGGGACGTTGAACGAGAACGCCCCGGGGCCACCGATGTGCGGCTTGCCGAGCCGGCTGAACAGGATGCGCAGCATCGCGTTGGCGTCGGTGGCGGTGCCGACGGTGGAGCGCGGGTTGGCGCCCATCCGCTCCTGGTCGACGATGATCGCCGTGGTCAGCCCGTCCAGGAAGTCGACCTCGGGGCGCGCCAGGGTCGGCATGAATCCCTGGACGAACGCGCTGTACGTCTCGTTGATCATCCGCTGGGACTCGGCGGCGATCGTGCCGAACACCAGCGAGCTCTTGCCCGAGCCGGACAACCCGGTGAACACGGTCAGCCGGCGCTTCGGGATCTCGACGCTGAGGTCCTTGAGATTGTTCACGCGGGCGCCGTGCACGCGGATCATGTTGTGGCTGTCCGCGACGTGCACCTCCGGCGACGCCGTGTCCGTCCTCGTAGCCGCGCTCATGCTGTCTCCATCCGGGTAGGCGGGCCCGGCTCGATCTAACCAGGTTCGACCGGCCGGCTGGTGCAGAGCACGCTACGGGCGGCGGGCCGGGCTGCGCTTCTCGATTCCTGATCAGCGCGGGTGTACGTCCCGGCTGCGTCTCTCCGGCGTCGACCCGGGCGTCCATCGGACCCGGCGGCTGGGCGCGGTTTCTCGGCACCTTCCGCATCGGGTACCCGATGCGGATCGGCTCCGGCCGGTCATCCGGATTTTGTCGGTGGGTCCTGATAGAAACGACGGCGTTCATACAGGCGTACGAAGAGACCGGGGGTGCCGATGGGTGGGTTGTCCGCCGATGAGCTGGCGACGATCCGGACCGGGCTGGACGGCGGACGCCGGCCCAGGGTGCAGTTCACCGCCGCGGCCGGCCAGATCGCCGGGCAGATCGGGCAGGTGGTGCGGCTCACCGATCCGGCGGCGTCGGACGAGTGGGTGGTGGTCCGGTTCGGCCGCGACGAGCTCCCGTTCTCCCCCGGCGACCTGCGTATCCCGCCCCGAGGTGCCCGGTCGCGAGCCAAACCGGCGGTGCCACCGGAGCCGCCGAAGCGCCCCGAGCCGGAGTTCCTGATCGACAAGCCGGTGCTGCCGCCCGCGCGCCGCAAACCGTCCGCGGCGGCGAACGGGCAGGCTGTGCGGGTGGCTCCGCCCTCCGACGCCTCGTCGCCTGCTCCCCCGGCGCCCTCCGGCCGGTCCTCCCCGGCACCGTCGGGCCGCTCTTCTCCGGCGGCGGCTCCGTCCGGCCGCACCAGTGACGCGTCGCCCCCTTCTGCTCCCCCGGCGCCGGCCGGCCGCAAGCCGAAGTCCAAGGTCAAGCCGCCGCCGTCGCTGACGGTCACGCTGGCCTACGCCGAGGGTGAGTGGACGGTCGCCGCCGCGCAGGGCGCGAAGACGCTGGCCAGGCCGTACGTGGTGAAACCGGCCGAGGCCATGCGCATGGTGGCGCTGGTGGACGTGCCCGGCGTCCAGGAGGCGGTGGAGCAGATCGTGGCGGCGGAGCGGGCCGCGGCCGAGCGGGAGGCCGACCGGCTGCGCGCCCAGCTGGCCGAGGTGGAGTCGCGGTTGGCGGAGCTGCGCGACGTGCCGTCGTGACGTCGTGGCGGCCACCGCGGCTGTGGCGGTTCCTGCGGTTCATCGCGCCCGCGGTGGTGTTCCCGTTCTGCCGCCTGCGGGTGTCCGGCGAGGTGCCGCCGCGCCTGCGCTCGGGCCCGCTGATCCTGGCGGCCAACCACATCAGCCCGGTGGATCCGCTGGTCATGACGGCGGCGTGCCGCAAGGCGCGGCTGGCGCCGCGGATCATGGCCACCGGCGGGGTGTTCCGGGCGCCGGTGGTGGGCGCGGTGATGCGCCGGTGCGGGCACATCCGGGTGGATCGGCGTACGGCCGCCGCGGCGCAGGCGCTGCCGGACGCGGCCGCGGCGTTGCGGGCGAACGCGACGGTGCTGGTCTACCCGGAGGGGCGCATCGGCCTGGACCCGTGGATGTGGCCGGAGCGCGGCAAGACCGGGGTGGCCCGGATGGCCGCGTCCACCGGCGCCACGGTGGTGCCGGTGGCACAGTGGGGCACGCACCGGGTGGTGCCCTATTCGGCGCCGCGCGGGATCGGCCGGGCGCTGCTGACGGCGGCATGGCGGCGCCCGGTCGTCCACGTCCGCTTCGGCGAACCGGTGACCCTGGCCGGGTTGCACGGAACCGCCGGTGCGCAGGCGATGCAGGCGACCCGGCTGATCATCGAGGGCATCGACCGGACGTTGCTGGCGTTGCGGGCCGACGAGCCGGAAAGCCCGCGGTACGTGGACCGGACCCGGCCGGTCGACATGTCGCGGGTGCGCCCGCGACGGCCACCGCAGTGAGCGCGCCGTTGCCGGACCACGCGTTCGACGGCCACCGCAGTGAGCGCGCCGGGCCGGACCATACGTTCGACGGCCACCGCAGTGAGCGCCGTTGCCGGACCACACGTCCGGGCGCGCCTTCGCCAACGCCCGGCCATTCGACGTCCCGCCCACCGCCGACCATCAGGACATGCCCGACTCGGCGATGTCGAGCCAACGGTCGACGGTGGCCGCGTCATGGTGGCGGATCGACCAGTCGACCTGGCGCAGGCTGATGTGTGCCCAGTAGGCGCGCACCCGGGCCGGGTCGACGCCGGTCAGCCGCTCGTCGACGATGCCGGTCAGCGCCGGCGCCTGGTGCAGCAGATAGAACCGCAGCACCACCAGGTCGAGGTGCCGGTCGCCGCGGCCGGCGCCGTCCCAGTCGATCAGCCCGGTGATCCGGCCGTCCTGCACCAGCACGTTGCCCGGCTGGTAGTCCAGGTGCACCAGATCGTCGCCGTCGGCCGGGGTGTCGGCCGACCCCACCTCGTGCACCCAGGCGAGCAGGCGGGCGGTGCGCCGGCTGTGCGCGGCGAGCGGGCGATGCAGGCAGAAGCCGGGCCCGTCGTCGGTCAGGTAGAGCTCGGCCGGCTGCGCCGCCCGGCGGCTCGCGGCACGCTGGTGGCCCGCGGCGCGCTGGTGGCGTTGGTGCGGGTGGCCGGCGTGCGCTCCGTCCTGCGGCACGGCGAGCAGGCCGGCGAGGCGGTCGTTGAGATCGACCATCTGGCGGACGAGGGATGCATCGATGGTGGTAGGCGGTGTGCCGGGCAGGCGTTGCTGCACGATCACGCGTACCCCGTCGATGTGCGCCGACAGCTCCTGCCGGGCGGTCGGCACGCCGGCCGCGCGGGCCAGGTCGAGCAGCGGGCCGGTCCGGGTGTGGCCTTCGTTGAGCACCGACCGGCGGCCGTCCGGCCAGCGCACGTACGCGGCGCCCACCTCACCACCGGGGCACGGCCCTTCCAGGACCAGCCGGACGCCGGTGATCTCGGCGATCCGCTCGACCAGCCGCGGCGCATCGATCCGCGCGCTGCGCGGCCACGCGCCCCCCGTCACCCCCGTCACCGCCTCCCACGCTCGATCCCACCCCGTGACCCCCCGTCACCCCCGTCACGGCGTCCG
>DASSAL010000191.1:0-6194 GCA_035685405.1 Actinoplanes sp. | reverse complement strand
GGGCACGCCCCGGCGGCAGGCGATCGGCACCGCCAGCCGGCCCGCGGTCCAGGCGGTCACCGCCGCCCACGGCGTGATCGCGGCGGCCTGGATCAGCAGGGTCAGCACGATCGCGGCCACCCCGAACGGGCCGATGTCCGGCTTCCTCATCACCTCGAGCGCGGCGTCCCCGCGGTGATAGGAGCCGAGCGCGTCCACGGTGTCGGCCAGGCCATCGAGGTGCAGGCCGCGGGTGAACAGCACCCCGGCCGCCACCGTGACGGCACCGGCGACCAGCGGCGGCGCGATCGCGCCGAGACCGGCGTTGATCGCCGCGAGCACCAGGCCGAGCACCAGCCCGACCACCGGGGCCAGGCTCATCGCCACCGCGGCCGATCTCCGGTCGATCCGGCCGGCCCGCACCGGCAGGACGGTCAGCGTGGTCAGCGCCAGCCGGATACCGTCAGCCACGCGCCGTCGTGGCGGGTCCGGGACCGTCCGGCACCGGCTCGGCAAAGTCCGGGTCACCGCCGCCGTCCGGCTCGGTGTTGCCGTCCGGCTGGCTCTCGCCGTCCGGCTGGCTGGCGCCGTCCGGCTGGCTGGCGCCGTCCGGCTCGCTCGCGCCGTCCGGCTCGCTCGCGCCGTCCGGCTCGCCGTCGCCGGGTTGGGTCAGCAGGGCCGGGTGCACCGGCAGGGCCGAGGACAGCGCGATCGCGGTACGCAGCAACGGCAGCGTGGCCAGCGCGCCGGCGCCCTCGCCCAGGTCCAGGCCGAGATCCACCACCGGGGTCAGGCCGAGCACGTCGGCGCCCTGGCGGACCAGCGCCAGCGTGCCCGCGTCCGGCAGCAGGCACCAGTGCCGGGTCTGGCTGGCCAGGTCCCGCGCGATCAGCCCGGCCGCGATGCCCACCGGTCCGTCCAGCAGCACCGGCATCCGGCGGGCCGCCGCACCGAGCAGCGCGCCGGTGGCCACCGCCAGGTCGGCGCCGCCGAGCTGGGCCAGGATGTCCTGGGCACCGCGCGGCTCCTGGTGGATCCGGTGCAGCGCGTCCCGGACCGCGGCGCAGCGCACCATCCAGGCGTTGTCGTCGAAGTGCCCGCCGGGCACCAGCACCCGGGGCAGCACGGCGACCGGTTCCGCACCGGTGGTGGCGGCCACCACCGCGGTGGCCACCGCGTCGGTGCCGGTACCGGCCGAGGCCAGCACGAGCAGGTCCTTGCCGTCCGCAGCGGCCGTGTCGGCGAGCTGCCGCCCCCGGCGCAGCGCCGCGTCCACCGCGCCGTCGTCCAGCACCGGCCCGTCCTCCATCGCGCCCGACGCGGGCACCCGGACCACCGCGATGTCCGCGTCCGCCGCGCCGGCCAGCCGGGCCAGCACGCCCGCACCGGCCTCGACCTGGGCAACCCGGCGCTCGGCCTCGGCGGGGTCGGCACCGGCCGACGCGCCACCGGCGTGCGACCCGGAGATCAGCAGCACCCGGGCGGCCGACCACGGCTGCGGCCGGACGGTGTTCTGGGTGGCGGCGGCGAACTCGATCGCCTCCCGCAACGAGCCCACGCCCAGGCCGGGCAGGTCCAGGGTGGTCAGCCGGTCGCCCGCGTCCGGCCCGGCGTCCGGGTCCGGCAGCGGCAGGTCCATGCCGGGCAGGAGGTCCATGCCGGTGGGCGCCGATCCCGGCTCGTCATCCAGCCGCGGCACCTCCACCAGCTGCGGCTTCTTCGCCGCGAGCTGGGGCTGCTCCGACGGCTGGGGCTTCTCCGCCGCGAGTTGGGGCTGCTCCGCCGGCTGCGGCGTGATCACCCGCGGGTCGGCGAACTCGATCGGTGGCGGCGCAGGGGCAGCCGGCGTCACCGGGATCGGGATCACCGTGGCCTTTTCGCCGGCGCCCGGCTTGAGCCAGGTAACCTGCCCCGCGACCACCAGGGCCACCCGGTCGCAGACCCCGGCCAGCGCCTGGTTCGCCGTACCCAGCGCGTCCGCGAAGGCCCGCCCGACCGGCGTGGCCGGCACCAGCGACAGGCCCACCTCCGGGCTCACCACGACCACCCGGCCGGCGCAGTCCCGCACCGCCGCCGCCAGCGCGTCGACCATCGCCACGTCGTCCTGCGGCTGGTTCGCCGGATCCAGCAGGGCGGTCACCCAGCCGCCCAGATCGTCGATCAACAGCGTGTCGTCCGGCTTGGCCTCGGCCAGCAGCACCCCCAGACGGGCCGGGTCCGCGCCGGTGTCCTCGGTGCTCCAGGACTGCGGACGGCGCCGCTGATGCTCCTCGATCCGGTTGATCCACTCCGGGTCGTCCTCCTGGCCGTCCGCCGTCGCCACGTACCGCACCGACGGCGCCTCGCTGACCAGCGATTCGGCGAACGCGCTCTTGCCGGACCGGATCCCGCCGAGCACCAGGACCGAGTTCCACCGATCAACGGACATGACCCGTACCTTAGGCCGTGTCCCGGATTCGATGGGCAGGTGGGACGGTGCGAGGCGGATCTGAGACTCGGCCTCGGGCCGGACGCACCCCGGCGACGCCGTAGGGTGGAAGAGCACGGAGGCGAGACGATTGGGGGACGGCGGATGCCGTGGAGTTGGCGGTACCAGAACGTCGAGGGGCAGCCGGTGGCCGGTCCGCCCGAGACGTTCAGCAGCCAGGCCGACGCCGAGTCGTGGATCGGCCAGGCCTGGCGTGAGCTCGCCGCCGCCGGGATCACCCAGGTCAGCCTGGTCGAGGACGACCGGGTCGACTACCAGATGAGTCTGCTGCCTGCCGAGTGACCAGCTTCGAGGTGTCCCGCCGCGTTCCGCGCAACGCCTTCCTGCCCAGCCCGGTCTTCGTCGGCATCCTGGCACTCACCGGCGTAAGCGCGTGGATGACCTGGACCGGCTTCGGCAACGTCCGGGTGGACGTCTTCCTGTTCATCATCTCCGGCTGGCTGCTGTCGCTCTGCCTGCACGAGTACGCGCACGCCCTGGTCGCCTACGTCAGCGGCGACCGCGGCGTGGCCGACCGGGGTTACCTGCGGCTGAACCCGCTCAAGTACACCCACCCGCTGCTGTCCATCGTGCTCCCGGTGATCGCGGTGATCCTCGGCGGCATCGGCCTGCCCGGCGGCGCGGTCTGGGTGGACCACGCGCACATCGGCGGCCGGGTCAAGCAGTCGCTGATCAGCGCCGCCGGCCCGCTCACCAACGTGGTGTTCGCCCTGGTGCTGGCGATCCCGTTCGCCATCGGCATCGCCCCCGGCGTGGCGGACGGCCAGCTGGTCGGCAGCGCCGACCACATCCACTTCTGGGCGGCCCTGGCGTTGCTCGCCTTCCTGCAGGTGACCGCCAGCGTGCTGAACTTCCTGCCGGTGCCCGGCCTGGACGGCGGCAACCTGCTGCACCCCTGGCTCAGCCCGCCGTACCAGCGGGCCTACAACCTCTTCGCGCCGTACGGCTTCATCCTGCTGTTCGTGCTGCTGTGGCAGTCCGAGATCAACCGCTGGTTCTTCACCGCGGTCTACTGGCTGAGCGACCTGATCGGTGTGCCGCCGGCCCTGTCCGCGCTCGGCTTCGAGCTGATGCGCTTCTGGTCCTCCTGACCACCTCACCCCACCCCCCGGCCTCACTCCGCCCCCCGCTCCGCCTCACCCCGCCTCACCCCCGCGATCTTGGACTTGTGGGGTCCACAAAACCGGCATATCGCCCTTAAGGTCAACCACGAGTCCAAGATCACCGGGGGTGGCGAGGGCCGGGGCGGAGGTCAGGGGCGGGCGCGGGCGGGGCGGGGGTCAGGGGCGCTTCTCCGGGCTGACCGTTTTGGCCGGGTCGCGCTCGGTGATTGGCTCGACGATCTCGTCGATCGCCTTCATCAGGTCGGCGTCCAGCTGCACACCCGAGGCCTTCGCGTTGCCGTACACCTGCTCCGGCCGCGAGGCGCCGATGATCGCCGCGGAGACGTTCGGGTTCTGCAGCACCCACGCCACCGCCAGCTGCGCCATCGAGAGGCCGGCCTGCTCGGCCAGCGGCTTGAGCCGCTGCACCGTACCCAGCACCTCGTCGCTCATCCAGCGGGAGATGAAGGTCGCGCCGGAGTTCTCGTCGGTGGCCCGGCTGCCGGCCGGCGGCTGCTTGCCCGGCTCGTACTTGCCGGTGAGCACGCCCTGCGCGATCGGCGAGAACACCACCTGGCCGAGGCCCAGCTCGATCGACGTGGGCACCACCTCGGCCTCGATGACCCGCCACAGCATCGAGTACTGCGGCTGGTTCGAGACCAGCTGGATCTTGAGGTCCCGAGCCAGCTCCCAGCCGGCCCGGATCTCCGACGCGGTCCACTCCGACACCCCGATGTAGAGCGCCTTGCCGGAGTGCACGACGTCGGCGAACGCGGACATCGTCTCCTCGAGCGGGGTGGAATGGTCGTACCGGTGGGCCTGATAGACGTCGACGTAGTCGGTCTGCAGCCGGCGCAGCGAGCCGGTGATCGACTCCATGATGTGCTTGCGGGACAGGCTGCGGTCGTTCGGGCCGGGTCCGGTCGGCCAGTACAACTTGGTGAGGATCTCCAGCCCCTCGCGGCGCTGCCCCTGCAGCGCGCGGCCGAGCACCTCCTCGGCCTTGGTGCCGGCGTACGCGTCGGCCGTGTCGAACGTCGTGATGCCCACGTCGAGGGCGGCCTTGACGCACGCGGTGGCCGCCTCCTCCTCGACCTGAGAACCGTGGGTGATCCAGTTGCCGTAGGCGATCTCGCTGATCAGAAGGCCGGAACGGCCGAGGTGACGGAATTCCATGACGGTTTCAGTACCCAGCTCAGAGCACGGGACGCGTGTCCGCCATGAGTTCGTCGATGGCCTGCACCACATCCGCCTCGTCACGATGCGTCACGTCCACCAGCGGGTCGCCGTCGCGGTCCAGGGCACCCCAGCGCCCGCTGCGGTCCCGGATCAGGAACGCCAGTGGGTGGATCACCACCGCCGCGTGTACCGGGGCGACCCGTAGTTGGCCGCCGTGGTCGATCACGCCGTACCGGTCACCGGCGTCGATCACCGCCAGTCCCTCCGCGGTGAACCCGTCCACCCGCCGGCCGCCGGCCAGCGCGGTGACGAAGCGCCGGTACTTGGGCGGGATGACCACCCGCCCGTACCGGTCGATCGCGCCCCACCCGGCGCCCCGCCGCACCGGCGCCACCCCGTGCCGGAACGGCAGCACGTCGTCGAACCCGCCCGGCACGATCACCCGGTTCTCGTGGTCGATCGCGAAGAACCCGCCCGCCGGTTCCCGGGACACCCAGGCCAGACCGTCGGCGAACGGGCGGCCCTGCAGATACCCGGCCCGGTCGTCGATCACCGGGTGCCCGTGCGCGTCCACCAGCTCCCAGGCGGGCGATTCGGGCCGCCGTACCCATGCCACCCGCTCCTGGAACGGCTGCACCTCGGCCCACCGTTCGCCGGCCGGCAATGTCTCCGGTTCCTGGCGCCGCCGGATCTCCGCCGGGTCCCGCGGGTACGGCCCCCACCCGCGCTCGGCGGCGCGTGCGGTCACCGCGTCCAGCGCCGTCCCGATCCGCGCGACCATTTCGTCGTCGCCACCCTTGCGGAGGTCCAGCGCCTCCTCAAAGCGGTTCATCGCCTCCAGGTAGCGCCCCTGGTCGTACGCCGACCGCCCGGCCAGCTCGGCGATCTCCGCACGCAGCCGGCTCGGCAGCTCGACCGAGTTGGCCTCCGCGAACAGCCGGTCCGCCTCGGCGTAGTCGCCCCGCCACCGGAGCACGTTGGCGAGCCGGGCCTGCGCGATCGCGGTCCGTCGCAACTCACCGGTAGCCTCGGCGTGCTGCACCGCTTCACGCGCATCGGCGAGCGCAAAGTCAAGATCACCGAGCACCCGCGACACCACCGCGCGAAGGCTCAGCAGCCGGGCTCGCACCGCGTCGCGCTCGGCGTACTCCAGCTTGTCGGTGAGCCGGTCCCGGACCGCAATCAGCCGGTCCGGCTCGTCGACCACCTCGCGCAGGGTATCGGGAGAAAACCGCCAGGCGTACGCGGAAAGCACCTGCTCCGGGTCGGCCAGCCGGTTGCGCAACTGATCGCGCGGATCGGCCTGCGCCGGTTGGTCGGCCGGCCGGCTGGTGGCGGTGTCGGGTTGCGTGGGCTGGCTGGTGGCGGTGTCGGGGTGGGTGGGCTGGCTGGTGGCGGTGTCGGGGTGGGTGGGCTGGCTGGTGGCGGTGTCGGGGTGGGTGGGC
>DASSAL010000190.1:0-3517 GCA_035685405.1 Actinoplanes sp. | reverse complement strand
CGGACCGCGCGGGCGGCGGGGCCAGCGTCGCCCGCCGCAGCACCTCCAGCGCGTCGTCGGCGTGCAGCAGCTGCACCCGCGGGTCGAAGCCGAGCACCGTCGGCACCACCGGCAGCCGCAGGTAGCGCACCAGCGGGCTGTCGATCCGCGGCCCGATGAAGTTGGTGAAGCGGAGCAGGGTCACCGCCGCGTCCGGCCGGCGCCGGGCGAAGCCGCGGACGTAGCCCTCCACCTCGACCGCGTCCTTCGCGTACCCGGACCGGGGCAGCGCCCTCGGCTCGGTCTCCTCCGTGAACAGCGCCGGGTCGCGGGAGGACGATCCGTAGACCGCCGTGGTGGACTTCACCACCAGCCGCCGCACCGACGCCGCCTTCTGGCAGGCGGCCAGCAGCTGCATGGTGCCGATGACGTTCATCTCCTTCATCGACGCCCGGCCGCCGGCACCGCGCGGCATCGCGGTGATGCTCAGGTGCACCACGGTGTCCACGCCCGCGGAGGCGATCACCTTGGCGATCAGCGGGTTGCGGATGTCCGCCCGAACGAAGTCGGTGCGCCCGAGCGTGGCCGCGAGGTCCCGCGGCGGTGGCACCGTGTCGACGCCGATCACCCGCTCGATCGCGGGATCGGCGGCCAGCCGGCCGGCGAGCCGGCCGCCGAGCTGGCGGCTGACCCCGGTGACCAGGACCACGGCAGGTGGCACGACTCGGCCTCCCTCCCTGCGGCGGCTCCCCGCAGAGGATGGTACTCAGCCCGCTCAGCTCGGGCGGCCGTCCACCACCGGCACCTTGGTCGCGGCCGCGCCGAGCAGCCGGTGCACCCGGCCGAGGACGACCGGGTCGCCGGACCCGGCCCGCAGCTCCCGGTCGGCACGGCCGCCGTTGACCGCGACCGTGATGGCCCGGAACGAGTCCTCGCAGACCACCGTCCGCCCGGGCGCGACCTCACCGAAGGCCAGCGTGAACGGCACCTCCAGCGTCCGGCCGCCGCAGCGCAGCTCCAGCACGTCGCCGAGCTGGATGCCGGCCGCCTCCAGGTCGGACCGACGGACGTTGAGCGCGAGGTTGCCGAAGTGGTCGATCATCCGGACCGCACCGTGCACGTGGTCGCCGTGCACGGACGGCACCGCGACCTCCGCCTGCACCAGCGAGTCGACCGGCACGGCGGGGCCCACCTCGGCCAGCGGCACGCCGCGGGCCAGGTGCGCGGCGACGGGCGCGAAGATGTCCCGGCCGCGGAAGCTGCGGGCCGGGTTGAGCGCCCACAGCTCGCGGTTGCCGATCTCGTACGCCTCCACCGCGCCGCCGGCGACCTCCCAGCCGCGGGACGCCACGCCGTTGTCCGGGGAGACGAAGATCGAGCCGTCGGCGCAGCAGACCGCCAAGCCCCTCGCGTTGGTCGCCTTGAAGGGGTCGACGAGCGCGAGGTGGATGCCGACCGGGAGGTAGGGCACCGCCTCGGCCAGCATGGTCGCGCCGATCAGGACATCCTGTGGCTTGACCTGGTGGCAGACGTCGACGATCCGGACGTGCGGCGCGATGCGCGCGATCACGCCCTTGCAGACCCCGACCAGGTGGTCGTCGAGGCCGTAGTCGGAGAGGAACGTGACCCAGTCCGACCTGCGGTCCGACGACGCTGTCGGCACTGTCGGGCCAGCCATGGTTCAGCCGCTACTTCTTGTTGCGCCGCTGCACCCGCGTCCGCTTCAGCAGCTTGCGGTGCTTCTTCTTCGCCATGCGCTTGCGGCGCTTCTTGATGACCGAACCCATGGCGGCAGCGTACGCGACCGGCGGGGACGGCCCTCAGCCGGTGGCGAAGTAGGCGTCCCGCAGGTAGTCGTGGACGGCCTTCTCCGGCACCCGGAACGAGCGGCCGACCCGCACCGCGGTGAGCTCGCCGGAGTGGACCAGCCGGTAGACGGTCATCTTGGACACGCGCATCAGCGCGGCGACCTCGGCCACCGTCAGGAACTTGACCTGCGCCAGCGGGGCGTCGGGCGGTTGCGCGGACATGTGTCACCAGACCTCGGCACGTGTCGCGGCGCCGGCTTCCCCTCCGGCGACGACGGACACGCACGTGCTAGGGGGAGAGTAGCGGTACCGGAGTGACCGGTGCGAACTACGGTCACATCTCGTCGATCACTCGGTACGCAGCGCGGTGACCGGGTCCATCCGGCCGGCCCGGCGCGCCGGCGCGACCCCGAAGAACACGCCGACCGCCACCGACACGCCGAAGGCGAGCAGGACCGACCACCAGGCGACCACGGTCGGCAGCGGGGACACCTGGTTGACCAGCAGCGCCGCGCCCACCCCCAGGCCGATGCCGAGCACGCCCCCGATGGTGGTGAGCAGCACCGCCTCGATCAGGAACTGGACCAGCACGTCCCGCTGCCGCGCCCCCACCGCCTTGCGCAGCCCGATCTCCCGGGTCCGCTCCCGCACGCTGACGAGCATGATGTTGGTGATGCCGACGCCGCCGACCAGCAGGCTGATGCTCGCGATCGCGGCCAGCACCAGGGTGAGCAGGCCGAGGATGCGGCCGACCACGCCGAGGATCTGCTCCTGGGTCACCGCGGAGAAGCGCTCGCCCGGGTAGCGGTCCTCCAGGGTGGCCACGATCCGGCCGCCGAGCGCGTCGATCTCGTCCAGGTCCGGTGCCTTCACCGCGAGCCCGTCCACCCGCTGGGTGCCGAAGAGCCGCTGCGCGGCGGTGATCGGGATGTAGACGGTGAGGTCGGGGTCGGCGCCGGCCAGCGACGAGGAGCCGGTCCGCTGCAGCACGCCGACCACCCGGAAGCGCACCCCCGCGATGGTCAGCTGCCGGCCCACCGCGTCCCGGTCGCCGAAGAGCGTGTCCGCCGCCGCGGCACCGAGCACCACCACCCGCCGCCGGGTGTCCACATCGGACCGCCGCAGGAACTCGCCGCGGCCGACCGGCCGGGCGAAGACCTCCGGCACGGTCTCGGTGACCCCCTGCACGGTGGCGAAGAGCTCGTTGTTGCCGGCCCGCAGCGTCTCTCCACTGGTGACGGTCGCGGCGACCCGCTGCCGGTCGCCGACCACCCGGCCGATCTCGTCCACATCGGACAGCGTGAGCCGGGACGAGGTGGGCGCGCTGCCGAAGGAGATCTCGCCCGGCACCACCAGCAGCAGGTTGCTGCCGAGGCCCTGCACCTGCGCCTCGACGTACTCCTTGGCGCCGGTGCCGATGGCGACGAGCATGACCACGGCGAACACGCCGATGATGACGCCCAGCATGGTCAGCGCGTTGCGCAGGCGGTTCGCCCGCAGGGCGGTCACCGCGACCCGCCAGGCCTCCCCCAGCCTCATGCCCGCTCCTCGGACAGACCGCCGGGCGCAGGCGCCAGGCGGTCGGCCCTCCTCGCTCCCCGCTCGCGCGGCGAGCCCTCGCGCTCGCTCAATCCTCCACCAGCCCGTCGCGCATCCGCAGCTGCCGGCGGGCCCGGGCGGCCAGCTCCAGGTCGTGGGTGACCACCACCAGGGCCACACCCCGCTCCGCG
>DASSAL010000189.1:0-16326 GCA_035685405.1 Actinoplanes sp. | reverse complement strand
AGGCGGCGCCGATGCCGAGGCCGGCGGCGGCGCAGGGAACGGAAGGTCGGGCGAAGGCCCGGCCGCGGTCTCGGCAGCACGCCCGGCCGACTCAGCTGGGGACCCGCCAACGAGTCCGGACGGCTTGGCTGGGCACCAGGTATCGGGTCCGGCGGGCCCGGCTGCGGAGCCGGCAGCGGTCGCGGGCGCGGGCCCCGGCCGCCAGGCCGGAGCGTGGACGGTCGCGGAACCACGCGCGGCCGACCGTTCGCGGCGTGGGCCGATGATGCGGGCGGCCATGCTGAACGTGCTCCGGGTGGCGGTGTCGTAGCCCTCGCGATAGGCCTCGTCCCGGTCCTCGTCGGTTCGGTACCACTGGTGCAGGCGGCCGGCGGCGTAGCCCGTGCAGGCGATCACAACCGCGACGAGCACGAGGAGCGCGGTGACGTTCCCGGGGATGGTCATGCCCCGATTCTGACGAATCGGATAGACAAAGAACTATGGCCCGTTTGACGTAACCCGAAGGTGTAGGTCCAAGCCACCCGCCGAGGCGGCACCCGGATCCGGCGCGTGCCAGGACACAGCGGCGGGGACACCCGCTGCCCGGGCGGGTGACGTCAGTTTCGCCGGGCTGGCCCGCCGCACGATGGACCACGGTGCGGCGAATTCTTCCGATTGCTGCCCGAGCACCGCCCGCGCGCAGGCCGCACCCTGCTCGCGCAGCGATTGGGCGACCGTGGTCAGCCCCATCTGTGCCGCCACGGCGGCGTCGTCCCATCCGGTCACCGCCACATCGTCCGGGATGCGGCGATCGGCGGCGCGGATCGCGCGGATCACCCCGGCCGCCTGCTCGTCGCTCATCGCGGCGATCGCGTCCGGCGGCTCGGCGGCGGACAGCAAGCCGGCGGCCATGCGCTCCGCCTCGGACGCGTCGTTGCGCGCGCAGACCGCGACGATCATGTTGCGCCACAGCAATCCGGCGTCCTCGGCGGCCTGCCGGTAGCCCGCCACCCGCTCGCGGGTCACCGGGAACAGCACATCGGTGATCTCACCGCCGGTCGTGATCGTGCTGATCCCGGCCCGGGACAGCGGCTGGCTGACCACCGCGGGGCGCCGGGCGCCGGCGAACGCAATGCCACCCACCGCGCGGGCCGCCGCCTGGTTGTCGATGGACACGAACCCCAGCCCGGGTACGGCCGGCCCGCCGTGCACCACCGCGGGTCGCTTCATGGCCTGCACCGCAGCCAGCACCGGGTCGTCGTCGGAGGTGGTCCAGACGATGAACCCGTCGACCGCCGCCGCCATGATCCGCGGGGTGTCGTCGGCGCCGCCGGTGATCGGCAGGATCGTCATGCCGTACCCGCGGTCGGCGCAGACCTCGGCGATCCCGGCCAGGAAGGTGACGGCCTGCGGGTCGTCGAAGGCGTACGTCAGATGCTCGCCCATCACCACGCCCAGTGTGGGTGTGGCTCCGGCGCAGCGACCGGGCGCTCGGGTCCGGACCGGCGTACCCCAGCTCGGCCGCCGCGGCGAGCACCTTCGACCGGGCCTGGTCCGAGACGCGGTTCGGCTGGTTGTACGTGTACGAGGCGGTCATGACGGACACACCGGCCAGCTCGGCCACCTGCGCGAGAGTCACCCGTTTCATAACCTCAGCCTAGAGAGCCTAGGCTGAGGCCGTGACCTTGGAAGAACGGGTGGCGCTCGCGAAGATCGAGGACCCGCGGGAGGCGGTCCGCCGCCAGGAGGTCGCGCTGCGGATCGTCGCGATCACCCTGTTCTGGCTGGTGTCGCTGGCGCTGCTGATCGGTTGGGGGCTGACCGGCCGGCCCGGCGTCGAGCGTGACCTGGCCGCGCTGCTGGCCATCGTCGTGCCGTTCGCCGCGGCGGTGGTCGCCACCAAGAACGGGCGGTTCTGGCTGGGCGGCACGTACGTGGTGCTGACGCTCGCGATGGTTCTGCCGGCGATGGGCATCGCCGGACTGGGCTGAATCCGGGCAGGATGTCCCCATGGCGGCCAAGAGCACCGAGGAACGCGACGGCGTACCGCTGACCAACCTGGACGAGGAACTCTTCCCGGACGCCGGCGTCACCAAGCGGGATCTGATCGACTATCTGGACGCCCTGAGCGACCGGATCGTCCCGGTGCTGCGGGACCGGCCGTTGTCGGTGATCCGGGTGCTGCGCGGGCAGGACCGCTTCATGCAGAAAAATCTCCCCAAATACACCCCGGAGTGGGTGGAACGGACCGAGATGTGGGCGGAGGCGTCGCAGCGGAAGGTCTCGTACGCCCTCTGCAACAACCGCCGCACGCTGCTGTGGTTCGGCAACCAGCGGGCGGTGGAATACCACCCGGGCCTGATGCTCGCCGGCCGGCACCACCCCACCCATCTGATCATGGATCTGGACCCACCGGAGGGTGGCGCGTTCTCGCTGGCCGTCGGGGCGGCCCGGCTGGTCCGGGCGGTGCTCGACGAGGTCGGCATGGGCAGCGCGGTGAAGACCAGCGGGTCCAAGGGGGTGCATGTCTTCGTGCCGCTGGAGAAGGGCGCGCACCCGGAGGACGTGGCGGCGGCGACCCGGGCGGTCGCGGCCCGCGCCGAGCGGCTGGATCCCGACCTGGCCACCACCGCGTTCATCCGGGATGACCGGCACGGCAAGGTGTTCCTGGACTCGACGCGGGCCGGCGGCGCGACCGTGGTGGCCGCGTACAGTCCGCGGGTCCGGCCCGGCGCCACCGTCTCGTACCCGGTGGGCTGGGACACGCTGGGCGACGTCACGCCGCAGGACTTCACCGTCCGCACCGTGCTGCCGATGATCACCGGCGATCCGTGGGCGGAGGCCATGCCCGGTCCGCAACCGCTGCACCCGGACCTGGTCGAGGAGGGACACACCATACCGATCGCGCGGGTGGCGGCCATGCATGAGGGCAAGCGCCGCCGGGCCCGGGAGCGGGCTGCAGAAGACAGCTGATGGGTACGCCGAACGGTGTAGGCGCTACTCGATCAGCGTCCGCGCAAGTGACCGTTGCGGGACGACGCGCCGGCCGCCCCGGCGGGCCTACCGTGCCGGACATGACGACCAAGCCATTGCTCACCGCGGCCGCGCTCACCGGTGTCGGCGTCCCGTTCGGCCTCGCCGTGACCGGCGGCAACGTCGACGGGGTGATGACCGCCGCGCTGGCCGTCACGCTGGCCGGCCTGACGCTGTTGCTGCGCCGGTGGCCGCTCACCGTGCTGATCGTGTCGGTGCTCACCGTTGCCGCCCTGCGCAGCGCCGAGCTGATCGGTTCTGGGTGGGCGTGGCCGGCCACCGCCGCCTTCGCCGCGGTGGTGCTCGCCGGCCGGCTGCGCGCCGCGGTCGTCGTGGTCTTGTGCACGCTGGTCTACGGCTTCCAGTGGGACTTCTTCGTCGACCTGGAACACGGCTCGGACTGGGCGCTGACCCACGTGGGCGGGGACGCGCTGTGGACCGCGGCGGTGCTGGCGGCCGCGCACGCGTATCGCAGCACCCGGCGCTGGCAGTCCGAGGTCGCCGCGCGGCTGGTCCAGGACCAGCACGAACGCGAACTGGACGTCCGGCGCCGGCGGGCCGAGGAGCGGGTCGGCATCGCCCGCGACCTGCACGACGTCGTGTCGCACACGCTGGCCGTGGTGGGCGTGCACCTGAACGTGGCGATCGACGCGTTCGACACCGATCCGGCAGAGGCCAAGGGTGCGTTACGGCTGGCGCAGGACGTCCGAGGCCGCGCGATGACCGACCTCAAGGCGCTGGTCGACGTGCTGCGCGACGGCGCCGAGGTGGAACCGGCGGGCGGGCTGGACGGTCTGGACCGGCTGACCGCCCAGGTGCGCGACGCCGGGCTGGCGGTGACCGTCGACGAGATCGGCGATCGCAGCGTGGTGCCCGCGCCGGTGGCCACCGCGATCTACCGGGTGGTGCAGGAGTCGCTGACGAACACGGTCCGGCACGCCGGGGCGACACGGGTCGATGTGCGGCTGCGGTACACCGACGCGGAGGTCGATGTGGAGGTGGCCGACAACGGCTCGGCCACCGGGCCGGTCGCCGACGGGCACGGCATCGCCGGGATGCGGGAGCGGGTGGCCGCGCTGGGCGGGGCGCTCACCGCCGGACCGGTGGGGAGCGGCTTCACGGTGCGGGCGACGATCCCGCGATGACCATCTCCGTGTTGCTCGCCGACGACCAGCACCTGGTCCGGGCCGGGTTCCGCAGTCTGCTGCGGCGGGACAAGGACATCGTGGTGGTCGGTGAGGTGTCCACCGGCGACGAGGCGGTCCGGACCGCGCGTACGGTGCGGCCGGACGTGGTGCTGATGGACATCCGGATGCCGGGACTGGACGGCATCGCGGCGACCCGGCAGATCGTCGCCGACCCGGCGCTGCGCGAGTGCCGGGTGGTCATCCTGACCACGTTCGAGACCGATGAGTACGTGTTCGCCGCGCTCGCCGCCGGGGCCAGCGGCTTCCTCACCAAGGAGATCGACCCGGACGGCCTCCGGCACGCCGTCCGGGTGGTGGCCGGCGGTGATGCGCTGCTGTCGCCCAGCGTGACGCGCCGGGTGGTCACCCGGTTCGCCCACCGCCCCCCGGCCGCGCCGGGCGACGGCGGCGACCGGCTGGCCGTGCTGACCGCGCGGGAGCGGGAGGTGGTGCGACTGGTCGCCACCGGGCTGTCCAACGAGGACATCGCCCGCGAGCTGGTGATCAGTCCGCTGACCGCCAAGACGCACATTACCCGCGCGATCACCAAGCTCGGGGTCCGGGACCGGGTGCAGCTGGTGATCGTGGCCTTCGAGAACGGTCTGACCGGCTACCGTGACTCCCCATGAACACGGATCTCTGGCAGCTCGTGGTCGCCGGCGACATCGGCACGCTGGCCACCATCAAGCGGGACGGCCGGCCGCAGCTGTCCGACGTCAACTACACGGCGGACGCGCAGACCCGGGTGATCCGGGTTTCCACCCGCGGCACCTTGGCCAAGACGCACAATCTGCGCCGCGACCCGCGGGCGAGCCTGCACGTGCCGGCTCCGGGACGCCGCGGCTACGCCGTGGTGGAGGCGGCCGCCACCTTCTCCCCGGTGTGCCGCGACGAGCACGACCCGGTCGTCGAGGAGCTGATCGAGGTGTACCGGCTGGTGCAGGGCAAGGAGCACCCGGACTGGGCCGACTACCGCCGGGCCATGGTGCGCGACCAGCGGCTGATCCTCCGGCTCGCGGCCGAACGTCTGTACGGCTGGGTGATCGGCTGACCGGCGACCGCCGCTCAGTACGCGTGGACTCAGTCGGCCGGCGGCCTCGCGGCTGGAGGAAATACCGGCAGCCGGTGCAGTAGCAACCCCTTTGCAACCGGTGCCCGTGCGTTGCACCCGCCCGAACCTCTCAAGCCCGACCGGAAGATTCCGATCTGCCCCGTACGGCCACCCATCCGGAGGTGGCGCATGCGGAGCGGAGAACACTCTGATGGCAGTCACGACACGGCCAGTCCCGAGCGACTGGGCGCGCCTCTGTGTCGCCATCGCCGTGGTCGTCGCAACCTTCGGCGCGGTGCTGTCCACCGGCATCGGCGGGCCGGCGTTCTCCCAGACCATCTCCAACGTCGGCCTGGGCGTGGGCGCGGTGTCCGCGGCCGTCGCCTGTCTGCTGCGCGCCCGCACGTTCCGCGGCCGGATGCGGTGCGGCTGGGCGCTGATCGGCCTCGGCGTGCTCGCCTGGGGCCTGGGCCAGTGCGCGTGGGTCTACCTCGAGACGTACCGCGGCGACGAGGTCCCGTTCCCGTCCCATGCCGACATCGGCTATCTCGGCATGGTCCTGCTCACCCCGGCCGGCCTGCTGATCCTGCCGAGCGCCGCGCAGGCGCTCGCCAACCGGGCCCGCAGCGTGCTGGACGGCCTGATGGTCGCCGCCTCGCTGGTGCTGATCGCCTGGATCATCATCGTCGCGCCGCTGATCCACGCCGGCGGCGACAGCGCGCTGGCGCTCTACATCTCCCTCGCCTACCCGCTCGGCGACGTGGTGATCGTCACCATCGTGGTGTACATGCTGGCCCTGCAGCGCCAGCACGGGCGCAACTTCGCCCACCTCGCGCTGGTCGGCGCCGGCATCGTCGCGTTCGCCGTCTCCGACATCGGGTACGCCTATCTGAACCTGATCGGTGCGTACGCCTCCGGCAGCGTCACCGACATCGGCTGGTTCGCCGGGTTCTCGCTGATCCTGCTGGCTGCCCGCAAACCGCTGCCGGCCGGCCAGGAAACCGGGAACGAGCAGGGGCAGAGCGACCGCCAGCCGGTCGGCGTGATGCTGCCGTACCTGGCGGTGCTCGCCGCGCTGTTCACCAGCGTCGTCTGGTTCGCCCGCACCGGCCAGAGCAACGCCTTCGTGGCGTACACCCGTTCCGCCCTGATCCTGCTGATCGTCGGCCGGCAGCTGCTCACCCTGCTGGAGAACCGCAGCCTCACCCGCAACCTGGAGGCCCGCGTCGCCGACCGCACCGCCGAGCTGTACGCCAGCGAGCAGCGCTTCCACGCGCTGGTGCAGCACAGCTCGGACGTCGTCACGGTGGTCGGCGAGGACGGCCGGGTGCTCTACCAGAGCGAGTCGATCCAGCGGGTGTTCGGCTACTCGCCCCAGGACCTCACCGGGCGTGACCTGGGATCGCTGCTCGACGAGGACTCCACCGGGCGGCTGGCCGCGGCGATGGCGTCGGTGTCCGGCACCCCGTACGCGACGACCGTGACCGAGGTCCGCATCCGGCACCACGACGGCCGGTGGCGCCAGGCCGAGGTGACCGTCACCAACCTGCTCGGCGACCCCAGCGTCGGCGGCCTGGTGCTGAACACCCGGGACATCAGCGAGCGCAAGGAGTTGCAGGACCAGCTGGTGCACGAGGCGTACCACGATGCGCTGACCCAGCTGGCCAACCGCGCGCTGTTCCGCGAGCGGGTGTCCGAGGCGCTGGCCGCCCGGGAGCCGGACCGCGACGTCACCGTGCTGTTCCTGGACCTGGACGGGTTCAAGGAGGTCAACGACAGCCTCGGCCACCTGGCCGGTGACCAGCTCCTGGTGCAGGTGGCCGACCGGCTGCGTGAGTCGGTCCGGGCGCATGACACGGTGGCCCGGTTCGGCGGTGACGAGTTCGCGGTGCTGGTCGAGTCGCAGGTCGGCTCCCCGGACGCCGAGGCGGTGGCCGGGCGGATCGTCGACAGCCTGCACGAGCCGTTCCGGATCGACACCCGCGACATCCACGTCCAGGCCAGCATCGGCCTGGCCGCGGCCGTGGTCAGCGGCGCGGAGGACGGCCAGCCGGACGAGGCACAGCGCGACGCCGAGCAGCTCATGCGCAACGCCGACCTGGCCATGTACAAGGCCAAATCGGCCGGCGGCAGCGGCTTCGCCAGCTACCACCCGGACATGCACGCCGGTCTGGTGGAGCGGCTGGAGCTGGAGGCCGACCTGCGGCTGGCGATGGAGCGCGGCGAACTGCAACTGCACTACCAGCCGACCATCGACCTCGCGACCCATCAGGTCATCGGCTTCGAGGCGCTGGTCCGCTGGCAGCACCCGACCCGCGGCCTGATCCCGCCGTTGGACTTCATCCCGATCGCCGAGGGCACCGGCCTGATCGTGCCGCTCGGCCGCTGGGTGATCGCCGAGGCCTGCCGCCAGGCGGTCGCCTGGGGCCCGAGCAGCCCGGTCAAGATGGCGGTCAACGTCTCGGTCCGCCAGTTCGACCGCTCCGATCTGCCCGCCATGGTGGGCGAGGTGCTCGCCGAGACCGGCATGCCGGGCAACCAGCTGTGCCTGGAGATGACCGAGAGCGTGCTGATGACCGACACCGAGGACAACCTCGCGGCGCTGGTCCGGCTCAAGTCGCTCGGCGTCTCGCTGGCGATCGACGACTTCGGCACCGGCTACTCCTCGCTGGCCTATCTGCGGCGGTTCCCGGTGGACACGCTCAAGATCGACCGTTCGTTCGTCGAGCGGCTCGGCGCGCACGACGACGCCGCGCTGGCCCGGACGATCGTGCAGCTCGGCCAGAGCCTCGGCATGGACACCGTGGCGGAAGGCATCGAGGAGTACGGCCAGTTCTCCGCGCTTCGCGAGATGGGCTGCCGGTTCGCCCAGGGCTACTACTTCTCCCGCCCCATCTCCGCCGCCGAGGCCGGCCGCCTGCTGCTGGACAGCAGCACCGCGGCGGCGGCCGCCTGACCCGGACCCTGGAGTGACCCGCATGAGTTCCGTCGTCCTGACCGCCTCCGGTGTGCCGGCGCAGTGGCCGGCCGCGCTGGCGCCGGATTGCCTCGAGGTCATCGACCTGCCGACCCCGTACCTGGTCACCGACCTGGGCACGGTGGCGCAACGGCACGCCGCGTTCAGCCGAGCGCTGCCGGGGGTGCAGGCGTTCTACGCGATGAAGTGCAACCCGTCGCCGGAGATCCTGACCACGCTGGCCGCCCGGGGCGCCGGCTTCGAAATCGCCTCGCTGGGTGAGCTGCGGCTGCTGCAGCGCCTCGGCATCGACCCGGCCGGCGTGCTCTACAGCAACCCGGTCAAGCCGCCGGCCCACGTGGCCGAGGCACACCGGGCCGGCGTGTGGCGGTTCAGCTTCGACTCCCCCAACGAACTCGCCAAGATCGCCCGGTACGCGCCCGGCGCCGCGGTGTTCGTGCGGCTGCGGGTGGACGACAAGGCCAGCGTGTTCCCGCTGTCCCGCAAGTTCGGCGCGGACGTCGAGGACGCGTTCGACCTGATGCTGCTGGCCCGGCGGCTCGGCCTCCGCCCGTACGGCATCACGTTCCACGTCGGCTCGCAGTGCGGCAACCCGGCCGCGTGGCGGCAGGCGATCGGGGACGCCGGCCGGCTGATGACCCGGCTGCGGGCCGGCGGCATCGAGATCGGCATGCTCGACCTGGGCGGCGGCTTCCCGGCCCGGTACGTCGCCGACGTGCCGGGGATCGAGACGATCGGCTCGTACGTCATGCCGGCGCTGGCCGACCTGCTGCCGTACCGTCCGGGCCTGCTGGCCGCCGAGCCCGGCCGGCACCTGGTCGCCGAGTCCGCGGTGATGGCCGCCGGCGTCATCGGGCGGGAGCAGCGCGGCGGCGAGAACTGGTTGTTCGTCGACGTCGGCGCCTACAACGGCATGATGGAGACGCTGCAGACGGCGAACGGCTGGGACTATCCGCTGTGGACGTCGGTGCCCGGGCACGCCGACGTGCCGCAGCTGCCGTACACGGTGACCGGGCCCAGCTGCGACAGCTCGGACACCATGTTCGTGAACGTCTCGCTGCCGGCCACCATCGACGTGGGCGACACGCTCTACATCGGCTCGGCCGGCGCGTACACGTTGAGCTACGCCTCGGCGTTCAACGGCTTCGCACCGCCCACCCCGCTGTTCGTCGGAAATCCCGGTGGCCACTGACGTTCACCGGCCCCGCCACCGTCGCGTCGCACCCGGCGGGATGCGCCGGGCCGGCCGGTTGCGCGAGCTGCTCGTCTCGGGCGTCGTCGACTCGTTCGGGATGGCCCTGGGCTGGACGGTGCTCGTCCTGCTCGCGGTCTCCCGCGGCGGCCTGGCCGAGGCCGCGCTCTACAACGCCGCCATGCTGGCCGGCGTGGTGCTTTCCGCACCGATCACCGGATGGCTGTCGCGCCGGTTCAGCGGCCGTGCGCTGCTGCGCGGCGCGGGCGGCACCGAGCTGGTGCTGCGCGTGTCGGTGCTCTGGGGGCTGATCGCCGGGCTGCCGTCCTGGCTGATCGCCGGCGGCGTGGTGGTCATGCACGTGGCCGCCTGGGCCGGGTTCGCCGGCATGCGGGCCGAGGTCACCGCGGTGGCGCCGGGCGTGAAGGCGATGACCCGGTACGCGCTGTGCATCGCAGCGGTGGAAGCGGTCGGCACCGGGCTGGCCGCGCTGCTCCCGGTCGGCGCCCACGGTTATCCGACCGGGCTGCCGCTGATCGCGGTGTTCGTGGTGTACGCCGGCTCCCTGCTGCCGACCGTGCTCAGCGCGCGCCGCGCCCGGATCACCCCGAGCCGGGGCACCGAGTCCGCCACCGTGGTCGGGTACGGCGTGACCTCGACGGCGGTCAGCTTCAGCAGCCACCGCGTCGGCTCCCGGGCGGCCCAGCGGCCGCGCCTCGGGCGCCGGCAGCTCTCGGTGTCGCCGCGCCTGCTGGCGGCCGGCGGCGCGGTGATGCTGCTGGCGTCCGGCCCGGCGCTGCTGGCCGTTCCGCTGACCACCGAACTGCACGGCCGGGCCTGGGTGGCCGGCATCGCCGTGGCGTTCAGCCTCGGGTGCCTGCTGTCCACGCTGGCTGTGGAGTTCGTCGGCCGGTTGCGCCTGCCCGCGGTGCTGCGCTGGTCGCTGTGGGGGCTGGGCATGCTGATCGGCTGGATCTTCGCGCCCACGCACGCGTTCGCCGTCCTGCTGGCGCAGTTCTTCGCCGGCCTCGCGCAGACCGCCTTCGAGGGCGACATGGACGCACTGGCGGCCGAGGAGGCGCCACCGCAAGGCGTCACGACGGCGCTGGCGTACAGCGCCTCGACCCGGGCGCTCGGCGGTTCGGTCGCGGTGAAGCTGCTGCCCATGATGGTCACCGCGCAGGCAATCGGCACCGCGGTCAGCGCGGCGGTGCTGGTACTCGGAGTGGCCGCGCTGCTGATCTGGGCGGTGGCGTCGGTGCCCCGGTTCAGCGGGCGCCGGGTGGCCACCGGAACCGGTTGAGGCTAGGCCCTGCCGGGGAACCCGACCGGGCCTCAGGGCAGCAGCGGCCGCATGAAGGTGCGCTGGTAGCGCAGCACGCATCCGCTCTCATCCCGGATCCGGTCGGCCGCGAGGAAATCCGGGTGCACGCCGAACAGCGTCCGGTACTGCTCGTACGCCGCCAGACTGGGGAACGAGAACAGCGCCAGGGCCCGGTCGCTGGCCCCCTCGGCGGGCAGGAAGTAGCCGTGGTGGATGCCGCCGTGGGCGGCCACCAGGTCCATCCACCGGCGGGCGAAGTGCTCGAACGCCTCGATCTTGCCGGCGTCGATCACGTACTCCACGACACAAGTGATCACCGCCCGAGGGTATCGGTGGTTCCGGAACCGGCGCGGCCGGTCGCCGCAACAAGCCGTTCACCTGCGAAGACGTTCATCGATGGAGCGGGCACATCCGAGAAAGCGCTTCCCCGGCCATCACCAGGCATTGACAGCCGTCACACGGCGGGTTCAGAGTGGCGTACGAAAGAGCGCTTTCTCACATCCCCCGCCTTCCCCTTGATTCCCCGCAAGGAGAGCTCATGACGTCTGCTGCGGTCCGACGACGTCGGATCAGATGCGCAGCCCTCGGCGCCGGCCTGGCCGGCCTGCTCGCCACCACTGTCGTCGCCACCACCAGCGCCAGCGCGGCCGAGGTGGTGGTGTCGCAGGGCAAGGCGGCCACCGCATCGTCCACCGAGACACCCACCGGCTACCGGCCGGCCGAGGCGGTCGACGGCAACAACGGCACCCGGTGGGCCAGCGCGTTCGGTTCCACCGCCTGGTGGCAGGTCGACCTGGGTGCCACCACCGCGGTGAGCCGGATCGCGATCGCCTGGGAGGCCGCGTACGCGCGGGCCTTCACCATCCAGTTCTCCACCAACGGCAGCAGCTGGACCCAGGCGTACGCCACCACGACCGGCCCCGGCGGCCAGCAGAGCATCGCGGTGGCCGGCAGCACCCGGTACGTCCGGATCAACCTGACCCAGCGGGCGCTGGAGCTCTACGGCTACTCGTTCTGGGAGTTCCAGGTCTTCTCCGACACCGGGACCACACCGCCCACCACACCACCCACGACACCGCCCACCACACCCACGACACCGCCCACCACGCCGCCCGCGGGCAGCACACGACTGTTGTCGTACAACAAGCCGGCCACCGCGTCGAGCTGGCAGAACGACGTGAACTGCAACCCGTGCAGCCCGGACAAGGCGTTCGACAACGACCCGGCCAGCCGCTGGGCGACCAGTTCCACCACCGGCTGGGTGGACCCCGGCTGGATCTCGGTCGACCTGGGCGCCACCGCGCAGATCAGCCAGGTGCTGCTGCAGTGGGACCCGGCGTACGGCCGGGCGTACCAGATCCAGGTGTCGGCCAACAACACGACCTGGACGACCATCTTCTCCACCACCACCGGTGACGGGCTCAAGGACGTGATCAACGCGACCGGCACCGGCCGGTACGTCCGGATGTACGGCACGGGTCGCGGCAGCCCGTACGGATACAGCCTGTGGGAGTTCAAGATCTACGGCACCGGCGGAGCACCGCAGAACCCGCCGGCCCAGCCCGCCGATCCCACGTTCCCGGCCACCCGGCTGGTCTTCGCCGACGAGTTCAACGGAGCGGCCGGCAGCAAGCCGGACCAGGCGAAGTGGACCTACGACCCGGGCGTCCCACAGAACGGCGAGATCCAGTACTACACGCCGAACAGCGAGAACGCGCAGATGAACGGCACCGGCAGCCTGGTCATCGAGGCCCGCCGCCAGGACTACCAGGGCCGGCAGTACACCTCGCACCGGATGAACACCGGCAACAAGTTCCACGTGCAGTACGGCCGGATGGAAGCCCGGATCAAGGTGCCGAAGGGCAACGGGTTCTGGCCGGCGTTCTGGATGATGGGCGCCGACTTCCTCACCGGCCGGCCGTGGCCGTACAACGGCGAGATCGACATCATGGAGGTGCTGGGCCGCAACACCAGCGAGGCATACTCCACGCTGCACGCCCCGGCCTACAACGGCGGCGGGGGCTACGGCCAGAAGTACGCGACTCCCGACCTGTCGCTGGACTTCCACGTCTACGCGGCGGAGTGGGACAGCAAGGGCATCCGGTTCTTCCTGGACGGCCGGCAGGTCTTCGACGCCAACAAGGAGACCGTGGAGAACACCCGCGGCCCCTGGGTCTTCGACCACCCGTTCTACCTGATCCTCAACCTGGCCGTCGGCGGGGACTTCCCCGGCCCCATCGACGCCACGACGCCGTTCCCGTCGCAGATGCTGGTCGACTACGTCCGCGTGTACCAGTGATCTGACCGGCTCGGCATCGGTGCCGGGGCGGGGCCCCCATCCCCGCCCCGGCGTTCCCTCCTCCCCCGAAGGAGCTTTCCCATGCGATCCCGACGATGGATCATGGCCGCCACGGCGGCCACCCTCCTGGCCACCTACGTCACCGTGACCGCCACCAGTGCCGGCGCGGCCGACACCCTGCTCTCCCGCGGCCGCCCGGCCTCCGCGTCGTCGGTGGAGTCGTCGGCCTTCCCGGCCGCCAACGCCGTCGACGGCAACCTGGGCACCCGTTGGTCCAGCGCGTTCAGTGACCCGCAGTGGTTGCAGGTCGACCTCGGCGCCAGCGCCACGCTGTCTTCGGTCGTGCTCGACTGGGAGGCCGCGTACGCCCGGAACTTCACCATCCGCGCGTCGGCCAACGGGTCGACGTGGACGACGCTGAACACCACGACCAACGGCACCGGCGGCCGGCAGACCATCACGCTCAACGGCTCCGGCCGGTACGTCCGGGTGGAGACCACCGTCCGGGCCACCCAGTGGGGTGTGTCGCTGCGGGAGTTCGAGGTCTACGGCAGCGGCGGGTCGGCACCGCCGACCGGCACGCCGACCATCCCGCCGGGCGCCGTCCGGGTGGCGGAGTTCGTGGCCGACTGCCCGTTCAGCCACCGGCTGCCGGACGACCCGATCGTCTTCCCGAACATGCCCGGCGCGTCGCACATGCACAGCTTCTTCGGCAGCACCGTGACCAACGCCTACTCCACCGTCAACGACCTGTTCAACGCCACCAGCAACTGCAACCCGTCGACCGACAAGTCGTCGTACTGGGTGCCGACCTTCTACAACGGCAACACCCCGGTCGAACCCACCACCGGTGTCTTCTACTACCTCGGTGAGGGGGTCCGCGAGGACCTGCTGCCGCAGTACCAGCCGATCCCGTTCGGCCTGCGGATCGTGGCCGGCAACGCCCGTGCCACCGCTCCGAACGACAACACCATCTCGCGCTGGTCGTGTCTGCACGCCGGGCACGTGCCGCCGTCGCACGACTTCGTCACCTGCCCGGCCGGCACCATGCTGGAGTCCTACCTGGACTTCCCGCAGTGCTGGAACGGCCGGGACCTGGACTCGCCGGACCACAAGAGCCACATGGCGTACCCGGTGAACAACGCCTGCCCGGCCACCCACCCGGTGCTGGTGCCGAAGGTGCGCCAGGTGCTGCGCTATCCGGTCAGCGGCAACCCGGCGAACTTCCGGCTGTCCTCCGGTCGCGGATACACGATGCACGGCGACTTCTTCAACGCCTGGCCGGTCGATGAGATGGCTCGCCGGGTGACCGACTGCATCCGCATCAAGGTCAAGTGCGGCACGAATGGCCGTCCCTGAGATGAGCACCACCGCCGGGGCCCGCCGCGGCCCCGGCGGTTCCGCCCGCGCTATAACAGAGCCCATGGGTACGCGGTCGCCGCGCGGTGGGCAGAACCCTACGATGGACCAGGTCGCGGAGGCGGCCGGGGTGTCGCGGGCGACGGTCTCCCGGGTGATCAACGGGGCGCCGACGGTGGACGCCAAGATCCGCGAGATCGTCCAGCGGGCGATCGCCGAGACCGGGTACGTACCGAACCTGGCCGCCCGTACCCTGGTCACCCGCCGCACCAACTCGGTGGCGCTGGTGATCTCCGAGCCGGACCGCCCGGACGACTCGTCGTTTCTCAACCGGGTCTTCACCGACCCGTACTTCGGCCGGATCACCGCGGGCGCGACCGCGGCGCTGCGCCCGCACGACATCCACCTGGTGATCATCCCCACCGACGCCGGCGACCATCACCACGTGATCCGCTATCTGCGCCAGGGCCACGTCGACGGGGTGCTGCTGATCAGCAGCCATGCCGAGGACCCGCTGCCGCGGCAGGTGTACGACCTGGGTATCGCGGCCGTGGTCTCGGCCCGCCCGGCGCAGCCGATCCCGGCCAGTTACGTGGACGTGGACCAGCGGCTGGGCGCCCGGCTGGCCGCCGACCACCTGCTCGCCCGGGGTTGCCGCCGGCTCGCCACGATCAGCGGGCCGCTGGACATCCCGGCCGGGCTGGACCGGCGGGACGGCTTCCGGTCGCATCTGGCCGACCGCGGGTTCGCCGAGGTGCCCTCGATCGAGGGCGACTTCACCCGGGCCGGCGGCGAGGAGTGCGCCCGCCGGCTGCTCGGCGCGCACCCGGACATCGACGGCCTGTTCGTGGCCAGCGATCTGATGGCCGAGGGCGCCCTGCGCGCGGTGCAGGACCTGGGCCGCCGGGTGCCCGGCGACGTGGCGGTGGTCGGCTTCGACGACAGCAGTGCGGCGCTGGACTGCCGCCCGCTGCTCACCACGGTCCGGCAGCCGGTCGAGGAGATGGCCGCCGAGATGGCCGAGCTGCTGATGGCGCACATCGCCGCGCCCGGCCGGCTGCCCCGTTCGGTGATCTTCCAGCCCACCCTGGTGGTGCGCGACTCCGCCTGAGTCGGTAAGACTCAGGCATGGACATCTTCGTCGCCGGCGGCCACGGCCAGGTCGCCCGCCGCCTGCTCAAGCTGCTCGCCGACCGGGGCGACACCGCCCGGGGCCTGATCCGCAAGCCGGAGCACGCCGCCGACCTGGAGGCCGTGGGCGCCGTACCGGTCCTCGGTGACCTGGAGAACGACGGCACGCTGGACCGGTACGTCAAGGGCGCGGACGCGGTGGTGTTCGCGGCCGGCGCCGGCCCGGGCAGCGGACCGGCGCGCAAGCGGACGGTGGACCTGGGTGGTGCGGTCAAGCTGGTCGACGCGGCCCGGGCCACCGGGGTACGCCGGTACGTGATGGTCTCGTCGATCGGCGCCCACCAGCCGGACGCGGCCGGCGAGGGGATGCGCCCCTACCTGGAGGCCAAGGCAGAGGCGGACGCCTACCTACAGGCCAGCGGTCTGGACTGGACGATCGTCCGGCCGGGCTCGCTGACCGACGACCCGGCCACCGGCCGGGTCCGGGTGTCCACCGAGATGGGCGGCCGGGGCCCGGTCCCCCGCGACGACGTGGCGGCGGTGCTGGCCGAGACCCTGACCGCAGCGACCACCGCCGGCGTGACGTTCGAGCTGTTCGCCGGCGACACCCCGATCCCGGAGGCGGTGGCCGGCCTGCGGCCGGCGTAGGAGTTCCCGGACCCGGGGTCAGCGTTGGCCAGGGACCTCGGTGCGGTCCGGCCGGACTCCGGCGGTCAGCAGCCGGCCGACCTCCTCGGCCTGGTCGCCGAGCGCGGCCCGCAACGCGGCCGCGATCTCCTCGGTGGACCGGCCCG
>DASSAL010000188.1:0-6555 GCA_035685405.1 Actinoplanes sp. | reverse complement strand
ACTGCTGCTGGTGAGCTGTTTGAGGTTGGCGCAGCCGGTCAGCCCGCCGCAGAGCACGGCGGCTGCCACGCCGACCGCCACACTTCGGCGGAGGCGTACCGGTGAGACGACGCGGGAGAGGGGGGCACGGGTACGAGTCATTCGCATGTCCTGCGGGTCGGTCGGCCGGGGGTCAGAGACCAGGTCGGCGACGGGGCACCCGCAGTTGAGCGTTTGGTCGAGGACGTGATTCCGGCCACCGGCGCGGCCGGCGGCGCAGGGGTTACCGGCCCGGGATCAGGGCCGCAGCGGCGCGTTGCAGGCGGCGACCAGCGCCTGCCGGCAGGCCACGGTCAGCGGACGCAGGGCAGCGTCGCGCTGCTGGGCCTCGTAGCCGTTGACCGCACCGCCCGGTGCGCTGTGCTCGGCCAGGGTGAGCACCTGGTCGAGGACGCTGGCCCGGGCGAACACCCGCCGGGCCCGCGGATCGAAGCCGGGCGGCAGCGTCGCGGTGCTCTCCGGGCGGCGCAGCTGCTGCAGCGCGCCGGCCAGCTCGGGGCGCCACTGGGCGACGTCCAGGCGGGTCAGCTGGGTGGTGGCCTCGGCCAGTGCCGCGGTCAGCTCGGCCTCCGCCTCGGCCGGCGCCATCTGGAACGGCGGCCGGTAGTCCGCCACCGGATAGCACCGCCACACCACCGTCTCGAACTCCACCCCGGAACCGGAGGTGTGCCGGTTCACCGTCGGCACCACGCCGAACTCGGGCGTCATCACGGCCTCGCCGGCCAGCAGCGCGGCGCCGGTGAGCGGGCCGGGACCGGGCAGGCCGCGCGGGTCGCCGGGGGCCGGCAGCACCAGCCGGATGTCGTCGGGGTGCAGCTTGGCGAAGGCCGGCAACCCCTGCGGCAGCGGCACGTCGGTCCACGTGCCGGGGGCATCGGCGACGAGGTGTTCCTCGTCGCCGGCGATCTCGTCGGCCAGCTCGTCGAACGGGACGAGCCCGGCCCGCCAGGCGCGAACCCACGCCGCGAACCGGGTGGACCGGCGCGCCGTGAGGGTCGCCGCATTCGCTGCGGGAGACATGCGGCAAGGGTACGTGCCGGTCGCCGGCCTTGTCTCGGTCGGAGCGCCGGAGCGTGGCGGCGTGGCGGGTCACCCGCGCCGGGTTACCGTGCGTTTCATGTATGGGGAGGACGTGCTCGCCGGCAACTGGCGCCGGCGCAAGGTGGTGCCCGAGGTCGATGCCGAACGCGACCTGGTGGTCGAGGACGTGGACTCCGGCTTCTGCGGCGCCGTGGTCGGCTTCGAGCTGGGCGCGGTGGTCCTCGAGGACCGGCACGGCCGGCGCCGCAACTTCCCGCTGGAGCCGGCCGCGTTCCGGCTGGACGGCGCCGTGGTGACGCTGCGCAAGCCGGCCGCACCGGCCCGCGCGACGGAGCCCCGGCGCACCGCCTCCGGATCGACAGCGGTGGCCGGGGTACGCGCTCAGGTGGCGAGGGCCTCCCGCATCTGGGTCGAGGGCGTCCACGACGCCGCGCTGGTCGAGCGGATCTGGGGCGACGACCTGCGGGTCGAGGGGGTGGTCGTGGAACCGCTGGACGGCATCGACGAGCTGGCCGCCGCCGTCCGCGCGTTCCGCCCGGGCCCGCAGCGCCGCCTCGGCGTGCTGGTCGACCACCTGGTGCCCGGCTCCAAGGAGAGCCGCATCGTGGCCGCCGTGACCGATCCCGACGTGCTGGTCACCGGCCATCCGTACGTCGACGTCTGGCAGGCGGTGAAGCCGCAGCGGGTGGGCCTGGCGGAGTGGCCGGCGATCCCGCCCGGGCGGCCGTGGAAGGAAGGCGTCTGCGCGGCCGTCGGCGTCGGCGAGCCGGCCGAGATGTGGCGCCGCATCCTCGGGTCGGTGCACAGCTACCGCGATGTCGAGACGCCCCTGATCACCTCGATGGAACGCCTGATCGACTTCGTCACCACCCCCGCCGGTTAGCCCGACAGGGCGCGGCCGATGCGGGCCGCGGCCTCGGCCAGGCGGTCCGGCGGGTGGGCCGCATAACCCAGGATCAGGCCCGGTACGCCCGGACGGTGCCGATGCCAGGACAGCGGCTGCACCCGGACGCCGGTCCGCGCGATCCGCTCGGCCAGCACCGTGTCGTCGTCGTCCGCGCCGGGCAGGGTGATCAGCAGGTGCAGGCCGGCGGCCACGCCCTCGACGCGGGCCGGTGGCAGGTGCTCGCGCAGGCCGGCCAGCAGGGCGTCCCGGCGCCGGCGCTGCCGGGCCCGGACGGTGCGCAGGTGCCGCTCGTACTCGCCGGTCGCGAGCAGGTGCGCCAGCACCAGCTGGGGCAGCGCGGAGTTGCCCAGGTCGCTGGCGTGCTTGGCGGCCAGCAGCGCGGGCCGCAGCCGGCGCGGAGCGATCAGCCAGCCCAGCCGCATGCCGGGCGCCAGCGACTTCGAGGTGCTGCCGGTGTACGCGACGTGGTCCGGCGCCGAGGCCTGCAGCGCCGCCACCGGGGCCCGGTCGTACCGGTGTTCGGCGTCGTAGTCGTCCTCGATGACCAGCCCGTCCGCCGACGCCGCCCAGTCGAGCAGGGCCACCCGCCGGGCCGGGCTGAGCACCACGCCGGTGGGGAACTGGTGCGCCGGCGTCAGCAGCACGGTGGTGCCGCCGGCGGCGGCCAGGTCGGACACCCGTACCCCCTGGTCGTCCACCGCCACCCCGGCCACCCGCATGCCCCAGTGGCCGAGCTGGTCGCGGGCACCGCGCGAGCCCGGGTCCTCCACCGCGACCGTGCCGGCGCCGGCCGCCCGCAGCGTCTGGGCCAGCAGCGCCAGCGCCTGCGCCACCCCGCCGACCACGATCACGTCGTCGGCCGCGGCCCGCACGCCGCGGGTCCGGGCCAGCCAGGCGCCCAGTTCCCGGCGCAGCCCCGGGGCGCCGCCCGGATCGCCGTAGCCGAGGTCACCGCCGCCGGCCCGGCCGAGCACCGCGCGCTCGGCCCGCAGCCAGGCGGTGCGGGGGAACGCGGACAGGTCCGGCACGCCGGGGGACAGGTCCAGGTCGATGCCGGGCGGCGTGGGCAGTGGCAGCCGCAGCGTGTCCGGGCCGGCGGTCCGGTCGCCGGCCGCCGCGCGCCGGTCGGTGATCGGCGCCGGCCGCCGCCCGCGGTAGGTGACCACCGTGCCGACCCCGGTGTGCGCGCTGACCAGGCCCTCGTCCAGCAGCCGCTGGTACGCGTCGACGATCACCCCGCGGGAGATGCCGAGGTCGCGGGCGAGCAGGCGGGTGGCCGGCAGCCGGGCGCCGCACGCCAGCCGGCCGTCCATGATGGCGCCGCGCAGACCGTCCGTCAGCCAGGTGGTCAGGCCCTTGGCGGGCGCCTCGACGGGGCGCAGCTGGAGGAAGTCGGAGCCGACGATTGGTCCACCTCCTGGCGTACGGATTGGTCCTTCAACCGGACCATACCCGCCACCAGCATGGTCCTCATGAGCGCAGTCCTGCCCGTCGCCGCCGGCGCCACCGGCATGGTGTTCGTCGGTGGCAGCGTCGCCGTCTCCGGGATGCTGGCCGACGCGCCGCTGTTCACCGTCCAGTCGCTGCGGTATGCCGCGGCGTGCCTGTTGCTGCTCGCGTACGCCCGGCTGGTCCGCGCCCGGCTGGTCCGGCCGCGCGGCACGGACTGGCTGTGGTTGCTCGGCGTCACGGTGGCCGGCCTGCTGATCTTCAACGTGGCGCTGGTGCACGGCGCCCGGCACGCCGAGCCGGCCGTCCTGGGTGTGGCGGTGGCCTGCGTGCCGATCCTGCTGGCGCTGATCGGCCCGCTGCTGGAGGGCCGCGGCCCGGCACCCCGGGTGGTGGCCGCGGCGGCCGTGGTGACCCTCGGCGCCGCGCTGGTGCAGGGGGTGGGGCGGGCCGACGGCGTGGGTCTGGCCTGGGCGGTGGTCACGTTCGCCTGCGAGGCCGGGTTCACCCTGATGGCGGTGCCGCTGCTGGGCCGGCATGGCGCGCTCGGCGTGTCGGTGCACGCCACCTGGCTGGCCGCGCTGATGTTCGGCCTGCTCGGCGTGGTGTGGGAGGGTCCGGCCGCGGTCACCCGGCTGCAGACCGACGACGTGCTGGCGGCGGTCTACCTGGCGGTGCTGGTCACCGCGGTGGCGTTCGTGCTCTGGTACACCTGCGTCGACCGGCTGGGCGCCGGGCGGGCCGGCCTGCTCACCGGGGTGGCCCCGGTCGCCGCCGCGGTCACCGGGGTCGCGCTCGGCGGCCCGGTGCCGCGCCCCCTGGTCTGGGCCGGCGTAGCCACCGTCGCCGCCGGCCTCACCCTCGGCCTCCCCCCGCCCCCCGGCCCCCCGCCCCCCGGCCCCCGTGGCCAGGCCCCGCGATCTTGGACTTGGGGTGCCCCACAAATCCGGCATAGCGCCGATAAGGCCAGCCACAAGTCCAAGATCGCGGAGTAGACGGGGCTAAGCCAGGTGGGCGGGGTCGCGGGCGAAGAGGAAGGTGGCGATGTCCAGGTGGGTCACGGTGCCGTGGGGGTCGCGGAGAACCCGCAGCACCTCGCCGGCGTTGTCCCCGGTCCGGCCGCGCCACCGGTCCGGGGCCTCGCGGGCGAACCGCTGCGGCTCGATCGCCGTGGTCACGCCGGACATCACCAGCTGCTCGCCGTCGGCGGCCACCTGGTATTCCCGGCCCATCCACCACCAGCGCCCGCACAGCTCGGCCGCCTCGCCGGTGGGTGCGGCCGGCGGGCGCCACGGCTCCGGCACCACCGGCTCGGCGTCCAGCACCGCGGTGAGCGCGGCCAGCACGACCGCCCGGATGCTGGTGCCGGTCAGCCCGTACGCGTTGGCGAACGCGATCACCCCGGTCCGGCTGCGCCGGTGCACGGCCAGGTGCGCGACGTACCCGGGCATGGAACCGCCGTGCCCGACGAACACCCGCTCGCCGACCCGGTGCAGCTGCGGGCCTAGCCCGTATCCGCCGGTCCACGACTCGGGGTCGGTGATCACCACCGGCGTGCACATCTCGTCCAGCGTGTCCCGGCTCAGCACGGCCGGCGCCGGGTCGGCCAGGAACGCCGCCCACTTGGCCATGTCGGTGACCGTGGACCAGAGCTGCCCGGCCGGTGCCATCGCGCCGGCGTCCACCCGGGGTTCCTCGTGCAGGGTGCCGTGCAGCGGATCGACGACGAAGCCGCGGGCGTACGGCTCGACCGGGGAGTAGGTGGTCCGCTTCATGCCCAGCGGATCCAGCACCCGCTTGCCGACCAGGTCCGCCCAGGACTCGCCGGTGACCCGGTGCAGCACCGCGCCGAGCAGCCCGTACGCCAGGTTGGAGTAGTGGAACCGGCGGTACGGCGGCCCGGCCAGCTTGTCGAACGCCAGGTCGGCCAGCAGCCGGTCGACGGTCCCGCCGGGATTCCGCTCCCACCACACGCCGTCCGGCTCGCGCTGCAGGCCGGACACGTGGCCGAGCAGCTGGCGCAGCGTGACGCCGCCGACCGGGGTGCCCGGCAGGTGCCGGTAGAGCAGGTCGTCGAGCGCGAAGAAACCCTCGTCGCGCAGCTGCATGACCATGGTCGCGGTCAGCGTCTTGGTGATCGAACCCAGCCGGTACTGCGTCTTCGGGTCCGGGTGCGGATGCTCGCCGGCCCCGGTGAAGTGCAGCACCGCCCGGTCCCGGACGACGGCCAGCGCCAGGGACGGCACGCGGCCCGCGGACTGGGCGCGCGCGGCGATCTCGGTGACTTTCCGGCCGGTTTCCGGCAACAGGGACACGGCGGACCTTTCGCAGGGGACTTCCATGTAACTGCGGGGCGGCATCCATCGTCACGCGTGCGAGGACGTGTCACGATTTACCATGTGGAAGCCGTTCTGTGGATCGTCCTCGCCATCGCCCTCGCGATCGGCGAGGCCTTCACCGCGACCTTCCTGATCATCTTCTTCGCGGCGGGGGCCCTGGCCGCCGCCGGCGCCGCCGCGCTGGGCGCCCCGATCCTGCTCCAGGCGATCGTGTTCGCGGTCGTATCCGGTCTGTCGGTCGCCGCGATCCGGCCGATCATCATGAAGCACCAGCGGTCCGCGCTCGAGTCCGGCGAGACGCCGTTCGGGATCGAGGCGATCGAGGGGTCGCCGGCCACCGTGATCGAGGAGGTGGACACGGACCGCGGGCTCGTCAAGATCGACGGCGAGCTCTGGACCGCGCGCGCCTTCGACCACACCGAAAAATACCTGCCCGGACAGCGCGTCCGGGTGATCAAGGTCAAGGGCGCCACCGCCATCGTGTGGCGCGACGACATGCCGAACATATAGAGAGGCGCCATGGAAGTCGTGATCGGTGTACTCATCTTCGTCATTGCCCTGTTCGCGGTGATCACACTGGTCCGGTCGGTCCGGATCGTGCCGCAGCAGCGGATGGATGTGGTCGAGCGGCTGGGTAAGTACAAGCGCACCCTGAACCCGGGGCTGAACCTGTTGGTGCCGTTCGTCGACGCGGTGCGTACCAAGGTGGACATGCGTGAGCAGGTGGTCAGTTTCCCGCCGCAGCCGGTGATCACGTCGGACAACCTGGTGGTGTCGATC
>DASSAL010000187.1:0-14161 GCA_035685405.1 Actinoplanes sp. | reverse complement strand
CGCCCCAGTAGAGGCACACCTGGTGTTCGGTCCAGATGTTGTCGATGGTGATGCCGGAGACGTTCTGGAAGTCGAACACCTTGCCCGGACCGTCGATCCGGATCGTGTAGTTGCCGAAGAACGCGAAGTTCTTGAAGGTCGAGCCGTTGGCGCCGGCGTCGGCCCGGAAGCCGGCGTCGGTCTCCGTCTGGCTTTCCGGGGTGCGGAACCGGGTGTACCACGGTCCGGCCCCGACCACCTGGATCGGCCGGCCGTACACCTGGAACTTGTTCTGCGTGCTGTAGTCGCCCGGCGGCAGGTAGACACCGGCCTTGCTGGTGTCCATCCGGGCCGCGTCCAGCGCCGCCTGCACGGCCTGCTGGTCGGTGCCGTTCGGCACCACGTACGTCGCCGGGTTGGGGTTGGCGACCGGCGCAACCTGCTCGGTGTTGATGAAGTCGACCGCGATGGTGCCCGGGTTGCCGGCGTCCTTCTGCAGCTTGAGCACGCTGCCGGCTCCGAAAGTGCCGGACAGGATGATGTTGGCTTCGTCGTAGATGTGCCGCGGCCCGGTGCCGGAGTTCTGCGGATTCGCCTCGTTGCCGTACAGCCAGGCGAACTTCGAGGTGAGCGGCAGGGTCCGGTTGAGCTGGTTGTTGACGTAGACGTTGATCGAGCTGGTGGTGCCGTCCGGGATGGAGAACCGGGCGACCACCGTGTTGGTGCTGGCCTTGGTGGTCCATTGGACGTACGCGCCGGTGGTGTTGAGGGTGACCGCGCGCCGTCCGGACGCCTCGCCGGCCAGGTCGCCGATCCGCCGGTTCGGGCCGACCACCTGGGCGCCGCCGCCGACCTGGCCGTCCTCGGCCTCGTACATGTCGTACGGCATGTTGGCGCCGCGGCCCACGAACAGCGGCCGCTCGCTGGTGTTGTTGGCCTGCTTGACCGGCAGCTCGTTGCCGTCGGCGGCGATCGTCACGCGGACGGTGTACTTGCCGTTGGCCGCGGTCCAGGTGCCAAGGTTGAGCGCCGGCGAGGACGCGCCGGGCGCGAGCGTGCCGGTGTACGAGCCGGTCAGCGTCCGGACCGTGGCGCCGTTCTCGCCCAGCAGGGTGAGCGTGACGCCGTGCGCACCGCCGGCCGTGGCCTGCGTGCCCTGGTTGCGCAGCGTCACCGAGAAGGTGACGGTGTTGCCGGCCGCCGGGTTGCTCGGCGACCAGTTGACCACCGAAGCGACCAGGTCGGAGCTGGCGACCGGGGAGACCACCAGGTTGCCGGAGTGGGTGTACTCGTTGTTGGCGTCGTTCTGCTCGACCACCGTGTTGGCCTCGTCGACGATCGCCCGCACCGGGTAGGTGCCCGCGGTGCGCGCGCCGATGTTCGCGCTCACCGTCGCGGAGGCTCCGGCCGCGAGCGCACCGACGTTCGCGGTGCCCACCCGGGTGGTGCCGAGGTAGAACGCGACGGTACTGGCCGGGCTGCCCGCCGTACCGGCGTTCCGCACGGTGGCGGACAGGGTGACCGCGTCGGTCTCCACCGGGGCGGACGGCGTGATCGACATGCCGGTCACGGTCAGGTCCGGGTTGGGCGCCGGGGTGCCGAGCACCTGGAACTCGGCCACCTGGCCGCTGGGCGCGCCGGAGTTGGCGGTGAAGCTGAGCCGGACGTCGGCGACCGTGCCGCTGACCGGGACCGTGACGGTGTTGCCGGTCGCCGGGTTGAACGTGTACGTCGCCGAGTTCGCCAGCGTGGTGAACCCGGTCGCGCTCTGCTCCCGGCCCAGGACGGCGAAGGTCTGGGTGCGCTGCCCCCAGATCGGATCCGGGTTGAGCTTGACCACCACCGACCGGACGGTGGCGTTGGCGCCCAGCTTGACCGTGAGCGTGGCCGGATAGGCGCTGCCCTCCCAGTAGGTGGCCACGTTGTTGTCGTTGGCGTTGGTGGCCACGAAGGTGTGCACGGTCGACGACGCCTCGATCGGCTTGTTGAGGGCGAGGTCGTTGACCGGGGTCTGGCTGCCGGTGCGGGTGACCGTGTTGCTGTTGCCGGACACGTTGCCCGCCGCGTCCCTGGCCCGTACGTAGTAGGAGACGGTGGCGGTGGCCGGCTGCATGTCGGTGTATGTGGTGACGTTGCCGAGGCTGGTCCGCAGCTGGCCGTTGGCGTAGACGTCGTAGCCGGTAACGCCGATGTTGTCGGTCGCGGCGACCCAGGTGAGCCGGATCTGCCCGGTGGCCGGCTCGGTGTATGCCAGCCCGGTCGGCGCGCTGGGCGCCTGGGTGTCCCCGCCGCCGCCCGGCCCGTACACCTCCAGCTCGGACAGCTGCGCGGCGGGCCAGCCGGTGTTCCCGGTGAAGGTCAGCCGCACGAACCGGGCGGGCGCCGCGGCGAAGTCGATCGTGACGGTGTTGCCGGACGCCGGGTTGAACGTGTACCCGGCAGTCGCCTTGAGCGTGCTGAAGCTCGAGCCGGTGGTGCTGCCCTGGACGGTGAGCGTCTGCGTGCGGGTCTGCCAGGCGGCGGCCGGCGGCAGCTTCAGCAGGGTCTGGTTGACGCTGACCGCGCTGCCCAGGTCGACCTGGATCCACTGCGGGAACGCGTTGTTGGCGCTCTCCCAGTAGGTGTTGGCGTTGCCGTCACCGGCGTTGCCGGCGCCGTAGACGTCGGTGGAGCTGCTGGCTGAGAAGGGCTTGCCGGCGGCGAGGTTGGGACCCGCGGCAGCGGCCGCGGTGGGGGCGTGCAGGACGGCGGCCGCGGCGAGGATCGCGGCTGCCGCAGACAGGAGACGTCTGGACATGGGAGCGGCACCTTCTTCCATGAAGGCTCAGGAGGCGTAGACCTCGAACTCCGCGACCTGGCCGGCCGGCCAGCCCGTGTTGCCGGTGAACGTCAGCCGCAGATAGCGCTGCGTCGTGGCACCGAACGTGATGGTGGCGTTCGGGGCGAAGGTGTAGCCGGCGGCGGCTTTGACGCCTGCGAAGGAGGAGCCGTCTGCCGATCCGGAGACCGCGATGGTCTGCGACCGGGCCCCCCAGGCCGGCGGCAGCTTCAGGACGACCCGGGACACCGACCGGATCTGGCCGAGGTCCACGGTCAGCGACTGCGGGAACGCGTTGTTGGCGCTCTCCCAGTACGTGTTCGCGTTGCCGTCGACCGAATTCGCCGGTGTGTAGATATCGGCCTGGCTGGTCGCGGTGACCGGCCGCCCGGCGGCCAGGTTGCCGGTCGGCGCCGGCGGGGTGGTGGTCGGCGGTGGCGGGGTGGTGGTCGGCGGTGGAGTGGTGGCCGGCGGCGTGGTGCTGCCGCCGGCCGCGTACGCCTCCAACTCGGACAGCTGCGCGGCCGGCCAGCCGGTGTTGCCGGTGAACGTCAGCCGCAGGTAGCGCCGGGTCCCGCTGGGCAGCGTGACGGTGGCGGCCGGGGCGAACGGGTAGCCGGTCGGCCCGGCCAGCGACGTGTACGACGAGCCGTCGGTGGAGCCGCTGACCGCGATCGTCTGCGTCCGGCTGCCCCAGCCGCTCGGCAGCTTCAGCACCAGCCGCCCGACCGTCGTGGCGCTGCCCAGGTCGACCGTGTACGTCTGCGGGAAGGCGTTGTTGGCGCTCTCCCAGTAGGTGGCCTGATTGCCGTCCACCGCGTTCGGTCCGGTGTACGGGCCGTTGGCGCTGCTGACCGTCACCGGACGGCCCTGCGCCAGGTTCCCGCCGGCCGGTGGCGTGGTCGGGGGAGTGGTGGTCGGCGTGACCGGCGGGGTGGTCGGCGTGGTCGGGCTGCCGGTGTACGTCCACTGTGGGGCCGGCCACGGACCGCACGCCGGCGTGGTGGTCTGCCAGCCGGAGTTGCCGCCGCCGTCGACGATGACGAAACCGGAGCCGACGCAGTTGTGGATGGGCGGGTTCTGCGCGATGCCGGAGGCACGCACGTTGGTGAACGACACCGTGCTCGGTGCCTGCACCTGCAACGCGTAGGTGCCGGTGCCGACGATGGTGACGTTGCGCAGGTTGATGCCGCGGGTGGCGCCCTCGATCCAGTGCAGGGCGGCGTACGAGCTGTCGTAGATGTCGGTGTCGGTGATGTTGATGGCCGGGTCGCCGAACGGCTCGTTGAGCGCCGAGAACCAGATCGCCCCGACGCCGAAGTTCCAGTTGTAGTCGGAGTTCCCGGTCCGGATCAGGGTGTTGCGGGCGATGGTCCAGGTGCCGGCCACCGCGGTGGCGCCGTTGACGCCGGGATACCGGTTGGCGACGTGGATGCCGCCGCCGTTGGTGAGCGAGTCGGCCGCCACGTTGTCGCTGATCGTGATGTCCCGGCCGCCGTAGCTGACCAGGTGGTTGGCGAGCAGCGTGACGCCGATGGTGTTGCGGGTGAACGAGTTGCCGACGTTCGGCACGTTCTCGGCCCACATGGCCAGGGCGTCGTCGCCGGTGTTGCGGACGAACGTGTTGGTCACCGTCGAGTTGGTCACGCCGGTGTGGAAGTTCACCCCGTCCGCGGTCTGGTCCAGGATCCGGCTGTTGCGGATGGTGAACCGGTCCATCGGCCCGTCCATCCAGGCGCCCACCTTGGTGTGCTGCATCCAGACGTTGTCGATGACGGAGTTCGACATCGCGCCGCCGAACGCGTTCACCTGGTCGGCGTCGACCCGTTCCCGGATGTCACCGATGATCGCCAGGTCCCGCACCGTGACGTTCTGGGACGGGCCGCCCTGGCCGTTGTACTTGCCGTAGATGCCCACCGCCTGGTTGCGCTGGGTGGGATGGCGGCCGCCGAGCACCGTGTACCAGGGGCCGGCGCCCTGCAGGGTGACCCGGTCCACGATGACGTGGCTCCACAGCGTGTACCGGCCCGGCGGCACGTACACCGGGCGGCCCTGCGCCTGGCCGGCGTTCACCGCGGCCTGGAACTTCGCGGTGTCGTCGGCGGCGCCGCCGTTGGGGTTGGCGCCGTAGTCGGCGACCACGTCGATGGCGTTGGCCGGCCGGCCGATCGGGTCGCCGACCAGTTCGAAGTCGGCCAGGTCGATGGTGAAGCTGGGCGACTGCGCCGTCGAGCTGACCTGGATCCGCACCTTGGTGCCGGCGGGGTGCGTCGAGGCGAACATGGCGCGCGCCTCGTCGTAGAAGTGGTGCGGGTTGGTGTCGCCCGGATTGTTGTTGAACGGGTAGCCGCCGTAGTACCAGCCGTACTTCGAGGTCACCGGCACCGCCTTGACCTCGCTGCCGGCCCGCACGTCCAGGCTGGCGTCCCGGCCGGCGCCGTCCGGCGAGTCCGGGATGCTGTACCGGAACGTCACCGCGTTGGCCGGCTTGGTGAGGGTGAACTCGACGTACTCGCCGGGCGCGTCCAGGGTGACCGCCTCGCGGCCGGAGGCCTCGGACGGCAGCTGGCCGTAGTAGCGGGTCGGGCCGATCTTCGTGCCGGTGTACGCGGCCCGTTCCGCCTCGTGCTCGACGAACGGCACGGTGGCGCCCCGGCCGGTGATGTCGAACGGGGACAGCCCGGCGGCGTCGGCCGGGGTGGCGAGCCAGACGACGAAGGTGGCGATCAGGGCACCGCCGGCGAGAACGGCCGGGGACTTCTTGCGGGGGACCATCGGGGATTCCTTTCAGAGGCGAAGCCAGACGGCGGTGTCCGGGGGAAGGAGGTCACCGTCGAGCGGACCGCTGGCGAGCAGACAGGTCCGGTGGTTCGGCAGCGCGGTGGGGGAGGGGGACAGGTTGAGCACACAGGCGAACTCGTCGCCGCGGGTGTACGCCAGCACGCCGGGAGCGGCGTCCAGCCAGATCATCGCCGGTTGGTGCAGCCCGGGCTCGCGGCGGCGCAGGGCGATCGCCGCACGGTACAGCTCGAGCATCGAACTCGGGTCGCCGGTCTGCGCCTGGACCGTGCGGTCCTTCCACTCCGGCGGCTGGGGCAGCCACGGTTCGGTGGTGGAGAACCCGAACGGCGGCTCGTCGCCGGTCCACGGCAGCGGCACCCGGCAGCCGTCCCGGGTGTGCCCGCGGCGGGCGTACATCGGATCCTGGATCCGTTCCGGCGGGATCGTCTCGTTCTCCCAGAGCCCGAGTTCCTCACCCTGATAGACGTAGGTGGCGCCGGGCAGGGAAAGCGAGAGCAGCGCGGCGGCTCGCGCCCGGCGGGTGCCCAGCTCCAGGTCGACCGGGGTGCCGTCGAGGTTGTTGTCGAAGCTGAACGTGGTGTCCGCCCGGCCGTACCGGGTGACGTGCCGGGTGACGTCGTGATTGGACAGCACCCAGGTGGCCGGCGCGCCGACCGCGCGGTGCGCGTCCAGCGTCCGGTCGATGCACTCGCGCATCAGCCGCGGATCCCAGGCGCACCCGAGGAAGTCGAAGTTGAAAGCCGCGTGCAGTTCGTCCGGGCGCAGGTAGTTGGCGAACCGGTCCACCTCGGGCATCCAGACCTCACCGATCAGCGCCCGGTCACCGTCGTACGAGTCGGCGATCCGCCGCCAGTCGCGGTAGACCTCATGCACCGCGTCGAGGTCGTGGAAGGGATGCGGTTTCCCGTCCACCACCGGTGGCAGGTCACGGTCCTTGAACAGCAGCGCGGCCGAGTCGATCCGGATGCCGTCGACACCCCGGTCGAACCAGAACCGCAGGATGTCCTCGAACTCGGACCGCACCCGGGGGTGGTCCCAGTTGAGGTCCGGCTGCTCCGGGGTGAACAGGTGCAGGTACCAGGCGCCGTCCGGGGTTCGCGTCCAGGTGGTGCCGCCGAACTCGCCGACCCAGTCGGTCGGCATCCGTTCGCCCGGCCGAAACCAGAACAGCTCGCGTTCCGGCGCGCCCGGATCGGCCAGTGCCTTCTGAAACCAGACATGCTCGCTGGACACGTGGTTGGGCACGATGTCGACGATGATCCGGATGCCGAGCGCGTGCGCCTCGGTGATCAGCGCCTCGGCGCCGGCCAGCGTCCCGAACGCCGGGTCGATGTCGCGGAAGTCGGCCACGTCGTATCCGGCGTCCGCCATCGGCGACGGATACCACGGACTCATCCAGATCGCGTCCACCCCGAGATCGGCCAGGTGGCTCAGCCGGGCCCGGATGCCGGTGATGTCTCCGATGCCGTCTCCGTCGGCGTCCGCGTAGCTGCGCGGATAGACCTGATAGATGACGGCGTCGCGCCACCATGGGGAGGTCGCCACGGTCACCCTTTCATCGATCCGGCGGACAACCCGCCGATGATGCTGCGCTGGAAGATCAGGAAGATCACGATCATGGGTACGGAGGCGATCACCAGTCCCGCCATGAATTCCGTCTGCGGCACCTGACTGGTGTTGGCGAGCCGGCTCAGCGCCACGCTCAACGTCTGCGTCTCCGGGTTCTGCAGCACCAGCAGCGGCCAGAGGAAGTCCTTCCAGATCCCGATGATGGCGAAGATCGACACCACACCGAGGACCGGGCGGGACAACGGCAGCACGATCGACCAGAGGACCCGCAGCCGGCCCGCGCCGTCGATCGCGGCGGCGTCCAGCAGGTCGTCCGGGATCTGGTCGAAGAAGCGCTTGAGCACATAGATGTTGAACGCGTTGGCGGCGGCCGGCAGCCACAACGCCCACGGGGTGTTCAGCAGGTTCCAGCCGAAGATCGGCACCTCGGCCACGGTCAGGTAGGCCGGGACCAGCAGCGCCGCCGCCGGCAGCATCAGGCTGGCCAGCATCGCGCCCAGGACGATCCGGCCGAAGACCGGCTTGAGCTTGGACAGCGCGTACGCCGCCGCGACGTCCACGATCAGCTGGATCAGCCAGCCGCCGACCGCGTAGAAGACGGTGTTGAGGAAGAACTTGCCGATCCGCATGGTCGTCCAGGCGGTCGTGTAGTTCTCCGGGTGGAACGACTCCGGGATCAGGGTGGGTGTCGCCTGGGCGAACTCGACCGGGGTCTTCAGCGCGCTCGTCACCATCCAGTACAGCGGATAGACGAAGGCGGCCGTGAACACCAGCATCGTGACCGTGACCGCGGCGATGTAGACCCCGCGGTGCCGGTTGAGGTCGACCGCCGAGATCAGCGTGCGCTGCCCGCCGGGTGCGGACCACCGCCTCCGCTTGGTCTCGGTGGCCGCCACCACCTCGGTGGCCACCTGCTGTGGCGCAGCGGTGAGGGTCATCGAGGCTCCCGGGTGAGGCGCAGGTACAGCGCGGAGAAGGCGCCGAGCACGACGAACAGCAGCACGCTCATCGCGGCGGCCAGGCCGAAGTCGTTGTTGACGGTGAACGCGTACCGGTAGATCAGCACCATCACGGTGACGGTGTCCGGGCTGGATGTGCCGGTCAGCAGGAACGGCTCGATGAACACCTGCATGGTGGCGATGATCTGCAGCAGGAGCAGCACCAGCATGATGAACCGCATCTGCGGGACGGTGACGTGGCGCAGCCGCTGCCAGATGCTGGCGCCGTCCAGCTCCGCCGCCTCGTACAGGTCGCCGGGTATGCCTTGCAGTGCGGCCAGGTAGATCAGCGTGGCGCCGCCCATGTAGGCCCACGTGGAGACCAGCACCAACGAGATCATCGCGGTGCCGTACGACTGGGTCCATTGCGACGTCGGCAGCCCCACGCCGCTCAGGATGGTGTTGAACAGGCCATTGCCCGGGTCGTAGAAGTATCGCCAGAGCAGCACGCTGACCACCGGTGGCAGCATCACCGGCAGGTAGACCAGCACCCGGAAGAAGCCGGTCAGGTGGCGGAACTCGTTCAGCAGCACCGCGATCACGAACGGCAGGGCGAACCCGAAGACCAGCGCCAGACCGGTGAAATACACGGTGTTCTTCCACGCGGTCCAGAACAGCGGGTCGTCGAACAGCGCCCGGTAGTTGTCCAGCCCGACCCAGTACGGCGGGACCACGAAGTTGTCCTGCTGGAAGCTCAGGATGATGCCCTTGACCAGCGGGTACCAGGAGAAGAAGGCGAAGCACAGCAGGCCGGCCGCCAGAAACGCGTACGCCAGAACGTTGTCCCCGAGCTTGCGGCGCAGCGCTGTCGGCGGCCGGCCGGTGGTCATTTCACACTCGCCAGGATCTGGTTGACCTGGGTCTCCGCGTCGGCCAGGAGCTTGTCGATGTCGGCGTTCCGGTCGGTCAGCACCTTCTGCATGGCCACGTCCAGCACCGCGTAGATCTGCTGGGCGTTCGGCGGCTCGAGCTTGACCGGGATCTTGCCCATGCTGGCGACGAACGGGGCGTAGTTCTGCTGCGGGACGTTGGCGTACTGCTTGTCGGCCGCGGCCTGCTTCTCGGCCGCAGCGCCGGTGTAGATGGCCGGCTCCGGCAGCCCGACAGGCTGGTCGGTCTCACTGGCCCATTTGTTCTCCTCGGCGATCTTGTCGGGCGAGGTGAACCAGAAGGTCAGCCATTTCAGGCCGGCGATGATCTTCTCGGGAGGCAGGCCGGCCTTGAACATGTAGCCCTCACCGCCACCCAGCGTGCCCTTGCCGTCCGGGATCGGGCCCAGGCCGTACGAGGCGAACTTGCCCTTGAACTGGTTGACGATGGTCGGGATGTTGTCCGCGGTGGCCACGTACATGCCCAGCTTGCCGGAGCCCATCTGGTTGAGCAGGTCGGCCCATTCGAGCAGCTGCTTCTGGCCCATCGAGTTGTCGGTCCAGCGCATGTCCTTGAGCTGCTGCAGCACCTGCCTGCCCTGGGCGTTGTTGAAGGCCGCAGTCCAGCTGCCACCGTCGTTCACCGCGACGTCCCCGCCGACCGAGTACATCTCCGCGGTGAAGTGCCAGCCGCCGGTGTTGCTCTTGCTGTAGTCGCCGTACCCGATGTGGCCGTCACCCAGGTCGGCGATCTTCTTCGCCGCGGTTCGCACGTCGGCCCAGGTGGCCGGCGGGTTGTCCGGGTCCAGGCCGGCCTTGGCGAACAGGTCACGGTTGTAGAGCAGGCCCAGCGAGTAGTTCTTGTACGGCAGCCCGTACGTCGCCCCCTTGTCGTCCTGGAAGACCCGGAGCACCTCGGGCTTGATCTCGCCGGCGACCGGGAAGTCCTTGAGGTACTTGCTGATGTCGGACACCTGGCGCTTGGCGATCAGGCTCGCCGGGTCGGTGAAGTAGACGTAGAAGACATCCTCGAGCTGGCCACCGGCCAGCTTGGCGGGGAACGTCTGCGGGTCCATCTTGCCCTCGCGGACGTCCAGCTTGATGGTCGGATTGGCCTTCTCGAACGCGGCCACGTTGGCCATGAACCGGTCGTGGTTCGCCTTCTCGGTGGCCGGTGGCAGGCCGTTGATGACCAGCGTGACCGGACCGTCGCTGACCTTGGTGCCGCTGTCGTCGCCGCCGTCGCTGCCGCACGCGGCCGCGGAGACGCCGAGACCGGCGGCCAGCACCAGCGCGAGGGCGCTGCGCAGCCTTGATCTCATCATGGGTGGGCTCCTCGTTCTCAAGTTTCGTGGCGATGACGATACAAAGACGAATGAGGTGCCGCAAGAAGAGAACCGATGGAAGAAAAAAGTCGACGACTGTGGCCTGGGACACGAAGAAGGGCGGACCCGGCCGGGTCCGCCCTGGGGTGGGGGTCAGCTCGCTCTGGCCGGAGCGGTCGACCCGCGCACCACCAGTTCCGGTTCGAACAGCAGCTCGTCCGGCGCCACGCCGGAGCCCTCAATCTGGGTGACCAGCAGATCCACCGCGGCCTGGCCCATCATCTCGATCGGCTGGCGGACCGTGGTGAGCGGCGGATCGGTGCAGGTCATCAGCGCCGAGTCGTCGAAGCCGACCACCGAGACGTCCCCCGGCACGTCGAGGCCCAGCCGCCGCGCGGCCCGGATCGAGCCCAGCGCCAGCACGTCCGAGGCGCAGATCATGCCGGTCACCCCCCGCTGGATCAGCCGGGCCGCGGCCAGCCGCGCGCTCTCCATCGAGAAGTTGGTGCGTTCCACCCACTCGTCCGGGTTGGTCCAGTCGGCCATCTTCACCACGCCGGCGAGCTTGCGCCGCGACGGCATGTGATCCTCCGGGCCGAGCACCATGCCGATCCGCTCGTGCCCCAGGGAGCGCAGATGACCGTACGCCTGCTCCACTGCCACCGCGTCGTCGGTGGAGATGTGCGGGAACCCGAGCCCGTCGACGCCCGCGTTCACCATCACCACCGGCATCCGGCGGTCCAGCAGCTGGCGGTAATGGCCGTGCTCGGCGTCGGCCAGCGCGTACGACCCGCCGGCGAACACCACCCCGGAGACCTGATGGTCGAGCAGCATCTCGATGTAGTCACGCTCCGGCACACCGCCGATCGTCCGGGCACACAGGGCCGGCGTGAAACCGCGCTGCGCCAGGCTGGCGGTGACCACCTCGGCGAGTGCCGGGAAGATCGGGTTCTGCAACTCGGGCAGCACCAGCCCGACCAGCCGGCCGCGCTCGCCGCGCAGCTTCGTCGGCCGCTCATAGCCCAGCACGTCCAGCGCGGTGAGCACGGAGGCGCGGGTGGACTCGGAGACACCGCTGCGGCCGTTGAGCACCCGGCTGACGGTCGCTTCGCTGACGCCGGCCTTCTTGGCCACCTCGGCCAGACGCTTGGTCACGGCGGAATCCTACGTCAACTTCCTGCAAAAGCAGAACTGTCCCTTGCAGTAGTGGACGGTTTGTTGACTGTCCTTGCGGACCGCGGCCGATCTAGCCTGGAGGGGTGACGACCAGCAACGAACGCCCGCTCGAGGACGGCATCGTCCGCGACTTCACGGTCAATCTGTCCTACGGCCGTTATCTGCACCTGGACCAGATCCTCTCCGCGCAACATCCGGTCAGCGTGCCCGAGCACCACGACGAGTTGCTGTTCATCCTCCAGCACCAGACCTCCGAGCTGTGGCTCAAGTTGGTACTGCACGAGTTGCAGGCGGTCCGCCGGCAGCTGGCCGCGAACGAGCTGCGGCCGGCGCTCAAGGGCCTGGCCCGGGTGAAACACATCCAGCGCTGCCTCACCGAGCAGTGGTCGGTGCTGGCCACCCTGACCCCGAGTGAATACGCCCAGTTCCGCAGCTTCCTCGGCACCTCCTCGGGTTTCCAGTCGTACCAGTACCGCGCGGTCGAGTTCACCCTCGGCAACAAGGACCGCCGGATGCTGTCGGTCTTCGACGACGACCCGGCCGCGCACGCGCTGCTCACCGAGGCGCTCGAGGCGCCCAGCATCTACGACGAGTTCCTGCGCTACCTGCATCGGCACGGCCATGACGTGCCGGTAGAGATCCTGCAGCGCGACGTCACCCTGCCGTACGCCTTCAACCCCGACCTGGTGCCGGTGTTCGCCACCATCTACCAGCACGCGGAGAAGTACTGGGAGGCGTACGAGACCTGCGAGGAACTCGTCGACCTGGAGGAGAACTTCCAGCTCTGGCGGTTCCGGCACCTCAAGACCGTGGAACGCACCATCGGGTTCAAGCGCGGCACCGGCGGCTCCAGCGGCGTCGCGTTCCTGCGCAAGGCCCTCGACCTGACCTTCTTCCCGGAGCTGTACGCGGTGCGTACCGAAATCGGAGTGGTGCGGTGACGGATCTGCTCGCCCGCGCGGCGGATCTGGACGCCGCGGATCCGCTGGCGCACTTCCGCGACCGTTTTCTGCCCGGTGACGTGGTGGCGTACCTGGACGGCAACTCGCTCGGCCGGCCGCCCAAGGCCACCGCCCGGCAGATGGACGAGTTCATCCGCGGACAATGGGCGGGCCGGCTCATCCAGGGCTGGACCGACGGCTGGCTGGAGTGGCCGCTGCGGCTGGGCGACCGGCTCGGCGCGGTGGCGCTGGGCGCGGGGGCCGGTCAGGTGGTGGTCGCCGACTCCACCACGGTGCTGCTCTACAAGCTCGCCCGGGCCGCGGTGGACGCCCGCCCCGGCCGCCGGGTGATCGTGCTCGACACCGACAACTTCCCGACCGACCGGTACGTGCTGGAAGGCATCGCCGCCGAACGAGGGCTCACCCTGCGCTGGATCGAGACCGACCCGGCCGCCGGGATCCGCACCGACCAGGTGGCCGGCGCGGTGGCCGAGGACACCGCGCTGGTGCTGTTCAGCCACGTGGCGTACCGGTCCGGCTATATCGCCGACGGCCCGGCGATCACCGGGGTCGCGCACGACGCCGGGGCGCTGATGATGTGGGACCTCAGCCACTCCGCCGGGTCGGTGCCGCTGGCCCTGGACGAGTGGGGCGTGGATCTGGCGGTCGGGTGCACGTACAAGTACCTCAACGGCGGGCCGGGGGCGCCCGCGTTCGCCTACCTGCGGACCGGATTGCAGGATGAGCTGCGCCAGCCGATCCGGGGCTGGATGGGGCACCGGGCGTCGTTCGAGATGGGCCCGCGGCACGAGTTCGCGCCCGGCGTCCGAGCGCTGCTCAGCGGCACCCCGCCGATCCTGGCCATGGTCCCGCTGTGGGCCGCCCTGGACATGCTCGCCGAGGCTGGGATCGCCGCGGTCCGGGCCAAATCGCTCCGGCTCACCGGATACGTGCTGGAGATCGCCGACGAGTGGCTGGCACCGCTCGGGGTGACCGTCGCCGGCCCACGCGAACCGGACCGGCGGGGTGGCCACGTGACGCTGAGCCGGTCCGGGTTCGACCAGTTCCTGGAGCCGCTGTGGGCCGCCGGAGTGGTGCCGGACTACCGCCGCCCGGACGGCATCCGGGTCGGCCTGGCGCCGCTGAGCACCAGCTTCGGCGAGGTCTACCGGGGGCTGGCGATCCTGCGGGACCTGGCGGAGAAGGAGCGGTGACGACCGAGCCGGCCGGCTGGCTGGTGGCTGACTCGGTGTGGTGGGACGGTCGGTTGCGCGGCCCCGGTGCCGTCAAGCTGATCTCCGGCGGCGGCCCGGACCACGGCGGCGCGGCGGGCGGGCCGGTGCCGGTGTCCGCCGTACCGGTCGGCGCCCGCCGCCGTAAGCTGCCCGGGACCCTGCTGCCCGGCCTGGGCGACGCGCACGTGCACTCGGCGCTGGCCGACCTGGCCACCGTGCGGGCCGGCGGCATCGCCTGGGTCTGGGACCTCGGCGGCGTGCCCGACCGGGTGGCCCGGCTGCGGGACGCCGCCGCCGGGCCATTCCGTGACGCTGCCGGGCCATTCCGTGACGCTGCCGGGCCATTCCGGGACGCTGCCGCCGGGCCATTCCGGGACGCTGCCGCCGGGCCGGCTCGGGACGCCACCGCCTGGCCGGCACTGCCGCGGATGCGGATCGCCGGACCATTC
>DASSAL010000186.1:0-3131 GCA_035685405.1 Actinoplanes sp. | reverse complement strand
CCGCCGCCGTTGGTGATGGTCTCAGCCCAGCCGGGCCCACTCGGTCTCGATGGCCGCCACGCTCTTCTGCTTCGACGGCTTGCCGTCGATGTTCACGGTGACGGTGTACACGCTCTTGGCCGCGCTGGTCCGCCAGCACACCAGCAGATTGGCCTTGCGGGACGGCTTCTCCTCCTGGGCGAACCGGAAGGTCTGGCTGCACCGGGCGTTGCCGACCGCTTCACCGTCGCCGGACACCCAGCCCAGCTCCCGGTAGCCGGTCAGGTCGCCACGGCCGGACACCACGCGCATGGTGCCACGGTCCTGCCGCAGCGAACCGGAGTTGGTGACCGTCACCTCCGGAACGGCCGCCAGCGTGGCCTGCGGGACCGGGCGCCGGACCGGGTGGCCGTCCTTGCGGGCCGCCTCCCGCGCCGCCTTGATGCGCTCCTCGGTGGCCTTGCTCAGCGGCGGGGCGGTGGTGTTCCCGGTGGACCCGGGCGACGTGCCCCGGACGGCCGCGGACGCCGACCCGGCCGGCGTGGCCGGTCCGGCGGACGGTGCGGCGGACCGCGGCGGCGATTCCGGCCCACCGGCCGCGCTCGGCGCATCGGCTCCGGTGGTCCGGGTGGTGGTCGTGTCGTCGCCGGTCAGCGGCCCGGTGACCAGGACGGCAGCGCCGCTCAGCACCGCAGCGAGGCCGACCGCGCCGACGACGGCCTGCCGGCGCCGGCGGCTGGTGCGGGCAGGGTCGTCGTGCCTTGCATCGCTCATGTTCAGTCCTTCACGGGGTCTCGACTGGGTCGCCCCGCAGTGGGGGCGAACCCCGAAACCCCATGGTTTCAGAGATCCGGACATAGCGGACTTATATCGAGAACTCCTTCAGCCCCGGGGACCGCGGCCGATGGAGCCTCCCGACACAGACCCGACCCCCGGGAGGCCCCCCATGAGCCGCCAGCTCCGTCGTACCGTCGTGGGCGCGCTCGCCGCCGGTACCGCCGCCGCCGCGCTGGTCGTACCACTCACCACCGAAGGTGCGGCCTGGACGCCGGTCTCACGAGGGCTCGACACCGAACCCGCCGCCATGCTGCCGGCCACCGTGACCGCCGCCCAGCCGGTCACCGTGGTGACCACGGCGCTGGACGAGGACGGCCGCCCGGTGGTCTCCAGCCGTACGGCCATCGACCGGGCCGCCGCCGAGCGGCTGATCCGGGCCGGGCAGGACGCGCCGGGTGCGGTGGCCGTCGAGCTGGACGCCCCGGTGTACGCGCTGGACGCGCCCACCGGGACGGACCCGTACCGGGCCTCGCAGTGGGATCTGGCCCGGATCCAGGCGCCGGCCGCCTGGGCCACCTCCACCGGCACCGGCGTCACCGTCGCGGTGATCGACAGCGGCGTGGACGCGGCGCACCCGGATCTGGCCGGTCAGGTGCTGCCCGGCATCGACCTGGTGGCCGGCACCACCGGTACCGGCACCGACCCGAACGGTCACGGCACCCACGTGGCCGGCACCGTCGCCGCGCTCACCGGCAACAACGTGGGCGTCAGCGGGTTCGCCCCGCACGCCCGGATCCTGCCGGTCCGCGTGCTGGGCGCCAGCGGCAGCGGCTCCAGTTCGGCGGTGGCCACCGGCGTTACCTGGGCGGCCGACCACGGTGCCCAGATCATCAACATGTCGCTGGGCTCGACGGTCCAGGTCAGCGCGCTGACCAACGCGATCGCGTACGCCCGGGCCAAGGGGGTCGTGGTGATCGCCTCGGCGGGCAACTCGCGCGAGAAGGGCAGCCCCACCAACTACCCCGGCGCCGATCCGGGCGTGGTCGCGGTGGCCGCCACCGACTCCAGCGACACCTACGCCTTTTACTCCAACCAGGGCAGCTATGTCGACCTGGCTGCGCCCGGTTCGGGCATCATCAGCACCTACCCGGGCGGCCGATACGTCTCGATGAACGGCACCTCGATGGCGGCGCCGCACGTGGCCGCGCTGGCCGCGCTGCTCAAGGCGTACGACCCCACGGCGAACCCGGACCGGATCGAGCAGGCGATGCAGAGCTCCGCCGTCGACCTGGGTACGGCCGGCAAGGACGCCGACTACGGGTACGGCCGGATCAACGCCGTCGCCGCGCTGGCCACCCTCGCCACGCCGAGCACCGCGCCGACGTCCCCGTCCGTCCCGCCGACGACCACGCCCGCCCCGGCCACGCCGCCCACCACCACGCCGACCGCCACCCCGACCACCAAGCCGACCGTCACCCCGACCACCAAGCCGGCCACGCCGACCCCGACGAAGACCACGCCGCCGCCGATCGTGAAGGTCACCCCGGTGATCACCTCGGACGGGTCGTCGCGACTGGTGGACTACGGCACCGTGGTCCGCACCACGTTCACCGTCACGGCCGGCGGTGTGCCGTGGGCCCGCCAGCCGGTGCAGGTGTGCACCGCCGACAACGGCGCCGCCACCTTCCGGTGCTCCAACACCACGACCTCGGCCACCGGCACGGTGCTCGCCAAGCACACCGCAACCGCGCCGCGCCGGCTCTACCTGGTGGCTACCGCGACCAAGACCTCGAACGCGGTGACCTCGCCGACGTACTCCACCACGGTGCAGGCGGTGGCCGCCATGGAGCGCCGGTCGTCGCGCCAGCTGATCGCGACCCTCACCGGGGTGGCCGGGCAGACCGTCCGGCTCCAGCGCCTCGACGGCGGGGCCTGGACCACCGTGACCACCTACCGAGCGACCAGCCGCTACACCGTGAAGAAGCCGGCCGCCGGGGCCACGTACCGGATCGTCGTCCCGGACACCCCGCTGGTCATCGGTACGGCCAGCAATGCCGTGCAGTGGTGACGATCGGCCATGCTTTGATGTGCTGATGAACCCCGATGGCAGCGCCGTGGTGCTGGGCGGCGGCGGCGTCACCGGCGTCGCCTGGGAGATCGGGCTGATGTACGGGCTCGCCGAGCTGGACGTCGACCTCTCCACCGCCGACCTGTACGTGGGCACCAGTGCCGGCTCGGTGGTGGCCGCGCAGATCACCAGCGGGACCCCGCTGCGCGAGCTGTTCGACCGGGAGGTGGCGGACACCAGCGGTGACCGGAACGCCGCGATCACCTCGGCGGTGCTGCTGCGGTTCCTGTTCTCGGCGCTCATTCCG
>DASSAL010000185.1:0-3128 GCA_035685405.1 Actinoplanes sp. | reverse complement strand
ACTACCGCCACGCGGCGGTGGAGGCGTTGCGCGACGGCGGTCCCGCGCGGCTGTACCGCGAGGCCGGCCGGCTCCGGCTGTCCGCCGCCGGCCGGGGCACCCCGCCCTAGGAGACTCCTGAATAACGGCCCGGTTGGGGGTCGGTGGTGTGGCGGGGTGGTGGGGTGGGCCGCCGGTTGCCGGTGGGGTGTCTGGGTGGGGGTGGGGTTGCTGGTCTGGGCTTAGGTCAGTGCCCAGGTGTGGTGGTGGCGGGTGAGGCCGAGGGTGACCATTCGGCGTAGGTTGAGCGCTGCGGCGCGGTGGTGCAGCCAGTGGTTGTTGGGGGTGACGCCGCGGTAGCGGAGTTTGCGGTTGCCGCGTACGAGCCAGGCGATGGTGCGTTCGGCCATGGGCCGGTGTTGCCGGTATTCGATCTGCCAGTTCCGGTCGCGGGCGGCGCGGCGGGCGGCGCGTTGGATCGCGTCGTGTGGTCGGATCTTCAGGCTCTTGCCGTCGCGGCTGCGGGTGCAGTGGGTTCGTAGCGGGCAGCGGGTGCAGGCGGCGCCGAAGGTGGCGTAGCCGGCCCGGCTGATCTTGCGGGTCAGGCCGTTCGGGCAGGTGGCGGTGCCGGCGGCGGGGTCGACGGTGAAGTCGTCGACGGTGAAGCCGCCGGGCACTGCGGCCCGGGTGGGGGCGGGTTTGACCCGGTCGGTGTGGCCGCGATCGGCGAGTTCGGCTCTGAACTCGCCAGAGCCGTAGGCGGAGTCGGCGAGCACCGTGACCGGCTCGGTCTCGCCGGCGAGCAGGTCCAGGCCGGTGCGGGCTTCGCTGACCGGCTGCCCGTCCGCGGCCACCCCGGCCGCTTTGGTCAGCGTGCAGTCGGTGATGATGCCGGTGTCCGGCTCGATGGCGAGGTGGGCTTTGAACCCGTCCTGGCGGCGGGTGACGGTCTTGTGCGCGTGCCGGGCCTCGGGGTCCACGGTGCTGATCACCCGGTCGCCGGCGACCCGGCGGGCGATCCGCCACCGGCCGTCGGTGTCGTCGGAGCCGTTCTCCGGTTCGACGTCTTGGCCGGCGACCAGCGCCAGCAGCGCCACCGCCTCGGCCGCCTTCGGGTCCAGCTCCTGCTCGGGCAGGTGCCCGAGCAGCCGATGCGCGTCGCCGACCAGCGCGTCAACCAGCCCGGCGCGGGCCTGCTCGTCGTCCCAGGCGATCACCGGCTTGCTGGAGCTGCGGTAGTCGTGTGCGGTGCACTGCTCGGCGGCCACCGCAGCGGCGCCGGGGACCTCGCGGGCCACCCGGCGGACCGCGGCGATCAGCTGGGTCACCGTGTCCTGGGTGGCGACCGCGTCATCGAGCACCGTGGAATCCAGCGCCCGGCGTGTCCTGCCGGTCAGCACCCCGGTCTGCATCACCACCGCCCGCACGGCCTCGAAGATCCGGTTCGGTCGGTCCGAGGCGGCCAGCCGGCGGCGCCAGTAGGTCAACGTGGTCGGGTGGAACGCGACCGCAGTGACCGCCACCCCGCACGCCGCCTTCCACCGCAGGTCATAGGTGACCGCGTCCACCGTCTCGGCATCGGACAACCCGTGCAGCGCCTGCAACAGGATCACTGCGGCCATCACATCGGCCGGCACACTCGGCCGGCCCCGCCCGGACGGGAACAGGTCGGTGAACATCGCGTCCGGGAACAGCTCCCGACGGTGCCCGGCCAGGAACGCGAACACGCTGCCCGCCTTCAGCAGATGCCCGGCCACCGACTCCACATCAAGCAACTCGCGCTGCGAATCCGAACGCCCCTGCACCTCAAGATCATCCCGAACCGGGAAGATCAACAGGTCAAGCCGCGCGGATTGTTCTGGGGTCTCCTAGGGCGTGTCCCGTGGATCTCCTGGGGTGGGTGCGGTAGATCGGGCTGGTGCTCGATCGCCATGATCTGTCTGACGCGGAGTGGGCTCGGTTGGAGCCGTTGCTGCCGGATCGGGCTCCGCGGCGTGGTGGCCGCTGGGCCGATCATCGGCAGGTGCTCAACGGGGTGTTCTGGCGGACCCGGTGCGGGGTGCCGTGGCGGGATCTGCCACCGCAGTACGGGCATTGGAAGACCGTCTATAACCGGCATCGGCGCTGGTCCGGCGACGGCACGTGGGAGCGGATCCTCGCTGAGTTGCGCCGGGACGCCGACGCCGGGCAGGGCGCGGACTGGACGGTGGCGGTCGATTCCGGGGTGGTGCGTGCGCACCAGCACGCCGCCGGTGCCCGGCACGCCCTTCCGGCGGACGTTCCCGCGGAGGTCGTCGCGCCGCTGGAGTTGGACACAGGGGGCGGGGTCGAATCACAAGGATCGTGCCCGCCGGCCCAGTCGCGAGGCGTTGGGCCGGTCCCGGGGCGGGCTGACCACCAAGATCCACCTGGTCGCTGACCGGCGCTGCCGGCCGATCGCCCGGATCACCACCGCGGGTCATCGCCACGACTCGCTGGCCTTCGCCGCTCTGGTGGGTCGGATCAGGATCGGCCGCCGTGGCCCGGGCCGGCCCCGAACCCGCCCCGGCACAGTACTCGGCGACAAGGCCTACTCCAGCCGTTCGATCCGCGCTGAGCTGCGGCGCCGCCGGATCCGGGCGGTCATCCCGGAGCCGGCCGACCAGGTCCGTAACCGAGCTGGCCGCGGTAGTCGGGGCGGGCGGCCACCCCGCTTCGACGCCGAGACCTACCGGCAGCGCAACGTCGTAGAACGTGCGATCAACAAACTCAAGAACCACCGGGCAGTCGCCACCCGCACCGACAAACGCGACTACATCTTCCGCGGAACCATCGACATCGCCTCGATCCGCATCTGGCTCCGCGACCCCACCACATGATCCGCGGGACAGGCCCTAGTCGCCGTACTTCCGCCGGTGCAGCTCGCGCGCCTGCCCGGCCCAGTCCTCCCGCTCGATCCGGGCGCTGAACGCCTCCAGCCGGCGCCGGACCGCCGTCAGCTGCTCGCCGTGCAGGTCGGCGATCTGCTGGTAGGTGGTGATGCCCAGCTCGTGCAGGGTGCGCTCGATGGCGGGGCCGATGCCGCGGATCGCGCGCAGGCTGTCGGTGCCGGCCGGGGTGGGCGCGTCCGCCTCCGGGGCCCGCGGCAGCACCATCGTGTCGTCAGCCTC
>DASSAL010000184.1:0-23987 GCA_035685405.1 Actinoplanes sp. | reverse complement strand
CGGCAGGTCTACGACTGGATCGACCTCCCGCTGCCGATCGAGGACGGCTGGCCGGTGGAATACCGCGGCGTCGTGGACTCGGTGCCGGGCCTCTACTTCTGCGGCCTGGCCTTCCAGTACTGCTTCGCCTCGGGCGAGGTCAACGGCGTGGGCCGCGACGCGGCGTACCTGGCTGACCGGATCGCAGCTCGGACGGCGGTCCGTGCTCCCGCTGCCGCCTGACGACGCGAACTACTAGCCTCGAATCGAGGTGGTGCGCGATGAGCGTGGTCGACGATCTGCACCGGGCCCGTGAAGCCTACGAGCGCCGCGAGTGGGTGGCGGCGTACCGCGCACTGTCGGACCTGGACGACACCCACCTGCGGGCCGACGACTTCGCCGCCCTGGCGATCACCGCGTTCCTCCTGGGCCGCCGCAACGACTGCGTCCAGGCGTTGCAGCGCGCCTACCAGGCCGAGCTCGAGGAAAACGACACGCTGGGAGCGGTCCGCGCGGCGTACTGGCTGGCGATGACCCTGTGGCAGGGCGGGGAGGCGGCAATTGGCAACGGTTGGCTGGCCCGGGGCGAGCGGCTGCTTGAGCGAGTCGCGGAGGACGTGGTGGAGCGCGGCTATCTGCTCGAACGGGCCACGTTCGGGCACATCGCGAAAGGGGAGATGGCGGAGGCAGTCGCCACCGCGCCGAAGGTGACCGAGTACGGCCGACGCTTTGGCGACCCCGACCTGACCACCATGGGCCTCCACGTCGAGGGCCGGCTGACGATCTTCTCGGGTGAGGTCGCCGACGGGCTGCGCCTCCTGGACGAGGCGATGGTCTCGGTCCTGGCCGGGGAGGTCTCACCCATCCTCTCAGGGGTGATCTACTGCTCGTGTGTCGAAGCCTGCCAACAGATCTCGGACTTCGGCCGGATGGGAGAGTGGACCCACGCGCTGACCAACTGGTGCGACAGCCAGCCCGGCCTGGTCGCGTTCACCGGTCAGTGCGCGGTCCACCGTGGCCAATTGATGCGACTGCACGGCGCCTACCGTGACGCGATCAGCGAGCTCGAACATGCGGCCGGGCGGTATGCCGCGGCCGGGGGAAGTCCCGCAGTCGGACAGGCCCATTACGAGCGTGGCGAGGCGCTGCGCATCCGCGGAGAGTACGACGCGGCCGAGGCCGCCTACACGGAGGCAGCCGAGTACGGCCACCCGGCTCAGCCCGGCCGGGCGCTGCTGTGGCTGGCTCGCGGCCGGCCGGATGCGGCGTCGGCTGCGATCCACCGCGTGGTGGCCGAGGTGCAGGATCCCGTGCACCGATCGCAGGTGCTGCCGAGCGCTGTCGACGTGCTGATAGAGGTGGGGGAGACCGACGACGCGGCATCCCTGACAAACCAGCTCTGCGGGTTCGGATCGGCCTTCGGCTGCACCGCGCTCCAAGCGGCCGGCGAGTACGCCAGAGCATCGGTCGCCGTCGCGCGTGCCGAGGCCGAGGACGCGCTCGCGGCTGCCCGGAGCGCTGCCGACGCCTGGGCCCGTCTGCCCGCGCCGTACGAGGTGGCCCGGTGTCGCGTGCTGATCGGACGTGCGCTCCGGCTCCTCGGTGACGCCGAGTCGGCGGTGGCCGATCTGGCGGAGGCACGGAGGGCGTTTGTGGATCTCGGTGCCGTACCGGCCGCGCACGATGTCGCCGTGCTGCTGGGAGATACGCGGGCGCCCGGCGGCTTGAGTCCCCGTGAGATCGAAGTGCTGCGGCTGGTCGCCACGGGCAAGAGCAACCCCGAGATCGCGGCGGTGCTGGTGCTGTCGGAGAAGACGGTCGCCCGGCATCTGTCGAACATCTTCGCCAAGCTCGACGTCGGGTCCCGGACCGCGGCAGCCGCGTTCGCCTTCGAGCACCACCTGGTCTGAGCCGCGACCCACACGCACGGACGTGCCGCCACCCGCGGACGAGCAGATATCGGGGCAGGCTGGTCACGCGGGGTCCGTGGACAGGACGATGGCGAGTTCCTCGTACGCCGCCAGGCTGTGCCCGGAGACGAAGTCGTCGACGTGCGGCAACGCGGCCACCAGCCCCGCGGCCAGCGGCGCGAACCCGGGCTTGCCGCGGTGCGGGTTGACCCAGACCACCCGATGGGCCAGCCGGTGCAGCCGGGCCATCTGCTCGCCGAGCACCTGCGGGTCGCCCCGCTCCCAGCCGTCGCTGGCCACCACGACGACCGCGCCGCGCGCGGTGCCACGCTGGCCCCAGCGATCCAGGAACGCGCGCAGCAGCTCGCCGAGCCGGGTGCCGCCAGACCAGTCCGGCACGGTTCGCGCCACGGCGGACAGCGCCAGGTCCGCGTCCCGGCGGCGCAGTTCGCGGCTGATCCGGGTGAGCCGGGTGCCGATGGTGAACACCTCGGTCCCGGTACGCCGGCGCACCGCGACATGGGCGAAGCGCAGCAGGGCATCGGCGTACGGCGCCATCGAGCCGCTCACGTCGAGCAGGAACACCAGCCGGCGGGGCCGGTGCCGGTGCCGGTGGTGCAGCAGCCGCGCCGGTTCGCCGCCGCCGCGGAGCAATTGCCGGACGGTCCGGTGCTCGTCGACCGGACCGCGGCGGGCCCGGGCGAACCGGCGCGACCGGCGCAGCGGCCCGACCGGGTTCAGCACGGCGAGCAACCGGCGCACCTGGTCACGTTCGGCGAGCGTCAACCGGGTCACGTCGCGGTGCCGCAGCACCTCCCGGTCGCTCGCGTTCAGCGCGCCGGCCCGGACGTCGTCGGTGGCGGCGCTGTCCGCCGCCGGCCGGGCGGCGGACCCCACCGCGACAGTGCTCCTGGGCACCGGGCGGACCGGCGGCCGGTCGCCCAGGAAGTACGCGGCGAACACCTGATCGAACCGGCGGATGTCGTCCGGCCCCGCACACAGGGTGAGCCGGCCGGCCCAGTAGATGTCCTCCACGCCGAGCTGGTCGAGCGCGCTCATCATGCTGAGCATCCGGTCGGTGGTGACCGGCAGGCCGGCCGACCGCAGGGTACGCGCGAATCCGACCACCGCTTCGATCATGGCCGGAGCACGTCGCGGGCCCGGCCGGCGTCCTCCTGATACTTCAGCACCGCGCCCAGGCTGGCCGCCGCCAGCTCCGGATCGAACTCGCGGGCGCCCAGCTCCAGCAGGGCGCGCGCCCAGTCCAGCGACTCGGCCACCCCCGGCGGCTTGATCAGGTCCTGCCCACGCAGCCGCTGCACCGCGGCGGCGACGCCGTCGGCCAGTCGCTCGGTCGCCGCGGGCAGCCGGCGCCGGATGATGGCCACCTCGCGGTCGAATCCGGGGTGGTCCAGCCAGTGGTAGATGCACCGGCGCTTCAGCGCGTCGTGCACCTCCCGGGTGCGGTTGCTGGTGACCACCACGACCGGCGGGACGGCGGCCCGGACGGTGCCGATCTCCGGGATCGAGATGCTGAACTCGCTGAGCACCTCCAGCAGGAACGCCTCGAACTCGTCGTCGGCGCGGTCCACCTCGTCGACCAGCAGGACGGCGTCCCCGATCTCGATGGCCCGCAGCAGCGGCCGGGCGATCAGGAACCGGCGGTCGTACAGCTCCGCCTCCACCCGCTCGGCGTCGTACCGGCCGGACGCCTCGACGGCGCGCAGGTGCAGCAGCTGCCGCGGGAAATCCCAGTCGTAGAGCGCCTGGGCGGCGTCGATGCCCTCGTAGCACTGCAACCGGATCAGCGGCACGTCGAGCAGCTCGGCCAGGGCATGGGCCAGGGCGGTCTTGCCGACGCCGGCCTCACCCTCGAGGAACAGCGGGCGGGCCATGCGCAGCGCCAGGAAGGCCGCCGTCGCCAGGCCGGTGTCGCTGAGGTACCCGGTGGCGTCGAGCCGCTTGGCCAGGTCGGCCGGGGTGTCGACGTGTCGCGAGCCCATGCGTGCACGCTACCCCCGCATGCGGCACCTCGTCGGCTAGCCTGCGCGGGTGGCCCACTACGTCGAGCACGGCACCGGCCGGCCCGTGCTCATCCTGCACGGCGCCGGCGTCGATCACCGCGAGGCCGAGGCGTGCTTCGAGCCGCTGCTCGACGGCGCACCGCTGCGGCGGATCTATCCGGACCTGCCGGGCATGGGCCGGACCCCGGCCCCGGAGACGCTGCGCAGCGCCGACGACGTCCTGGACACGCTGCTGGCCTTCGCCGGCGAGGTCACCGGCGGGACCGAGCACCTGCTCGTCGGGCACTCGGCGGGCGCCTACTACGCGCAGGCCATGGCGGCGAGGCGCCCGGCGCAGGTCGCGGGGCTGGCGCTGGTATGCCCGTTGCTGCCGGACGTGCGCGACATCCCGCCGCACCGCGTGGTCGCCGGGTCGGGCGGGATCGGTGACGACGACTTCCGGAGCTACTTCGTGATCCAGACCCCGGAGATGCTCGACCGGTACGAACGGTACGTCGCCCCGGGCGCCGCGCTCGCCGACCAGGCCGCCCTGGAACGGATCGGCGAACGGTGGACGCTCACCCCCGACGACGGGCCGCCCTACGCGGGTCCGGTGCTGGTGGTGGCGGGTCGCCTGGACTCCACGGTCGGTTATGCCGCCGCCACCGACCTGGTCGGCCACTACCCGCACGCCTCGCTCGCCGTGGTCGACCACGCGGGGCACGCTCTGCCCCACGAGCAGCCGGACCTCCTTCGCGCCCTGCTCGCCGAGTGGCTCGCGCGGGCGGCACGGATCCGCCCGGCCACGGCGCGGACCGGCGCGATCGCGCCCGGCGGGATCGGGTGGGTGGCGTCGGTGACCATCGACGCCGTCGACCCGGTCCGCCTGGCCCACTTCTGGGCGGCGCTGCTCGGGCTGGCGGTGCGCCCGCGGGAGGGCACCTTCGTGGCGGTGCAGCGCCCGCCGGCGGGTGCGCCCGAGCTGGTCTTCCAGCCGGTCCCCGAACGCAACCGGGACAAGGTCCGGATCCACCTGGACGTCAACGTGCCGGACCTGCCGGCCGCGGCACGGCGGGTGCGGGAGCTGGGCGGCTCGCACGTCACCGAGGTGCGCGAAGCGGGCGACGTCTGGCTGGTGATGCGGGACCCAGAGGGTAACGAGTTCTGCCTTATCCCAGCGGCGTCCGATCCCGCGGCGGATAACCGAGAACCTCGACCAGATCGCCCGCCGCCGCGGTGAACGCGTCGTAGACCTCGTCGTCGAAGTGGTTCTGCCAGTCACCGGCCTTGCCGGCGCGGTAGTGCGAGAGCTGGCCGACGGTCTGCCGATCGCGCCGCATGTTGGAGAAGCTGTACCGGGTCAGCAGGGCCTCGAGTTCGCCGGACGGGAGGGTGATGCCGCAGTGGCGCATCAACCGGTCCACCTCCTCGGCCTGCCGCTCCCCGGTCAGGTCCTCGTATCGGAACAGCCGCACGGAGTCCGAGGCCGGTGCCGTCTGCCAGGACCGGAGCGACTTGAACACGCCCTTCCCGGCCAGGTTCTCGATCATGTAGAGCAGGCCGTCCTGCTTGGACCTCTGCTGCAGGATCGGCCGGACCGTGGGGATGTCGCCCATCGGCGTGTGTGACGTCCGCTGGGAGAAATAGCTGGACACGACGATGTCGCGCGGATCGCGGACGATGAAGAACGCCCGGTATCGCTCCGGCTTGGCGATCTTGTCGAAGGCGGGCCGGGAGACGAACAGCGTGGAGACCGCGCGACCGGTCGGGACGGCATTCGGCGGCCGCCACTTGTACGGCCTCGGATCGAACAGCAGCAAGCCGGAATACCGGTAGACGACCGGGTCGCTGAGCAGCGATTTGATCCACTGACTGGCGGTCTTGCGGACCGTGCAGTGGTAGATGTTGGGGAACTCGCACCGCGACGTGACCGGGGTGGTGAGCCGCACCCGGGCGTTGTGCGCGTCGAGCACCCATCGTCGCGCCACCACCCGGACCGAGTTGGGCGTGTGGTGCTTGGCGAACGTCGTAGCGCGGTTGAGCAACGGTGAACTCTCCTGTCACAAGCGCAGGGCAGGCAGAGTGTACGACAGGCGCCGTGCGGGTCAGCGTTCGACGACGTGGTGCAGGTCGGCGCCGGCGCGGAGGGCGGCGACGTTCCGCGCGATCCGTTCCGCCGCCCCGATCGGCCGGCCGCCGGCCGCGTGCGGGCTGATGATGACGTCCGGTTGGTCCCACAGCCCGGAGCCGGCCGGCAATGGCTCGGTCTCGAACACGTCGAGCGCGGCTCCGGCCAGGCGCCCGCCGCGGAGGGCGTCGAGCAGGGCGGCCTCGTCCACGGTGGCACCGCGGCCGACGTTCACCAGCCAGGCGTGCGCCGGCAGCAACGCCAGCACATCGGCGTTCAGCGCACGCTCGGTGGCCGGCGTCGCCGGCAGGACCATGATCAGGATGTCCGTGGCCGGCAGCAGGTCGGGCAGGTCGCCGGCGGTGACCACCGGAAATCCGTGCCGCTCGCCCGCGGTCCGGGCGATCCCGGTGACCCGGGCGCCGAGCGCGGCGAGCAGCGGCGCGAGCGTGGCGGCGATGCCGCCGAACCCCCAGACGGCCACCCGCGCGTCGCGCAGGGTCCGGAACGTGCCGCTCTCGTGAACCGGCTGGATGCCACCCCACTCGGCCGCCCACCGGTGCCCGATCTGGGCCCGGACGAGCAGGTGCAGCCGGCGCGCCGCGGCGAGCGTGAGGGCCAGCGCGTGCTCGGCGACGGTGACGTCGTGCAGCCCCGTACCGCCGGTGATCACCACCTCCGGCCGGAAGCCGGCGGCCAGCACCGCGTCCGGTCCGGCCGCCAGCGTCTGCACCCAGCGCAGCCGGGTCAGCCGCTCGGCCGCATCACGCAACTGCCCGGCCGGGTTGCCCCACACCACCAGGGCCTCGGCGTCGGTGTGCTGGGCCGGGACCGGCTCATCGATGGCGTAGACGATGCCCTCGATCTCCGCGGGCAGGTCGAGGTCGATGCTGTCGGGCAGGAGGATCTTCATGCCCGACATCCTCTCAGCACGGCGGGCCGGCGCGACCTGGGTCGCGCCGGCCCGGGTCCGGGCGCGGTCCGGCGGCGGGCAGCCCGCCGACCTGCTGGTTGACCCAGGTCCGGATGGAGGGCAGGTCACCGTAGATGGACGGCCCGGTCGCGCAGGTGGAGCTGTTGTTGCCGGCCCGGCTGGTCACGCCGATCAGCACCCAGCGGCCGCTGACCGACCGCACCTGCGGCCCGCCGGAGTCGCCGTAGCAGGCGCCGGCGTTGCCGTTGGTGTTGTTGGTGCAGATCTCGTACGGGCCGTTGATGCCGTAGCAGCGGCTGTCCGAGACGATCGAGGTGTCCAGCTCGTTGGCGATCCGCGGGGTGGAGCCGCAGCCGCGGGTCGGGCAGGTCTGACCCCAGCCGATGATGCGGGTCGCGGTGCCGACCGCACCGGAGGTGGTCGGGATCGGCGCCGGGGCGTAGCTCACCGACGAGGCCAGCTCGAGGAGCTTGACGTCGATGCGCGGGTGGTTCACGGCCCGCCGCACGCTGACCACGGTGCCGCCGCTGGAGCGGTCGATGCTGCCGACCCGTACCGAGCTGGGGGTCGGGCAGTGCCGCGCGGTGACGGCCCAGTTGGCCTTGATGAGGGAGCCGGTGCAGCCCGACACGTACACCATGAACGAGTAGTTCTGGGTGGCGGGCCGGCCGTTGACGATCCGGGTGCTGGGTGGCTCGGGGGCCGGTGCGGCGACGGCGGCGGCCGGGGCGAGCAGGCCGGCGGCGGCGACGGTCAGGGCGGTGAGGAGTGTCCGGGCGAGGTTACGCATGCGGTCGTCCTGTCTGTGTCGGGGGCGGTTACCCGGACAGAACGGTAGCGAGAAAGTGACGGACGTCGATACATATCGAACGGGGCCTACCGCTGGGTGATGGCCGCCGGAAGCGTCCGTTGACCTCAAGCCCACTTGAAGTTGCAGCATGGCCGCATGGCTGAACGAACCGACACCGCACCGGTCGCCCTGGTCACCGGCGCGTCGCTGGGTCTCGGGCTGGCGCTGACCCGGCAGCTCGTCCACGACGGCTGGCGGGTGATCGCGGACGCCCGCAACGGCGACCGCCTGCGCGCGGCCCTGCACCCGCTGGGTGACGCCGCGACCGCGATCCCCGGCGACGTCGCCGACGCCGCGCACCGCGCCGACCTGGCCGCCGCCGTGCGATCGGCCGGCCGCCTCGACCTCTACATCGCCAACGCGAGCGCGCTCGGCCCGACGCCGTTGCCGCCGCTCGCCGCGTACCCCCCGGGCGACCTGACCGCCGTGCTGGCCGTCAATGCCGTCGCCCCGCTCGCCGTCCTGCAGGACGTGCTGCCCCTGGTGCGCTCGGGCGGCGGCACGGTGGTCACCATCTCGTCCGACGCGGCCACCGAGGCGTATCCGGGCTGGGGCGGTTACGGGATGGCCAAGGCCGCCCTCGACCGGATGGCCGCGGTCCTCGCCGTCGAGGAGCCCGGCCTGGCCGTGTACGCCGTCGACCCCGGGGACATGGCCACCGCCATGCACGCCGCCGCCGACCCGGATGCCGATCCCGCCGAGCTCGCCGATCCCGCGGAGGTCGCGGCCGCCCTGCTGGCGGCGCTGGCCACCCGGCCACCGAGCGGCCGGTACCGCCTCGCGGACCTGGTTCCGGCCGGCCGACGGCCGGCATGACCCTCCGGCGGGACTTCGCGGTGCCACCCGGCCGGCACGCCGGTGCACCACCCGAGCGCCGCGGGCTGGCGCGCGACGGCGTGCGGCTGCTCATCGCACGGCCGGGCCGCATCCGGCACGCGCGCTTCCACGACCTGCCCCGCCATCTGCGGCCCGGCGACATCGTCGTGGTCAACACGTCGGCGACCCTGCCGGCCGCGGTCCGGGGCACCGTGACCGGGCCCGGCCGCCACCGCACCGACGTGCACATCGCCACGCAGCTCCCGGACGGGTCGTGGATCATCGAGGTCCGTTCCGCCGACCGCACCGGCCCGGACACCTCGCTCGCACCCGGCCGGGTGATCGTCCTGCCCGGGCCCCGCCGGGTCACGCTGGCCTCGTCCTTCCCCGAGCCCGGGCGGCCTGCGGCGCGCCTCTGGAAAGCCCGGCCGGCCGGCGGTGACGCCCTGCCCGACCGGGTGACGTACCTGTCCGCGCACGGCCGGCCGATCACCTACGGCCGGCTCACCGGGCGGTTCCCGCTCAGCGACTACCAGACCACCTATGCCACCCGGCCGGGCAGTGCGGAACTGGTCAGCGCGGGCCGGCCGATCACCGAGCGGGTCCTGGTCCGGCTGATCAGCCTGGGCATCACCGTCGCGCCGCTCGTCCTGCACACCGGCGTCTCCAGCCCGGAGGCACACGAACCGCCGGCGCCGGAGGAGTTCGACGTGCCGGCGGACACCGCCCGCCTGGTGAACAGCGCCCGCGACGCCGGGCGGCGGGTGGTCGCGGTCGGCACCACCGTCGCCCGGGCCCTGGAGTCGGTCACCGGCGCCGACGGTGTCGTCCGGCCCGGAACCGGCTGGACGGATCTGGTGCTCACCGCCGAGCGGCCCGCGCGCGTTGTCACCGGTCTGATCTCCGGGCTCCACGAACCCGGCGCCAGCCACCTCATGCTGCTGGAGTCGGTGGCCGGACCGGCCCTGGTCGCCGAGGCCTACGCGGCGGCGCTCGCGGCCGCACCGGACGACGGCGAACCCGGCGGCGACATCCCCTACCTGTGGCACGAGTTCGGCGACTCGATGCTGTTCCTGCCCTAGGAAGCCGAGGCCGGCCCTGCCAGAATGCCGGGATGGACGAGACGACACGCAAGCCGGAGGACGAGCCGCGGACCGGCGTCACGATGGGCCGGCGCGCCTTCTTCGGGCGCACGGTGCTGGCGGCCGGCGCCACGGTGGCTCTGTTCGGGCTCACCGGCTGCCCGGGCGGCGAGCAGGACGACGAAGGTGGCGACGACGACGGCGGTGACGACGACGACTAGTCAGGACGGCACGCGCAGGCCGAGGCCCGGGGCGCGGTTCCACCAGAGGGCCAGCCCGGCGCCGGTGAACGCCAGCAGCACCCCGGCCAGCACGAACCATGCGGTGATCTCCACATCCTCCTTGTGCACGCCGATCTCCCGCGGCAGGTCGGCGAGCACCTCGCTGAGCTGGCCGGCGTCCTCGGCCCGGAAATACCGGCCGCCGGTCAGGTCGGCGACCTGGGTCAGGGCCTCCTCGTCGAGCTCCCGGTTGCGGCCGCCGCCCCAGCCGAACCCGCCGCCGCGCATGCCGCCGCCGAACGGCGAGCCGCTGCTGATCTGGTCGGCGGTGCACATCATCGGGGCCGGCTCGGTGGTGCCGAAGCCGATCGTGAACACCCGCAGGCGGCGGGCGGCGGCCTGCTCCGCGGCGACCGCCGGCTCGACGCCGGTGGTGTTGGAGCCGTCGGTGAGCACCACGATGGTGTCCGGCTCATAGTCGCCGGCCGTGCCGGGAACGGCGTCACCGAGGTCGACCCCGGTGGCGGCGACGTCCGGATTGCCCTCGGCGATCGCGTCGATGGACGTCAGGATCGCCTGGCCGATCGCCGTGCCGCGGGCGGTCTTGAGGGTGTCGATGGCGTCCAGCAGCGGCTTGCGCTCGGTGGTCGGCGGGACCAGCAGGCCGGCGATCCCGGAGAAGGCGACCAGGCCGATCCGGGTGCCGTCGTTCTGCTCGCGAATGAAGGCGCGGGCCGCCTCGGTGGCCACGGCGAGCCGGTTGGGGGCGACGTCGGTGGTGCACATCGAGCCGGAGACGTCGATCGCCAGCAGGATCGAGGTGGTGTTCGACGGCACGGCCATCGAGGCCTGCGGCCGGGCCAGCGCGGCGGCCAGCGCGAGCAGCCCGGCGAGGAAGAGGTAGACCGGGATGCGCCGGCGCCACGAGGTGCGCCCGGGCAGTGCGGCGCGGATCAGCGCGACGCTGGAGACGGTCAGCGCGGCCCGGCGGCGACGCCGGTTCAGCCACCACCGGGCCACCAGCAGCAGCGGTACGGCCAGCAACGCCATCAGAGCCCAGGGCCAGCTGAACGACATCAGACGATCCTCCCGTGCCAGCGGAGGCCGAGCAGGCCGCCGAACAGGAGCAGCAGCAGGCCGGCACCGGCGAACGGCGCGGTCAGCTCGACCGGCTCGGTCGTGGTGGTCAGCCGCAGGTCGATGGACCTGGTGGTGGCGGCCAGCGCGGCCGCGTCACCGGCCTGCTGGTAGGCACCGCCGGAGAGCTGCGCCACCGAGGTCAGCAGCGCCTCGTCCAGCGCGGTGCCGAGCTGGAAGCCGTCCACCTCCACGGTGGCGCCCGCCGCGGTGCCCACTCCGACCGCCTGGATCCGCACCCCGGCGGCGGCCGCGAGCTCGGCGGCGGCCTCGGCGTCCGGCCCGGCGGTGTTCTGGCCGTCGGAGAAGACCACGATCGTCGCCGAGGGCCAGTAGCCCAGCTCGTCCGGCGGCGCGGCCTCGCCCTCCGGCGGCAGGGTGACCGGCCGGCCGGTGATGGTGCCGAGCGCGACCAGGATGGCCTGCCCCAGCGAGGTGCCGCCGCCCGGGAAGAGCCGGCCGATCGCGTCGAGCGCGAGCGTGTGGTCGCCGGTCGGTGCCTGGGTGAGCAGCGCCTGGTCGCCGAACATCAGCACCCCGACGTCCACGGTGTCCGGCTGCTCCTCGACGAAGGCGGTGGCGGCGGCCTGTGCGGCGGCGAGCCGGCTCGGCGTCACGTCGTCGGCGGACATGCTGTTGGAGACGTCGAAGGCGAGCACCACCGTCCCGGCCATCCGGGGCACGGCCAGCTCGGCCTCCGGGCGGGCCAGGCCGACCAGCAGGATCGGCAGGGCGGCGAGCAGCAAGGCGTACGGCAGATGGCGGCGCACCGCAGCCCGCCGCGAACGCCCACCGGCCGGCGCCCGGAAGCCCGCCGCGGCCAGGACGGCGGCCCGGCGGCGCTGCACCGCGACGTAACCGGTGATCGCGCCCGCGGTGACCAGCACGGCGGCGATCAGGACGTACGGGTGCAGGAAGCTCACCGTCGCCTCCGTCCGGACCGGCGCACCATGTCGACCAGCGCGGCGAGCAGGTCCTGGTCGGTGGTGATCCGGTGGGCGTCCACCCCGGCCCGCCGCATCGCCGCGGTCAACGCCTCCTCCCGGGCACCGACCTGGGCGGCGAGGCGCCCGCGCAGCAGCGGGTCACTGGTGTCGACCAGCAGCTGCTCACCCGTCTCCGCGTCCTCGACCAGGATCAGGCCGAGGTCGGGCAGCTCCAGCTCGGCCGGATCCACCACGCGGATCACCACCACCTCGTGGCGGTGGGTGAGCCGGGCCAGCGGCCGGTCCCAGTCCGGCTCGCCGATGAAGTCGGACATCACGTACACCAGGCTGCGCCGCTGCGCGGTGGTGGTCGCGGCCAGCCGCAGCATCGCCGCCAGGTCGGTGGTGGCGCCCGGGCCGGTGGCGGCCGGCGTACGCAGCAGTTCCCGGGTGATCCGCAGCACCTGGTCGCGGCCGGCGCGGGGCGGGATGACCTGATGGGCGGCGTTGTCGTAGAGGATCGCGCCGATCCGGTTGCCGCCCTGCGTCACCAGCCGGCCCAGCGCCACCGCCAGGTCGGTGGCCACCGATTCCTTACCCTGTTGCCGGCCGAACCGCATGGACGCCGAGCGGTCCACCACCAGCCACGCGGTCAGCTCGCGGTCCTCGGTGTACTGCCGGACGAACGGCTCGTCGAGGCGCGCGGTGACGTTCCAGTCGATGTGCCGGACGTCGTCCTCGGCCAGGTAGACGCGCAGATCGGTGAAGTCGACGCCGGCGCCGTGCCACACCGTGCGGTACGCGCCCTGCAGCCGCCCGTCGAGACGACGGCCGAGGCGCCACTCCAGGCGCCGCAGCAGTCGGTCCGGGGCGGTGGTCACCGGTCAGCGTCCTCGGCCGGCCGGTTCCGGCACCGGCACGTTGGCCACGATCTTCGACAGGATCAGATCCGCGGTCACCTCGTCGGAGAGCGCCTCGTAGGACAGCACGAGGCGGTGGCGCAGCACGTCCAGCGCAAGATCGATGAGATCCTCCGGTACGACGTACTCCCGGCCGCGGAGGTAGGCGAGCGCCCGGCCGGCCAGCACCAGGCTGATCGAGGACCGCGGGCTGGCGCCGAACGTCACGTACCGGGCCAGGTCGGTGAGGCCGACCCGGCCGGGCTCGCGGCTGGCGTGGGCCAGTTGCACCGCGTACTCGATCAGCGACGGGTCGACGTACACCCGGTCGGCCTCGCGCTGGAGCCGGATCAGCGTCTGCGGGTCGATGATGCCGTGGATCACCGGGGCCGGGGCCAGCGCCCGCTCCACGACGACGAACTCCTCGGTGACGCTCGGATAGCCGATGACCACCTTCATCATGAAGCGGTCCACCTGCGCCTCGGGCAGCGGATAGGTGCCCTCCGACTCGATCGGGTTCTGGGTGGCCATCACCAGGAACGGGTCCGGCACCCGGTGCGTCTCCCGGCCGATGGTGACCTGTCGCTCCTGCATCACCTCCAGCAGGGCACTCTGCACCTTGGCCGGCGCCCGGTTGATCTCGTCGGCGAGCAGCAGGTTGGTGAACACCGGCCCGAGCGAGACCTGGAACTCGCCGGTCGGCTGGTGGTAGATCCGGGTGCCGATGACGTCGGCGGGCACCAGGTCGGGGGTGAACTGCACCCGGTGGAAGTCGCCGCCGATCGCCTCGGCCAGCGACTTCACCGCGAGCGTCTTGGCCAGGCCGGGCACGCCCTCGACCAGGATGTGCCCACGGGCGAGCAGGGCCACGAGCATCCGCTCCAGCAGCACGTCCTGGCCCACGATGGTCTTCTTGACCTCGTAGAGCACCCTTTCGGTCGGGCGTACCGGATGCGTCATGGTGGCTCCTCGATCGTCATAGCGGCGGCACCTGGCCGTCGCCCTCGCCGGTCCCGAGCGCGGCGCCGATCGGGACGGCGAAGCCGATGCCGATGAACGTGCCGGCGTCGGTGGGGTTGGCCAGCGCCACCACGATGCCGGCCACCTGCCCGCGGTCGTTGATCAGCGGACCGCCCGAGCTGCCCGGGTTGACCGCCGCGTCGAACTGGATCAGTCCGCTGATGGCACCGGCCCGGCCCGGGTTGAGGGCCCGGTTCAGGCCGGAGACAACACCGCTGGTGGTGGTCGCGGTGAGACCGAGCGGGTTGCCCACCGCCACCACGGCGTCGCCGACCGCGAGGCCACCACCGAGCACCGCCGGCACGACCGTCTCGGGCAGCTTCGCCGGGGTGAGCGTGGCGATGTCCTGCCGGGGGTTGGCATCGGCGATCACCGCGGCCGATTGGGTGCCGTCGGCGTAGGTGACCTTCACCGCGGCGGCGCCCTGCACCACGTGCAGGGCTGTGATCACGGTCCCGTCGGCGTTGACGATCACTCCGGTGCCGGTCGCGGTGGCCTCTTTGTCCCGGTCGGCCGCGGACCGGCCGCCGGTCGACTCGATCCGCACCACCGAGGGCAGCAGCGTCCGGTAGATCTCCGGCACGCTCAACGAGCTCGCCGAGGGCGACGGTGCGGCGGACGCCGTGGCGGTGGGTGTCCCGGTGCCGCCGCGGAGAAGCACCACCGCGGTGAGCCCCACGGCCCAGGCCAGCGCGACGCCGATCAGCACCCGGCGGCGCACCCACGCGGTGTTCCACCGGCTCTGCGGCTCGGCCATCTCTCGACTGTAGGAGCCGAGGCCGCAAAAGGGCGAGGATGAAACCATGACGGTTCCCCGTCCGCCCGCGCCGTGGCTCCTCCGGCCGGTGAAGCTGCCCGCCACCACCCCGCCGCCGCTGACCGGGGCGTGGTCGGCCACCGACACCCGCCTCGACGAGGTCGAACTCCTGCCGCTGCCGTACGGTCACGGCCCCGAGGACGTCGCGGTCGGCCCGGACGGCCACGTCTACGCCGGGACCGATGAGGGTCAGATCTGGCGCTGGCCGCCGGACGCCCGCCCCGGCACCAGGCCGGACCTGCTCGCCGACACCGGCGGCCGGCCGCTGGGCATCGAGATCGACCCACGCGACGGCAGCCTGATCGTCTGTGACGCGTATCGGGGACTGGTGCGTGTGACGGCGGACGGCACCATCACCAGCCTCACGCACCGGGCCGGCGGCAGCCGGATCCTGCTGTGCAACAACGCTACGGTGGCCGGCGACGGCACGGTGTACTTCACCGACAGCTCGAACCGGTTCCCGGTCTCGCACTGGCGCCGCGACCTGCTGGAGCACCGGCCCAACGGGCGGGTGCTCGCGTACGATCCGCGCTCGCGCCGCACCGACCTGGTGGCCGACGGTTTCCACTTCCCCAACGGCGTGGCGCTCACCCCGGACGAGGACGCGCTGCTGCTTTGCGAGACCGCGGCGCATCGCCTGGTGCGGGTGTCCCTCCCGGACGGCGCGGTGCGGGTGCTCGACGACCTGCCCGCCTACCCGGACAACATGTCCCCGGTGGGCGACGGCACCTACTGGATCGCGCTGGCCAGCCCGCGGGTCGCGATCGTGGAGCGGCTGCTGCCCCATCCGGCCCTGCGCCGCATCGCGGCCGTGCTCCCCCAGCGCCTGCAGCCGCAGCCGCTGCCGTACGTCATCGCCGCGCGGGTGGACGGCGACGGCCGCGTGCTGCGCACCCTCCACGGTCCCGGCGGGCGGTACGTGATGGCCACCGGCGTCCGCCAGCACGGCGACACGCTGTGGCTGGGCAGCCTCACCGAGAAGGCGATTGCCCGTACCTCACTCTCCTGACGGGTCAGGCTCCGCGCCGGCGGTGTCGACGCCGGCGTTGCCGCTGCCGTGCACCGGGGTGTCGGCGGCGGGCGCCTTGTCGGTGATGAAGGTGCCGGTCTCCTCGGTGCCGGTGATGTGCTGGTCGGCAAGGCTGCCGGCGTTGGCGGCGGTGGTGACGTCGTCGGGGTCGGCACCCGCCGGTGGGCTGCTGCTCATGGGACGGTTCCTTCCGTGGTCGGGACATTCCCACCGGTCGCCGACGGCGACGGTGGCGCGCTGCCGCCCTGCGGCTCGCCGGCCTGCATCAGGTCCGCGATCGCCGCCTGGTCGGCCTTGGACGGCAGGCCCCACCCGGGCCGGTAGCCGTACACCTGGTCCAGGCCGGTGGCGGCGGTACGGCCGTCGAGGATCTCCACGGCCGCCGTGTCGATCAGCCCGGGATGTTCGACCCCGCAGGCCTCGGCCACCTTGAGCAGGTCCCGCCGCAACGTCTTGAGGTAGTTGGCGGCGCGCACCGACTTGAGCGCAGGGTCCAGACCCCGGGTGAGCCAGGCGTTCTGGGTGGCCACACCGGTCGGGCAGGTGTCGGTGTGGCACTTCTGCGCCTGGATGCAGCCGATCGCCAGCATCGCCTCACGGGCCACGTAGACCATGTCGCAGCCGAGCGCGAACGCCACGACGGCGTTGTCCGGCAGGCCGAGCTTGCCGGCGCCGACGAAGACCACCTGCTCGTGCAGGTCGCGCTCGGCGAACATCTTGTAGACGCGGGCGAAGCCCACCTGGAACGGCAGCGAGACTGTGTCGGTGAAGATCAGCGGCGCGGCGCCGGTGCCGCCTTCGCCGCCGTCGATCGTCACGAAGTCGACACCCCGTCCGGTGGTCGCCATCAACGTGGTCAGCTCGTCCCAGAAGTCCAGGTCGCCGACCGCCGACTTGATGCCGACCGGCAGGCCGGTCTCGGCGGCGAGCAGTTCCACCCAGTCCAGCAGGCTGTCGGTGTCGGAGAACTCGGCGTGCCGCGACGGGCTCACGAAGTCGACCCCGGCCGGGATGCCCCGGGTGGCGGCGATCTCCGCGGACACCTTGGCCGCGGGCAGCAGGCCGCCCAGGCTCGGCTTGGCGCCCTGACTCAGCTTGATCTCCAGCGCACGCACCGGGGCGTCGGCCACCAGATCCTTGAGCCGCTGCAGATCGAACCGGCCGCGGTCGTCGCGGCAGCCGAAGTACGCGGTGCCGATCTGAAAGATCAGGTCGCCGCCGTTGCGGTGGTACGGGGACAGCCCGCCCTCACCGGTGTTCTGCAGGCAGCCGGCCAGTGCCGCGCCCCGGTTCAGCGCCTCGATCGCGTTGCCGGACAGCGAGCCGAAGCTCATCCCGGAGATGTTCACCAGCGAGTCCGGCCGGAAGGCGCGGGCCCGGCCCCGGGCCGCCCCGAGCACCTTCGCACACGGCACGTACGCCTCGTAGCCGGCCGCCGGCGTGGACCGCGGCACCGCCCGGCCGAACGTACGGTGCTTGATGATCGGGTACCCGGCCGTGTACTCGAGGTCGTTGTCGGTACCGAAGCCGAAGTAGTTGTTGGCCTTCTTCGCCGAGGCGTACACCCAGCGCCGCTGATCGCGGGTGAACGGCCGCTCCTCGTTGTTGCCCGCCACCACGTACTGGCGCAGCTCCGGCCCGATCGCCTCGATCAGGTACCGGCCGTGCCCGATCACCGGGAAGTTGCGCAGCAGCGCATGGTCACGCTGGAACAGGTCCCGCACGGCGACTGCCGCGACCGCCGACAGGGCGGTCGCCGCGGCCGCCCGGATACCGCGTCTCATCTCTTCCCCTTAGCCGCCGTGACGTCCCGCTAAACGACGGCCAGCCGAGCATCCCCGATGTCCACCTGGCCGTGCTCGACCAGCCATCGCAGCGCCTCGTGCAGCGCCGCCAGCGACGAGTACCGGGGCGCATAGCCGAGCACCGACCGGGCGCGATCGATGCCGGCCGCGATGCCGCGTTCGATGTGGTCGCGGGTGACCGCGGCGTGCTCCGGACCCACCCGCCGCTCGAACTCGGGCCAGTCGACCAGGTCGAGCACCGGCTCCCGGCCGAACCAGCCGGCCACCCCCGCGGCCAGGCCGCGGCAGGTCATCGCCTGCTCGGCGACTACGTGGAAGCTCGCCCCGACAGCCGCCGGCCGGGTCAGCGCGCGTTCGAAGGCCTGCGCCACGTCGTCGGCGTGCACGTGGTTCAGCACGCCCATCCCGAGGGCCGGCAGCGGGAGCGGCTCACCGTTGGCCAGCCGCCGCCACACGTCCGGGTCCAGATTTCCGGCCGGAGTGCTCACCGGCCAGCCCGGACCGCTGATGTGCCCGGGATGCAACACCACGGCGGGTACGCCACCGGCCAGCGTCTCCCGGTGCAGCAGCGCCTCGACGGCCACCTTGCCGGCGCCGTACTCGCCGTACCCGGTCCGGGGTTCGTCCTCGGTGAGCGGCACCCGGGCGGCCGGCCCGTGCACCCAGATGGTGCCACAGTGCAGCAGCAACGGGCGGGTCGGCCGCAGCGCGTCGACCAGCTGCCGGGCAGACTCCGGGGTGAAGCAGATCAGGTCGATCACCGCGTCCGGCCGCAACCCGGCGACCCGGGCACCGAACGTGCCGGCCGCGTCCTCGGCCTCCCGGTCCGCGCCCACCCGTTCCACCGACCGCCACTCCACCGCCTCGTGGTAGGGCGCGCGCTCACCACGGCTCATCGCGACGACGTCGTATCCGGCGCGGACCAGCCGCGGTACCAGATAGCTGCCGATGTGTCCGGTCGCTCCGATCACCACTACGCGTCCCATAGCGGCAGGGTACGAGCCTTGTCGGAAATCCGCCCGATCCGCTGTGCCGCGGCCGGCGGGCGCGCAGGATGCAACGGTGACCGGGTCCGGCGTGCGGCCACCCCTGGCCGCCGAATCGTGGCGGCTGGCCGAGCTGGCGGACGGCTACCTCACCACCCAGCTGTTGTACGTCGCCGCCAAACTGGGGCTGGCCGACGTGCTGGCCGGCGCGCCCGCCAGCGGTCCGGCGGTCGCGGCGGCGGTCCGCGCGGATCCCGACGTCGTCACCCGCATCCTGCGCGGGTTGTGCCTGGAGGACGTGTTCGTCGAGCGTGCGGATGGACGGTTCATGCTCGGCCCGCTCGGGGCGTACCTGCGCGACGGCGTACCGGGGTCGCAGCGTGGGCCGATCCTGGCCCGGGGCGAGGTGTACTTCGCAGCCGCCGGCGCCCTGCTCGACGCGGCCACCACCGGCGCACATGCCTTCGTGCAGGCGTACGGGCAGCCGTTCTTCACCCATCTCGATCAGGTACCGGCGCACCGCGAGGTGTTCGAGGCGTCGATGGCCGGTCGCGCCGCCCACGAAGCCGCCGCCGTGGTGGCCGCGTACGACTTCACCGGGCTGGACCGACTGGTCGACGTGGGCGCCGGTCCGGGCCTCGTCGCCCGGGCGGCCCTGCGCGCAGCTCCGGCCCTGTCCGTCACGCTCGTCGACCGGCCTGCCATGGTGGACCGGGCCCGGCGGGACATGGGTGCCGAGCTGACCGGCCGGTGCACCTTCGTCACGGCCGACTTCTTCGAGTCCGTACCGGCCGGGGCGGACGCCTATCTCTTGTCCCGCATCCTGCACGACTGGAACGACCACGACGCGAGCCGGATCCTGCGGGTGTGTCACGCCGCGATGCCGCCGTACGCCCGCCTGCTGGTGGTGGACGCCGTCCTGCCGCAGCGGGCCCGCGACCTGCCCGGCGCCATTCGCATGGATCTGCTGATGCTGCTGCTGCTGAACGCCCGGGAACGCACCGCGGACGAGTTCGGCCGGCTGCTGTCGCACGCCGGCTTCGAGGTGCGCCGGCTCGTACCCACCGGCTCCCCGACCGGGCTCGCCGTGATCGAGGCGTACCGGCGGCCCTGACTCAGCCGGGCACCCGGTCGGGCCCGCCCGAGGTGCCGTCCAGTTCCTGCAGTTGCTGGGTGATGTGACCGGCCAGCGCCGCGTGGTAACTGCGGGCGAGCTCGCCCAGGCGTTCGATCTCGGCCAGCAACGCGGCCCGATCGGATTCCAGGCGGGTCATCGCCTCGGTGTGGTGCCGTCGGGCGTCGCCTTCGGTCGTCCGGGCCGCGGCCTGTGCCTCGGCGGTGATCCGCTGGGATTGGTCACGCGCCGCGACCAGCAACGCCGCCGCCTCCTGGCGGGCGTCGTGCAGGTGATCGTCGGCCGTGCGCTGCGCCATCGCCAGCACCGCAGCGACCCGTTCGGAGTGCTCGCCGGCCCCGGCCCGGGCCTGCTCCAGCTGCATCTGCAGCTCGCGGGCGGCCTGTTCGGCGCGGGCCCGGGCCTGCTGGAAGCGGTCCAGCTGAGCGGCGAGGGCGGACAGCTCCGCGCTGGTCACGCCGGCGCCGGCATCGGATTGATGCATCTGGGAACGGAGCGCCTCATTCTCCTCGATCAGCCGGATCAGCTGTTGCTCGACTTCGTCCAGGAACGCGTCGACCTCCTCCTCGTCGTACCCCCGCTTGCCGATCGGTGGCTTCTTGAAGGCCATGTTGTGGATGTCAGCCGGCGTCAGTGGCATCGTGCTCCCCGGGGTGCGTGCGGCTCGTCGTCCGGTCCGAGCCTACGCATTCTGCGCTTGCCGTGCTCCGCGTCCACCTGCACCATCGTGGAAAGTAGGAGGTGCCGATGGGCGGACCAGCACGGCGCCGGATCGGTTTCCTCGGCACCGGCATCATGGGCTTGCCGATGGCCCGCCGGCTGGCCGAGGCCGGGCATGAGGTGCGGGCGTGGAACCGCACCCGGGACAAGGCGGAGCGGCTCGCGGCGGCCGGCGCCGAGGTGGTCCCGTCGCCGCCCGCCGCGGTCCGGGACGCCGAGGTGGTCGTCTGCATGCTCAGCTCCGGACCGGTCTGCGACGAGGTGCTGCTGGGTGACGGAGCGGCCCTCGCCGCGATGCCGCCGAGCAGCATCCTGGTCGTGACGAGCTCCATCCCGGTGCACACCGCCCGGCGGCAGGCCCGCGCGGCCGCGGCGCGGACCCTCGGATATCTCGACGCGCCGGTCTCCGGCGGCGAGACCGGCGCCATCGACGGCACGCTGGCCATTCTGGTCGGTGGCGAGGCGGCCGACCTGGAGCGGGTCCGCCCGGTGCTCGAGGTGCTGGGCCGCCCTACCCACATCGGGCCGGCCGGCACCGGCCAGCTGGCCAAGCTGGCCAATCAGCTGATCGTCGCGGGCACGCTCACGGTCGTCGCCGAGGCGCTGCTGCTGGCCGAGCGGGGCGGCGCCGATCCCGCCGCGGTGCGCGCGGCCCTGCTCGGCGGTTTCGCCCGGTCCACGGTCCTGGAGCAGCACGGGGCCCGCATGATCCGGACCGACTTCCGGCCCGGCGGCCCGGCGAAACACCAGCTCAAGGACACCACCACCGCCGTGGCGCTGGCTCGGGAGCTGCACCTCGAGTTGCCGGTGGCGGCGCTGGTCGACCGGCTCTTCGCCGACCTGGTCGAGCAGGGCGACGGCGACCTCGACCACAGCGCCGTGATCCGGCAGCTGCGCCGCCACAACGGCCTGTCGGTGAGCTGAGGAGGTCGTCGTGCACGTGCTGATCACCGGCGGAAGCGGATTCCTCGGCCGCCGGCTCGCCACCTCCCTGCTCCGGGCCGGGACGGTGACGGTGGACGGCGCACCGCGCCGGATCGAGCGCATGACCCTGTTCGACCCGGTGGCCGCCGGCGGACTCCCCGACGACCCGCGGATCCAGCTGGTCGTCGGCGACATCACCGACCGCGGCGCGATCGAGCGGGCGACCGCGGCGGCGGATCTGGTATGGCATCTGGCCGCGGTGGTCAGCGCCGCCGCCGAAGCCGACTTCGACCTCGGCTACCGGGTCAACGTCGACGGCACCCGCCGGCTGCTGGAAGCGCTCCGCGCCGCCGGCCGCCAGCCGCGGGTGGTGTTCGCCAGCAGCCTCGCGGTGTACGGCGGGGACCTGCCGGCGGTCGTACCCGACGACTTCCACCTGACGCCGCAGAGTTCGTACGGCACCCAGAAGGCGATCGGCGAGTTGCTCGTCGCCGACTACAGCCGCAAGGGGTTCGTGGACGGCCGCAGTCTCCGCCTGCCGACGGTCGTGGTCCGCCCGGGCCGGCCGAACCGGGCCGCCTCCACCTTCGCGAGCTCGATCATCCGGGAGCCGCTCGCCGGGGCGGCGGCGATCTGCCCGGTCCGCCGCGACACCGCGATCTACCTGCTCTCCCCGCGACGGGTCGTCGAGGCGCTGCTGCGGGCGATGGAGCTGCCGGCCGGCGCCTGGGGCGGCCACCGCACGCTCCTGCTGCCCGGCATCACCACGACGGCCGGCGCCATGGTGGAGGCCCTGGCGCGGGTGGCCGGCCCGGCGGTCGCCGGCCGCGTCCGCTGGGAGCCGGACCCGGTGATCCAGCGCATCGTCGACACGTGGCCGGTGCGGGCCGAGGCCGCACGGGCGCGCAGGCTGGGGTTCGCCGACGACGGTACGTTCGACGCGATCCTGCACGCGCACATCGAAGACGAACTCGGTGGAACGGATACGGTGGTGGCATGAGCCAGCGCACCACCAACTGGGCCGGCAACATCGTCTTCGCGGCGCAGCGGGTGCACCGCCCCGCGTCCGTGGCCGAACTGCAGGAGGTGGTCGCCCGCGCCGACCGGGCCCGCGTGCTGGGCAGCGGCCACTCGTTCAACCGGATGGCCGACACCACCGGCGACCTGATCTCGTTGTCCGCGCTCCCCCGGGTCGTCGAGATCGACGCTGATCGCCGTACGGTCCGGGTCGACGGCGGCATCCGCTACGGCGACCTGGTCGCCGCCCTCGACGCGGCCGGCCTGGCGCTGCACAACCTGGCGTCGCTGCCGCACATCTCGGTGGCCGGTGCGGTCGCCACCGCCACGCACGGTTCGGGCGAGCGCAACGGCAACCTGGCCACCGCGGTGGCCGCCGTCGAACTGGTCCGCGCAGACGGCGAGCAGGTGGTGCTCCGCCGCGGCGAACCGGGCTTCGCCGGGGCCGTCGTCGGCCTCGGCGCGCTGGGCGTGATCACCGCCCTCACGCTGGATGTCGTCCCCAGCTTCGAGATCCGGCAGTACGTGTACGACGACCTGTCCCGGGACGCCCTGGGCGAGCACCTGCCGGACATCCTCGGCGCCGGGTACAGCGTCAGCCTCTTCACCGACTGGACCGGACCCGTCACCTACCAGGCCTGGGTCAAGCGCCGCACGGACGAGCCTTCGGCGCCGCCCTCCTGGCTCGGCGCGACGCTGGCCGACGGTCCGCGGCATCCGGTGCCCGGCATGCCGACCACGCACTGCACCGAGCAGCTCGGCCGGCCCGGGCCGTGGCACCTGCGCCTGCCCCACTTCCGCCTGGAGTTCACGCCCAGCAGCGGCGAGGAGCTGCAGTCGGAGTACTTCGTGCCGGCCGAGCGGGGGGCCGAGGCGCTGGCCGCGGTGGACGCCGTCCGGGACCGGGTCGCGCCGGTGCTGCAGATCTCCGAGGTACGGACGATCGCCGCCGACGATCTCTGGATGAGTCCGGCCCACGGGCGCGACAGCCTGGCCGTCCACTTCACGTGGATCGCCGACACGGCGGCGGTGACGCCGGTCGTCGAGGCCGTCGAGGAACGGCTCGTACCCCTGGGCGCGCGGCCGCACTGGGGCAAGGTCTTCCATCTGGCGCCGTCGGCGGTCGGCCCGCTCTACCCGCGCCGGGACGAGTTCGTGGCACTCGCGCGCCGGTACGACCCGAAGGGCAAGTTCCGCAACGAGCTGCTCGACCGGTACCTCGGCCGCTCCTAGTCGGCGCTCATCGCGACGAGCTTGGTGAGTGTGTTGAGGTTGCGCATGGTGGCGTCGACGCCGAGCTTCTTCTCGACGAAGTTGTTGCTGAGCCGGTTCCGGCCGTACGCCCCCGGGACGTACAGGTAGGCGCACGTCCCCACGATGGCCAGCTTCTCCTCACCGAGGTCCTCGGCCAGGAGCTCTTTCACCTTCGCGGCCGGCGGCCGCGTGGCCATGAGCACGAAGAACACGCGCGACTGGTCGTGGCCCTTCTGGAACGGGTTGCCCGCCAGCACCTTGCGCATCTGGTCGGGCGTGCGCGCCACGATGGCCAGGTCCGGCCCGATGTGCTTCTTGATCAGCGCGCGTACCCGCTCCTCCACCTCGCGCGCCGGCAGGGTGGTGTCCACCAAGGCGTTTCCACTTTGGATGT
>DASSAL010000183.1:0-24246 GCA_035685405.1 Actinoplanes sp. | reverse complement strand
GGGAATGGCGGGTGTGGTCATCCGCGGACATGGTGAATTGGACCGATCACGGTTCGCCCATGAACCTCGCCACCTTCAGTTGGGCGAGTTCGGATGCGTGGGCGGGCCACACCGTTTACCGGAACGGCAGGTTCTACTGGTACGTGCCGGTGAAGAACCGGGCCACCGGGCGGATGGCGATCGGCGTCGGCGTCTCCGACAGCCCCACCGGGCCGTTCCGTGACGCTCTCGGCCGCCCGCTGGTCGAGAACGGGGAGATCGACCCGAGCGTCTTCATCGACGACAACGGGCAGGCGTACCTGTACTGGGGCAACCCCAACCTCTGGTACGTCCGGTTGAACCACGACATGATCTCGTTCTCCGGCGGTCCATCACAGATCCCGCTCACCGCCGCCGGCTTCGGCGCCCGGAGCGGGAACACCAGCCGCCCGACCCTGTACGAAGAGGGGCCGTGGGTCTACAAGCGCAACGGCCTCTACTACAACGTGTTCGCGGCGGAGTGCTGCTCGGAGTTCATCGCGTACTCCACCGCGCCGGGCCCGACCGGGCCGTGGACCTATCGCGGCACCGTCATGCCCCGCCAGGGCTCCAGCTTCACCAACCACGCCGGCATCGTCGACTTCAACGGCGGCTCGTACTTCTTCTACCACAACGGCGCCCTGCCGGGTGGGGGCGGATTCACCCGCTCGGTCGCCGTGGAGAGGTTCAGCTACCGGGCGGACGGCACGATTCCGACGATCACCATGACCACGGCCGGCCCGCCCCAGGTGGCACCGCTCGATCCGTACGTGCGGCAGGAAGCCGAGACGATCGCCTGGGCCTCCGGAGTGGAGACCGAACGCTCCGCCGAGGGCGGCATGAACGTCGGTTACCTCGAGAACGGCGATTACATCAAGGTCAAGGGAGTCGCCTTCGGCGGCGGCGCGACCTCGTTCAGCGCACGAGTGGCGTCGGCGACCGGCGGTGGGCGCATCGAGCTGCGGCTCGGCGGCCCGACCGGCGCCACCGTGGGCACGTGCACCGTCCCTCCGACCGGTGGATGGCAGACCTGGACCTCCGTGACCTGCCCGGTCGGCGGCGCCACCGGCACCCAGGACCTGTACCTGCGATTCAGCGGCGGCAGCGGTTACCTCCTCAACGTGAACTGGTGGCAGTTCCACCGCTGACCCGCCGGCCGCAATCGCCGCACGGGCTGCCCCTCGTGGTCGCTGTCGGCTAAAGCACCGGCCGGCGCCCGCCGAAGCCGGTGGCCAGCTGGACCCGGGTGCCGAGACCGACGCCGTTGCCCGGGTAGCGGAACAGCACCCCGTCGCTGTTCCGCACGGCCGCCAGATCCGTGTACCCGTTGCGGTCGAAGTCGCCGACACCGACCAGGTCGCGCATGCCGTTCCAGCCGACCCCGACCTGGCGCCGAGTGCCGAAGCCGGATGATCGGCCGGGCCAGAACTGCAGCGTGCCGTCAGTGTTCCGCCGTGCCATCAGGTCCGGCCAACCGTCGCGGTCGAAGTCACCGACGCCGGTGAGCTCGGCGTACGAACTCCAACCGGTGCCCACCGTGGCCCGCGTGCCGAACGCCACGGTGGGCCTGCCGGCGTAGAGGAACAGCAGATTGGTGCTGCGTTGGATCGCCACCAGGTCCGGCAGCCCGTCGCCGGTGAGGTCACCGATCGGGGTGATCTCGCGCATGCCGTTCCAGCCGACGCCGACCCGCTTGCGGGTGCCCACCCCGGTGCCGGTGCCGGGATAGAACCAGAGGTCGCCGGTCGACGTCTCCCGGGCCACCACGTCCTCGCGGCCGTCGGCGTCGAGATCACCGAGCCGGATGATCGCGTCCATCGCACCCCAGCCGCCGCCCATCCAGCTCCGGGCGCCGTTGTCCACCACGGTGCCGTTGCCGGGGTAGAGGTATAGATTGCCGGTGCTGGCGGTCCGGGCCAGCACGTCGGACCATCCGTTGCCGGTGAAGTCGGCCAGCTGCGCGCCGGGCAGGGGCGCTACGTCGAGGTAGTCGTTGTCGATGTTGATGCTGACGCCGCCGTACGTCTCGACGTGGTCGCCCCGGTACTGCTTGATCCGCCGGTGCGGCCACCAGTATCCGGCCGGGATCTCCGGATCGGTGACCGTGGCGATGCCGTCCCAGCGGGCGAAGTCCAGATAGTCCGGACGGACGTAGCCGGGCGTGTTATAGCTCTCCACCTGGTCCCGCACACCCGACGCCATGCTGCTGTAGAAGCCGGAGAAGTAGCCGTGGTCGTGCAGGCGAGCCGTCCACGCGCTCATGAACGCGAGCACCCCGGCGCGGCAGGTAGCATACGCCGGACCCGTACGGTAGGCCTCCATGTCGTAGATCAGGATGCTTTCCCGGGCCAGCCCGAGGGCCCGCGCCTGCACGACGGCGTCCTCGGCGGCGGCCCGGCCCTGGGCCGCGGCTTGCGCGTCGTTGATCAGGTTCGGTTTGCTCGACGTGGTGCAGGACGCCTGGGGGCCGACGTACAGCGGCATCAGGTGCCAGCCGGCCGCCTGCTGCTGGTCGACCCAGGCGGCGGTCAGGTTGGGCTGGGTGCAGCCGCGGTTGTTGCCACCGAAGTAGATGCCGATCGTCCGGTACGGGGAGGAGAGCCAGGCCTGCATCGTCGCGCTGGAGGGCGCGGTGCAGGCGTCGAAGCCCTGCCCCGCAACGGTTCCCGGCTGAACGGTGTCCGCCGCCACCGGGGTGGCGCCGAAGGCGACTGTGGCCAACGCCGTGGCGGCCGCGACCAGGAGGTGGCGGATGCGGGGGGCGGACGTGCCGCTGACGTACATCATGACGGCCCCTTTCCGGGGTGATGAACCGACCGAATCAGGTTTTGCCACCGCCCGCCAGAGCCGATCGGCTCTTTACCGCCCGGGTGTCACAGTTCAGCACCGGCCGGTGTCTCCATGCCGAGTGCGGCAGACGAGGAGGAGACATGACGAGCAACATCCGGGTACCGCAGGCGGAGATCACCGGCATCTACGGCGCGATGCTGAAGAGGTTCAGCCGGAAGATGTTCGGCGACGTGCCCGAGGCCCTGGGCGTGATGTGGCACAACCGGCCGGTGCTCACCTTCAGTCTCGGGCTGGGCCGGAAGGCCGCCACATGGAGCGCGTGCGACGAGAGCTTGAAGTCGTATGCCCACATGGCGGTGGCATCGCTGATCGGCTGCACATTCTGCCTCGACCTGGGGTATTTCCAGGCGCACAACCAGCACCTCGACGTGGCGAAGGCCCGGGAGGTGCCGCGGTGGCGGGAGTCGGACGTCTTCACGCCGCTGGAACGCGATGTGATGGCGTACGCCGAAGCGATGTCGCAGACGCCGCCGACGGTCACCGATGAGCTGTCGGCCCGGCTGCTCGACCGGCTCGGAGCGCCGGCGATGGTCGAACTCACCGCGTGGATCGCGCTGGCCAACCAGTACGCGCGCACGAACGTCGCGCTCGGCATCGAGGCCCAGGGGTTCGCGGCGGCCTGCGGTCTGGCGCCCCTGGCTCAGCCCAGCGGCGTAGCGTCGCGCGCATGAACGACGGCACTGAGGACCCGTTCGTCGCTCACCGCAGTCTGTTGTTCACGGTCGCCTACGAGATGCTCGGCGTCGCCGCCGACGCCGAGGACGTCGTCCAGGAGACCTGGCTGCGGTGGAGCGACCTCGGTGCCCGGGGCCGGGCGGAGGTCCGTGATCCGCGCGCCTACCTGGTGCGCATGGTTACCCGGCAGGCGCTCAACCGGCTGCGCACGCTGGCGCGGCGGCGTGAGGACTACGTCGGCGAGTGGCTCCCCGAGCCGCTGCTGACCAGCCCGGACGTGGCCGACGACGTCGAGTTGGCGGAGAGCGTCTCGTTCGCGATGCTGACCGTGCTGGAGACGCTGGGCCCGGTCGAGCGGGCGGTGTTCGTGCTGCACGAGGTGTTCGACACGCCGTACGGCGAGATCGCCGACGCGGTCGGCAAGACCCCGGCGGCGGTACGGCAGATCGCCTCCCGCGCGCGGCAGCACGTTGCCGCCCGCCGGCCCCGGGTGCGGGTGAGCCGGGCCGAGCAGCAGGCCGTCGTAGACCGGTTTCTGGCCGCGGTCCGCGGTGGCGACCTGCAGCAGCTGCTGGCGGTGCTCGCCCCCGATGTGGTCCTGGTGTCCGACGGTGGCGGCGTGGTCCCCGCGGCCAAGCGGCCGATCCACGGCGCCCGCCGGGTCGGGCCGATGCTGGCCTCGCTGGCCGAGCTGGACGGGAACTTCACGGTGTTGCCGGTGTGGCTGAACGGCGCGCCGGCCACCCGGTTCGACCTCGACGGCGAGCTGGAGGCGGTGGCCAGCCTGGTGATCGAGGACGGCCGGATCACCCGGATCTATGCTGTCCGCAACCCGGAGAAGCTCACGCGACTCGGCACGGCGGCGTCACTCAGCCGCTAGCCGCTCCGCCGGCCATCTGCGCCGGAGCGCCACCCGGGTGAGCCGGGCCAGGCCGTACTCGTACAGCATCGCGCCGACGTTCGTGCCGGCCAGAAACACGATCGCGTGGTGCGACGAGACCGAGGTGCTGAAGGCGGCGACCCCGAAGGCGCCGAGATAGTACGGCGCTTCCTTGATCAGCTCCGCGCCGAGATATCCGATCGCCGCGGCTCGCCGCGGCGCGCGGTCGCTGTCGGTCAGGCGGCGAGTGAGGTCGTGTGCCGCCTTCGACAGCACGTTGGTGCTCGTCCCGGTCGTCGCCAGCAGCATGCCGTTGGCCCGGACGTTGGCCCGCAGGCCGAACCCCCAGCCGACGTAACTGGCCACCAGCACCGCAACTGCCCATGCCCGGCTGGCGTCCGCGAACAGCCCGGAAGCGACCAGGCCGATGCCCGCCGCGGTCGCGGTCGCGTCCAAGGCATACGTCGACACCACGGTCGCGGCGATGCTGACGAACCACGTGCGCGCGTTGCGCCGGCGCGTTTCGGGGCGCCCGGACGGCGGGACGGCCTGCCGAATCGCCATGGCGAGCCCTTCCTGCCCCGGGTGCGTGCCGCATCACTGAGTCAGAGCCGGGCGGAGATCAGCAAATACCGCCCGCACGGTTCTGTCGCCATAACGACTGATCCGGCGGCCGGACGCGGGGGAGCCCCGGGAACACGCCGTCAGCCTGACCGGCGACGGTGTGGACAACCTCGCTCCGCTGGCCTCCCTTGCCGTCGTCCTGGCCAGGCACGTGCCGGCGGTCGCCGAGGCGTTCCACAGCGGCGGCGGTGTTGCCTACACCGCCTACCTGCCCGAGCTGCACGACGTCATGGAGGCCCTGCGGGGCCCGATCTACGACACGCTGCTCGTCGATCGCATCGTGCCCTTGGCGCCGGGTCTGGCCCGGAAGCTGACCACCGGAGCGCGGGCCGCCGACGTCGCCTGCGGCACCGGCCGGGCGCTCATCGCCCTCGCCACCGCCTACCCGGCCACACGCTGCACTGCCTGACCGTGTCCCTGGCCGAAGGTGGCGCCGGGCTCGGCGCGGCATGGGGCGAACACACCGCCTGGCAGATGCTCACCGACGCCGGATTCAGCGGGACCACCGTCCACGACGCTCCCGGCGACCCCGGCAACGCCGTGTTCGTCACCCACCGGCCGCGCGGACCACGGCCACCGGGCACGGCGACTCCGTGACGCACTGGGTAGACACCGAGCCCAGCAGAAGGCCTTTCCATCCACCGAGCCCGCGCGATCCGACGACCAGCAGGTCCGCGCCATCGGCCGCCTGCAACAGGGACGGGGCCGGGGGCCCCTGCACCAACCGGGCCTCCAGGTCGGTCTGCCGGACGTCCAGCGAAGCCTGGTCGATGCTGTCCTGCAGGATCCGCTGAGCCTGCTCGGTCAGGTCGTCGACCGCATCCTGCGGCAGCCTCGTGGCCGGTCCGGCGAAGCCCAGGTACGGCATCGTCCAGGCATGAATCACGCGCAACGGCACCTCGCGGTGACGGGCCGCCTCCGCGGCGAAGCGCAGCGCGCGAATCGATTCCGCCGACCCGTCGATGCCGGCCACCACATGTCCCGCCGCCGGATCCGTCCGGCGACCGCGCACGATGACCACCGTGCCGGCCGCGTACTGGGCGCAGCTCTGGCTGACCGAGCCCCGCATCAGACCGGCAACGCTGCCGCGGCCGCGGGAACCGACCACCAGCAGGGAATCCTCGCCGGCCGCACGGATCAGCTCCTGGGTGGGATGGCCGTACAGCACTTCCGGAGTCAGCGGGACGTCCGTCGCCCCGGCCTGCTCGGCAACGGCGCGTACGCCCGATGCGACGTCGTCCAGGAGGTGCTCGCGGAGGTCCGCCACCGACCGGAGCGTCGACAGCCACTCCACCTCCGACGGCCTGCCGCTGGGGTGCCACACGTTGACGGCCCGGACCGGCAGGTTCCGCCGCCGGCCCTCGGTGAGTGCCCAGCGCAAGGCGTCGTCAGCATCCGGCGAGCCGTCGACGCCCACCACCACCCCACGAACCGTCATGTGCACACCCTCTCACCGATCACGTGACCTTGAGCGGTGGCAGGCCATCGGTGCCCGCCTCGTACTCCTCCAGAGGCACGGCGTCGTCGCGCCACGCCCGCAACACCGGTTCCATGATCTCCCAGGTCCGGACGGCCTGATCACCGCGTACGGACAGCGTCGGGTCACCGGCGAACACCCCGGCGAGCACCTGCCCGTAGGGCGGCAGATCACCCGGCTCGAAACCGACCGTCATGCCGACCCGTTCCACCACCCGGGGGTCTGCCGGTCCGTTGACGTTGAAGTCCAACCGGAGCACGTCCGGATCGAGGCCGATGTGGATGCGATCCGATCGCTCGTAGCCGTAGAGACCCTCGGGGACCCAGTTGGGTGCCTTAAACGTCACCACCACCCGCTTGTCGAGCTTCCCGAGGGCCTTCGCGGCACGCAGCCGGAACGGCACACCGGCCCATCGCCAGGTGTTCACCTCCACCACCACCTCGGCGAGGGTCGCGGTGCGCCGGGACGGATCAACACCCGGCTCGTCCACGTAGGACGGCACCGTCCGGTCGCCGATGCGTCCCGCGGTGTACCGGCCTCGCCGGCTGCTGCCGACCGGGTCGTCGCCCCACACCCGCGTGGCCCGCAACACCGCTGCCGCGCCGTCGCGAAGATCGCGAGCGTCGAGGGTGCTCGGCGGCTCCATCGCCAGCAGAGCCATGACGTGCAGTGCGTGGCTCTGCAGCATGTCGATGAGAGCGCCGGCGCTGTCGTAGTAGCCGGCTCGGCCTTCCAGCGCCAGGCTCTCGCCGAGGAGGATGTCGACGCTCGCCACGTGGGTGGAATTAAGGACCGACTCGAACATCCGATTGGTGAAGCGCAGGCCGAGGATGTTGAGCACGGTGGACAGGCCGAGGTAGTGGTCGACGCGGTAGACCTGCTCCTCCGGCACCAGCCGGGTCACGATCTGGTTGAGCGTGGCGGCGCTGGCCGCGTCGTTGCCGAACGGTTTCTCCAGCACCAGCCGCGTGGCCGGCGGCAGATCGAGCCGGGTGAGCGTCCGGCAGGCCTGCTCGGCGACCGCGGGCGGCAACGCGAGATACAGGACCAGCGGGCCGGAGCCGCAGCTGCGCAGCAGGCGGTCGAGGTCCCCGGCGGCCGTGACGTCGGCCCGGACGTACCGGGTGGTGCGGACGATCTCCTCGGTTCCGGGCGTGCTGTCTGCCTCCTCGAACGCCAGCCGAACCCGGTCGCGCCAGCGGTCGTCGTCCCACTCCACCCGATCGGCGCCGACCAGCCGGATCGCTTGACGCCGGCGGTTCACCAGCCCGGCCACTCCGGGCAGCAGCAGCCGGGCGGTGAGGTCACCGGCAGCGCCCAGCACTGCCAGGGTGGGTGGCGGCTCCGTGGCGGCGTCCGGGAAGGTCATCGGCCAACTGTGTCAGCTTCCACTGCCGCCGCGTCAAGGGAAGAATGAGAACTCCGACGACGCGATGAGATGTCAGGTGCCGGATGGGCGTGGAGCAGGTGACCGATCCCGTGGCTTACCACGGCGAGGGCCCGGTGTGGCATCCGGGCTGGGGCGGGCTGCGGTTCGTGGACATGCTGGCCGGAGACGTCATGAGCCTTCGGTCCGATGGATCCGTGGAACGCCGCCACGTGGGCTCGGTGGCGGCGGCCGTCCGGCCACGCCGGGGCGGGGGCGCGGTGATCGGGGTGGAACGGGGCTTCGCGTTGGAGGATCCGGACGGGACCGTGACCGCGTTGCCGGAGTTGTGGAGTGACACCGGCGTGCGGATGAACGAGGGCGGCTGCGATCCGGACGGCCGCTTCTACTGTGGGTCGATGGCCTACGACCAGGCCGCCGGCGCCGCCGCGCTCTACCGGTTGTCCGCCGACGGATCGGTGGACGTGGTCCTCGACCGGGTCACGGTGTCCAACGGTCTGGAGTGGAGCCCGGACGGATCACGTGCCTACTACAACGACACGGCCACCCTCACCATCGCGGTGTTCGACTACGACCCCGCCGCCGGGTTGACCAACCGGCGCACGTTCGCCGAGCTGCCCGACGGCGGCCGGCCGGACGGGCTGACCGTCGACGCGGACGGCGGCGTGTGGACGGCGGTGTCGAACGGTGGTGCGGTGCTCCGGTACACCGCCGCCGGCGTGCTGGCGGAGAAGCTGGTGGTGCCGGCGCGCAAGGTGACCGCCTGCGCCTTCGGCGGCGAGCACCTCGACCGGCTGTTCATCACCACGTCGCAGGAGAACGTCGAAACCCGCGAGGACCCGCTGGCCGGATCCTTGTTCTGCGCAGAGGTCGGGGTTCGCGGCCTCCCGGTCCGGCTGTTCGCCGGCTGAGCCAGCCGGCCGGCGGGCCCAGCTCAGCCGGTCAACGCGCCAGCCGGCGGGCCTGCGTCTCGGCGACCATCGTCGCGAAGGTCTGCTCGGTCAGCGGATACCGGAAGAAGATCAGCATGCCGAGCAGGATGAACACGACCGGGATGAAGCCGGAGGCGTACCGGATGGCGTCGAGCGCGTTCTCGTCCTGGATCGCCGCGCCGCCGACGTAGCCGCCCAGCGCGATGGCGTACGCGGCGACCGCCCCGCCGACCGCCTGGCCCAGCTTGCGGGTGAAGGAGAACAGGGCGTAGGTGATGCCCTCGGTGCGCACCCCGGTCTTCCACTCGCCGTACTCGACGGTGTCGGCCTCCAGCGCCCACATCAGCGTGTTGACGCCCGCGGTGCAGACGCCCATCAGCCCGAAGAAGACCATCGACACCCACGGCGTCGACGGGGGCGACAAGGAGATGCCGATGCCGGCCAGCACCCCGAGGGCGGCGAAGGACAGGAACGCGCGCTTCTTGCCGATCGCCCGGACCAGCCGGGGCACCAGCGGAGCGACGATGAAGATCGACCCCACGCTCAGGACGGTCAGCAAGGTCAGCAGGTTGGCGTCGCCGAGCACGTCCCGGGCGTAGTAGACCTGCACGGTTTGCAAGGAGAACATGGCTGTCAGGAAGGCGAGCGAGGCCACGCACAGCATGATCAGCGGCTTGTTGCCCTTGAGCGTGGTGAAGCTCTGCTTCGCGCTGACGTGTCCGACGTCCCGCTGCACCGTCTCGCGGGCGGTAATGAACAGGAACAGGTAGAGCACCACCCCGACGACCACGAAGATGCTCGTGGTGATCAGCAGGGATCGCTGGAAGCCGTCCGGATCGCCGCGGAACCGCTGGATCTGGGGCGAGACGACGAAGGCCAGCATGATGGTGGTGACGGCGGTGCCGATCATCCGGAAGCTGGCCAGCTTGGCGCGTTCACCGGGATGCTGGGTCATCGCCGCGGCCAGGGAACCGTAGGGGATGTTGACCAGGCTGTACGCGAGGCCGAGCAGACCGTAGGTGAGGTACGCGACGAGCAGCTTGGCGCCGTCACCCTCGACCAGTCCCGGCAGGGTGAACGTGGCCACGCTGAGCAGCAGCACCGGCGGACCGGCGAAGAGGAAGAACGGGCGGAACTTGCCCCACCGGGTCATCGTCCGGTCGACCACCCGGCCGGCGAAGATGTCGGCGAAGCCGTCCCAGACCCGGATCACCAGGAACAGCGTCCCGGCTGCCGCCGCGCTGATGCCCACCACGTCGGTGTAGTAGATGAGCAGGAAGAACGACGACATCGAGAAAGCGAGGTTGTTGGCGGCGTCACCGGCGGCGTACCCCAGGTATTGCACCGGGCCGAGCCTGCGGCCGGGGGCAGTGGTGGCCGCCGTGGTGGTGGTAGCGGTGCTCATGGCGTCAGGCCTCCTTGCGCCAGCGGCGCCGCAGCGCGTGCGCGGCCGCCTTGGGCTGGCGATCCCGGGTGAAGACACCCTTCTTGTTGCCACCCACCCGCATCACGCCGGAGGTGGTGGCGAAGTCGGCGAAGTTCCACACCTGCTCGCCGACGACGGCGTCGATCCGGTCGAACACCCGGTGGTTCATGTCCAGGTAGGCGACCTGGTATTCCTCGGTCCACGGCTGGGCGGCGACGGAGTGCAGGCCGGGGTAGGTGTCGGCACCGTACTCGGTGATGATGATCGGCTTGTTCTCGCTCGCCCAGCCGCGCAGTTCCTCCTCCCAGGCCTGCTCGGCGGCGTCCAGGTCGCCGGTGTTGACATACCAGCCGTAGTAGCGGTTCAGCATCAGCACGTCGGCGAACTGCGATACCCGGCACTTTCCGTGCGGCGCGAGCATCACGTTCACGAAGCCGACCGGTCGGGTCGGGTCCAGCTCGCGGGTGAGGTCGAACAGCGGCCGGAAGTAGTGCTCCGCGCCCTCGGTGTCGCTCTCCGGCTCGTTCGCGATCGACCACAGCACGACGCTGGGGTGGTTCTTGTCCCGGGCGATCAGCTCACGGATCGCCTGGGCGTGCACCTCGCGGGTGGCGTCGTTGATCGTCTCCGGGCTGAACGTGGTGTACCCCTGCGCACCGAAGATGCCACCGCCGAGCCCCATGTTCATGCCCACCGCGGCGGTCTCGTCGATGATCACGATGCCGCGCCGGTCGGCGTAGTCGAGCACCTCTTCGGAGTACGGGTAGTGCGACGTCCGGAACGAGTTCGCGCCGATCCACTCCAGCAACTCGAAGTCGTGCACCATGAAGGCGTCGTTGTGGCCCTTGCCGATCACGGCGAGATCCTCGTGCTTGCCGAACCCGGTGAAGTAGAACGGCTCCCCGTTGATCAGGAACCGGTTCCCGCTGACCCGCACGGTCCGTACGCCCACACTCTGGTGGTAGGAGTCCACGACCGCGCCGTCGTCCCGGAGTTGCACCTCGAGGTCGTAGAGGTAACCGTCGCCGGGCGCCCACCGGTGGACGTTTTCCACCGTCAGCGTGCCGATCGCCCCGCTGCCCTCGGCGACCGGCCGGCCGGCGGCGTCCCGCAGCACCACGTGGGTGTCGGCCGGGCCGCTGGACTCGATCGCATAGTCGACGGTGCCGGTGGCGCCGTCGAGTCCGGTCACCACGGTCACGTCGGTGAGGTAGACCGGGGCGGTCTGGTAGAGCCAGACCGGCCGGTGGATGCCGGCGTAGTTGAAGAAGTCGTGCCACTAACGCTGCCGTGGCCCGGCCGGGGTGTCCTCGATGACGCCGGGCGGGACCGACTGGAAGCTCAGCGTGTTGTTGACCAGGACGGTGACACGGACCGGCTCGCCAGCGCGGACGTGCTCGGTGATCTCGGCCTCGAACGGCGTGTACCCACCCTCGTGGCTGACCACCTCGGTGTCGCCGACCCACACCGCGGCCCGGTGGGTGGCCGACTCGAAGTGCAGCACGATCCGCCGGCCGTCCCATCCGCGGGGGACCCGGACGGTGGTCTGATACCAGATGTCGCCGAAGTAGTCCCGGACCGCGGGGTCAACCGAAATGTCGTTGAAGCTGGCCGGCACCGCCATCTCGCGGGCGTCCGGCAGTGGCCCGGTGAACCACCGGGCGGTACGGCCCGAGCCGGCCGGGTCGAGGGTGAACTGCCAGAGGCCGTCCAGTCGCTTGCGCTCCCGGGTGGCCGTGTCCTGAGGTCTAAGCACGCCGCGCCTCCGTCGTGAGTCGTCCCAAGAGCGATACCACCATTGAGCCCGCTCGGGGTATAGAGGTCAACGGATGAGCCCGCCCGGCTTGCCGCAGCGCCGGTTGAGGGGAAGCATGAGGACGGACCAAGTGCCCGCGTTGGTAGGAGGTCGTGTGTCACCGTCGATGCTGCCGCACGAGCGGGCGATCCCGCCGGTCGTGACGATCTTCGAGGCCTACGGGTCGGGCGCGGAGGAGGTCGGCCCGCGCGTCGCCGAGAAGCTCGGCGTTGCCTTCCATGCTCAGGCGTTCTCGTCGGACCAGCTGGAGCAGTCTCCGCAGGAGCGCGAGGACGAGGGCCTGCTGTCCCGGGTGCTGCTGGCGATGGGCGGGTCGTACGCCGCGCTGGAGGGCCCGGCCGTGGCGATGATGCAGCGCGACGACCACGAGCTGGTGCTGCGCAACAACCAATGGGTCACCGACGCCGCCCGCGAAGGTGGGGTGATCGTCGGCCGCAACGGGGCCCTGATCCTGGCCGACCGGCCGGGCGCCCTGCATATCCGGCTCGACGCCCCGATGCAGTGGCGGGTCGATCGGGCGGCCCGCAGCGGCGGGATCACCCCAGACAGGGCGGCCAAGCGGCAGCGCCGCGAGGACGACCTTCGGGCCGACATGTCGATCCGGCTCTACGGCTGGGATCCGCGCGATCCCACTCGGTACGACCTTGTGCTCAACACCGGCCTGCTCGGCGTCGACGCCTGTGTCGACATCATCATGCACGCCAGCCGGGTCAAGGCGGCGCGGGTCACCCCGGCCACCTGAGCGCCCACCCCGGGGAGGAACGCCGACGCGACCGAAAGGGCCCGCCTTGTCCGACGAAGTCCCCTGGCAGGACACGTCCCGGTCACCCCGCGAGCGGGCCGAGAAGCTCGTCGCGGCCATGACGCTGGAACAGAAGATCGCCCAGCTGCATGGCGCCATGGAGACCATCGACATCTACGCGATCACCGCGCAGGCGGCGGAATCCGGCGCGGACATGGATCAGCTCGCCGCCCAGATCCGGGTCGAGCGCCACGTGACGGCGATCGACGAGCTGGGCATTCCGCGGTTCCGGATCACCAACGGCCCGGTCGGGGTGGGCATGGGCGACGGAACGCCGAGCCCGCCGGCCACCTCCCTGCCGATGACGATCGGCTTGGCGGCCGGATTCGATCCGGAGCTGGCGCACGCCTACGGTGACATCATCGGGTCCGAGACCGCCACGCTGGGCCAGCACGTGCTCGAGGGCCCGGGGGTGTGCCTGCACCGGACCACCATCGCCGGCCGCAACTTCGAGTACTTCTCCGAGGACCCCTATCTCACCGGCGTGATGGGGGTCGCGGTGACCAAGGCGATACAGGCCCACGACGTGATCGCCATGGGCAAGCACTACGTGGTCAACGACCAGGAGTACGAACGCTTCCGGGCCAGCGTCGAGGTGGCCGAGCACGTCCTGCGCGAGCTCTACCTGCTGCCGTTCGAGATGCTGGTCAAGGACGCCGGCATCGCGGCGATCATGAGCGCATACAACCGCGTCCGCGGGGTGTACGCCACCGAGTACCGGTACACGCTGACCGACATCCTGCGCACCGAATGGGGTTTCGAGGGTTACGTCCAGTCCGACTTCTGGTCCTGCCGCTCCGCCGCTCCCGCGCTGACCGCCGGGCTGGACCACGAGATGCCGGACGCCAAATGGCTCAACGAGACCAACGTCAAGGCAGCGCTCCAGGACACCAGCCTGGAGATCCAGACCGTCGACCGTGCGCTCGTCCGTCGCTACACGCAGATGTTCCGGTTCGGGCAGTTCGAGCGCCCGTACGATCCCGGCGAGATCGACGCCCGCGCACACGGCGCCGTCGCCCGGAGCATCGGCTCGCAGACCGCCGTCCTGCTCAAGAACGACGGCGGAGTGCTGCCGCTGAACCGGGATGCCGGCTCCATCGTCATCATCGGCCAATCCACCTTTGTCGACGAAGCCTGCCTGGGCGGCGGCGGCTCCTCCAAGGTCATCCCGCTGTACACCGTGCCGCCGCTGGACGGCATGCGCGACGTGCTGCACGACCTCGGCTCATCCGCCACGGTCAGCAAGGTGACCGTGGCCGACGATCTGTCCAACCTGGACCACGCCCGGGCGGCCGCCCGGGCGGCCGACGTGGTCGTGCTCATGGCGGGACTGGTGGCGACCGAGGGGGCCGACCAGCCGGACTCCAACATGCTCAACGACCAGAACCGGATGCTCGACGAACTGCTGGGTGTCAACCCGGCCACGGTCGTGGTCATGAAGGACAGCAACCCGGTGCTGATGCCCTGGATCGACCGGGCCGCTGCCGTCCTGGAAGTGTGGAACCAGGGCGCCGAGGACGGCCACGTGGTCGCCGACCTGCTGTTCGGGGTGGTCAACCCGTCCGGCAAGGTGCCGACGTCCTATCCGAGGTCGCCGGACGACACGCTGTACGCCGGCCGGCCGGAGCGGTATCCGGGCACCGACGAAGGTGACGGCTATCCGGTGATCCGCTATTCCGAAGGCTTGGAGATCGGCTACCGCTGGTTCCAGGCGCAGGGCATCGAGCCGCTGTTCGGCTTCGGCTTCGGCCTCTCCTACACCACGTTCGATCTCACCGACGTGTCGGTGGACGCGCCGGACGGCGCGCAGGCGCCGGTGACCGTGACGGCGACGGTGACCAACACCGGACCGGTGGCCGGTGCCGAGGTGGTGCAGGTGTATCTCGGGATCCCGGTGCCCGGCCAGCCACCCAAGCGGCTGGTCGGATTCCGCAAGGTGTTCGTCGAGCCCGGACGGTCCGAGCCGGTGACCATCACGATCGATCCGGCAGCGACGAACCATCCGTTCGCGGTGTGGGATTACTGCACTCAGCGCTTCGTCATCAAGCCCGGCGACTACACCGTCTACATCGGCACGTCCGCCGACGACACCCCGCACACGGCGACGCTCACCGCCCGGTGAGCGGACCCCCGAGCTCGTGGCACTGCTGCAGTACGGTGGCGACCACGTCGGCGTCCTCACTGAGCGCCGGGTCCAGCTCGCGGATGACCCGCCGTACCGCGTCCGGCAGCGCACCGGCGGCCAGCGACGTCATGGTCTCCGCGCGGACGTCGGTGACCGGTGCGCCGCGGCCCCGCAGGCAGCCGATCCAGGCCGCGAGGATCAGCGTGGCGGCGGCCAGTCCGCCCACCAGACGGGCCGGCGTGGTGCGGACCGGCGCCGTGGGATCGTCGCGCAACGCGGACAGATCGGCCTGCACCTCGGGCCGGCCGGTGTCCAGCCCACCGTCCGGCCCGCGCAGGTAGCCGGCCTCCGTCACGGTCAGCGTCACCACGCTCAGGTCCGGCGAGCGGAAATAGTCGAGCCATGCCTGGTGGTCCTGGGCCGTGTGCGCCTTCGCCAGGCTGCTCATCACCTCGACGGTGTCGCCGGCCGCGGCCCGGGTGATGAGTGCGTACGGCCGTCCCGCTCGGACAGGTGCCGGGCCAGATCGCCACTGCGCCCGGAGAATGCGGCGTATCCCCAGTCGGCGGCGTCCGGGGCGTGCTCGGTGTACCAGCACTGGTGGGCGCGAAAGAAGTTGCCCAGGCCCAGATGCGCCAGGCGGACCGGCGGTGCCGAGCGGGTCCCGGTTCGCGACAACCTCCCGTTCACAGCTTGAACACCGCCTCGGGCTGGGTCGGCAGCTCCCGCACATGGTCGTACAGCCGCCGGGCGATCGTCCGGGTGCCGGGGTCCGCGGGCAGCAGCCGGTCCGGATGCAGTTCGAGGGCGGTGCCTGCCATCTGCCGGGCCCCTTTCTCAAGCACGCCGGGTCAACCGACGTGATGCATCGCGCCGCGGTCAGACGACACTGCGAACGTAACGACCCGGGGGTGCCGGCGCGCGCCCGTCATGCCGGTCCATGCGCGCCGGAACGCTGCCATGGCCGTATGGTGTCGCGGGTGCAGGACCTTGGCAACTCAGCGGCGATCCGGATCCCCTCGATCGTCAGCGCAGCCGGAACAGGTCCTCGCCCGCGCGCGGCACCACGAAGGTGTCCGGGTCCGCGGACCAGGCCTCGACGTCGACCTCGGCCGGATCCAGGTAGTCCAGATTCACCGCACGGACGCGGTCCTCCGGGATCCCGGTGGCCAGGGTGACCGTGACCCGCAGCCGCTCCCCGCCGGTGACCTCGTCGTACGTGCCCGCGCCGCGCAGGTGGGTGGAGTGGGCGAGAACGCCCCACGGCACGACGCGGAACCGGTCCCACTGTTTGACGAAGTAGTCCCGGCAGTGGTAGCCGATCTGGTCGATCTCCGGATGGGTGGCGGCGATCTCGCGCACATGGGGTGCGTAGAGCACCACCTGACCCCCGTCGGCCACGATCGGTTCCACCTGGTAGAAGCCCTTCGCGGCGGTCCACATGTCGTGGTACATGGCCGGGACGATGGACAGCACCCGGCGCACCGGGGCGTCGAGGTAGCGCACATGGGTCTCCGCGGCGATGTCGGCTGCGGCGGCCCACGCGGCGCGCGGCTCGCCGAAGGCGACCGAGTGCAGGGCCCGCGAGCCGGCCTGGACCACCACACAGAACGCGAGCTTCTCGCTGGGCACGAGGGCGGCCGCCTCGTCGATGAGCGCCCGCACCGGCGTGATGCCCCGCGTACCGATGATCTCGGCACTCGTGATCAGCGCACCGAGCCAGTGCGAGACGTTGATCACCTCCTGGCTGGAGATGCCGGGGAAGAAGTACTTGTTGCCGCCGGAGAATCCGACCACCTCGTGCGGGAACACCGGGCCGACGATCAGGGTGACGTCGTGTTCGACGACCGCCCGGTTCAGCCGGACCTCCACCGACTGATGGCGGAAGCGGCCCTCGGAGAGCTCGGCGAGCCGGTCGGCGCTGATGGTGCCGACCGAGACGAACGTGTCCGGGTCCCACCAGGTGTGGTTCAGCACGGTGGTGCCGGGATAGCGGTCCGCCACCTCGCCGAGCGGGTATCCCAGGTGCCGGGCCAGCGCCGCGTCGCCCATCCGGGCATGGGTGCCCAAGGCGATCAGCACGGTCAGCCGGGAGACCCGCCCGTGCAGCGCCTCGTGCACCGCCCCGAGCAGCAGGGGCACCGGGCAGCTGCGCGTTCCGTCCGGCACCAGGACGCACACGCTCCGCCCGTCCAGCTGCACGCCGTCGAGTTGCTGGTGCACGAAGGACCGCACCTCGTCCTCGGTGAGTACACCGGCCGAGCCACCGATCTGAGCGGCGGCGCCGGCCGCCGGCACGTGGGGGGTCGCTGTCCGGGTCATCCGAGCCTCCGGTCGTCCGCCTGGCACGTCTCAGGTATGCGATACAGCCTTGCCGCATCGGCGGTCCACGGCAATGCCGGAGGCAGATCCCAGCACCGCCGGCTCGCCGGGCGCCCCGGCCGGTCCCCGGACAGGACCACTCTGACCGGCCGGTTTCAGGATGTCGGGAGTGTCGGCCGGGACGAGCCACCAGGTCAGGGCGACGCTGACGGCGGACAGGCCGATGACGATCGCCAGCGCGCTCTGCAACACCCAGGCGAAAGCCAGGACCGCCGCGCCGGTCACCAACCAGGCGCGCACGATCTCCCGCTGCCGGGTGGACCGGCGGCTCCGCCGAGCGAAGTCGGTGAACTCGTGCACGAAGCCGGGATCGTCATGCCGGAGTCCGGCTTCGATCTCGGCCAGGATTCGTCGTTCGGCAGTGGTCACCATGCATTCAGCATCGCCGATATGTCCGGCCGGGATAAGGTGGTCCGGCGGTCAACAGGTCGGTCCCTCGTTGCCGATCACCGGCAGCCACCGGCGGCTCGTCCGCCTCCGGCCGGCTCAGCGCTGCTCGCCGCTCAGCTCGTCGACCACCAGCAGGTCCCGCCGCACCCGGCCGGACCGGTACACGGCTCTGCCCACCATGTGCGCGCCCACGGGTGCGGTGGCGAGCTGGAACACCGCGATCAGCACCAGCGTGGTGATGTCGATGACGTTGTGCAGGCGCACCGCGGCGCCGGTGAGGATCAGCAACAGGCCGAGCACCTGCGGTTTGGTCGCCGCGTGCATCCGGGACAGCAGATCCGGGAAGCGGAGCAGGCCCAGCCCGGCCGCCAGGCTGAGCAGCGCCCCGCTGACCAGGCAGACGCCCGCCACGACGTCGGCGACGGCCGTCATCGCGCGCTCCGCGGGGCGAAGCGGGCCACGCTCACCGACCCGATGAAGCCCAGGATCGACAGCACGACCAGGATCGGCAGGGACGTCGCATCGCGGGTGATCGCCGCCTCCGCGGCGATGCCGCACACCACGATCGCGAGCAGCACGTCTACCGCGACGATGCGGTCGAGGATGCTGGGCCCGCGGACGAGCCGGGTCAACGCGAAGCTGACCGCAACGAACAACAGGCCGGTGACCAGGGCCGCGACGACGATCATGGGTGTCCTCCGTTGACGGGCGGGTGGTGCTCGAGCCGGGCTATCTCTGCGTTCGAGCCGATCGCCCGGACGATGCGCGCCTCGACGTCGTACACGCGGCGGCGGAACGATTCCACCTCGGCCTGGTCGGCCACCGCCAGCACGTGGATGTACAGCGTGGTGCTGGCCGTGTCGGTGTCCACGATCAGGCTGCCGGGCACCAGGGACACCGCCTCACCGGTCAGCGTGAGGACGAGGTCGGAAGGCACCCGCAGCGGCGTCTTGATGATCGCGCTGCGCGGTTCGTGACCGAACCGGAAGGCCAGGACGGCCAGTTGCACGCTGGCCACCACCAGGTCGGCGACGAAGCGCCAGGCGAACCGCAGCAGCCCCACCGGCCGGAGCCGGCCGGCGAAGGTGACCGGGGGCAGCGGAAAGACGGCCAGCACGAGGGTGGCGACGACCAAGCCGCTGACCAGGTAGCCCCAGGAGAAGACGCCCCACAGCAGCATCCACACGATCACCAGCGCCACGACCGCGATGGCCCGGTCACGCCACCGGGCACGAACCGGCGTCAGGGACGGTGTGGTCATGGCGTCGCTCCGTCGAACACGGCCTGCACGTACCGTTGCCGGTCGAGCAGTTGCCCGGCGGTCTCGGCGGTCACCGAGTACAGCGGTCCGGAGATCACGGTCAGCCCGGTGCCCAGCAGCACCAGCACCGCAGTCGCCCCGACCATGAGCCGGGGCAGCGCCGGCGCCGATCCCTCCACCCGCGGACTGCTCCAGAACGCGATGTTCCACACCCGGCCGACGGCGTAGAGGGTGAGCAGGCTGGTCAGCACGCTGCCGGCGACCAGCACCCAGGCCAGGGCGCCGCCGTGCGCCACACCGGCCTGCAGCAGGCCCAACTTGCCCAGGAAGCCGGAGAACGGGGGTATCCCGGCCAGGTTCAGGGCCGGCAGGAAGAACAGGACGGCGAGCACGGGCGCGAGCCGGGCCAGGCCGCCGAGCCGGTCCAGTGCGGTGGATCCGCCCCGGCGTTCGATCAGCCCGGCGGCCAGGAACAACGTGGTCTGGATGACGATGTGGTGGACCACATAGAAGATGGCGCCGGCGAGCCCGGCGGCGGAGTACAGCCCGATGCCGAACAGCATGTATCCGATGTGGCTGACCAGCGTGAAGGACAGCAGCCGTTTGATGTCCGACTGGGCGACCGCCCCCAGGATGCCGACGATCATCGTCAGCAGCGCCGCGATCAGCAGCACGCCGGCCGCGGCGCCACCCGGGAACAGCAGCGTCTGGGTGCGGATGATGGCATAGACGCCCACCTTGGTGAGCAGGCCGGCGAAGACCGCGGTGACCGGCGCGATCGCGGTCGGATAGCTGTCCGGCAGCCAGGCGGACAGCGGAAAGACGGCGGCCTTGATGCCGAAGGCCAGCAGCAGCATGCTCTGCAAGGCGATCTGCAGGCCGGCGGGCAGCGCCTCGATGCGGCCGGCCAGCTGGGCGAGGTTCAGCGTGCCGGTGGCGGCGTAGGCGAGTCCGATCCCGGTCAGGAAGATCAGCGACGACAGCAGGTTGACCACGACGTACGTGGTGCCGTCACGCACCCGGCCCTCGGTCGCGCCGAGGGTGATCAGGACGTAGCTGGCCGCCAGCAGGATCTCGAAACCCACGTACAGGTTGAACAGGTCGCCGGCGAGGAACGCGTTGGTGACACCGGCGGTCATGATCAGATACGTCGGGTGGTACACCGACACCGGGACGGCGTCGCCCCCGTCGGCCAGGCCCTGGCCGATCGAGTAGATCAGCACGCAGAGCGTCACGGCGGCGGAGACCACCAGCATCAGCGCGGTGAGCTGGTCGGCGTACAGCACGATGCCGAGCGGGGCGGGCCAGCCACCCACGGCGACCGCCAGCGGGCCGGCGGTGTTCGTGTGGATCAGCAGCGCCACCGCGACGGCCAGGGTGGCGCTGAGCACCGACAGGCTCACCAGGCGCTGGACGGTCGGGTGCCGGCGGCTCACCAGGGCCAGCGCCGCGCCGAGCAGCGGAATGACCACCGGTAGCGGCACCAGCCAGGTCATCGTCGCACCTCGCGCTCGGTCGGTGTCCACTCCGCGATGGTGTCCTCCGGCGACGGGCCGGCGTCCGAGGTGTCCTGGGCCTCGACGCCGAGGTCGCGTTCGGCGCGCTCCATGATCCGCCGGTCCTCCACGTCGTCCTGCACGTCGTCGTGGCCGGTCAGCACCCAGCTGCGGTATGCCAGCGCGAGCAGGAAGGCGGTCATGCCCAGGGTGATCACGATGGCGGTCAGGATCACCGCCTGGGTCAGCGGGTCGCTCATCCGGTCGGGATCGGTGGTGCCGACGATCGGCGGCCCGCCGTACCGGCCACCGAGCAGGATCAGCAGGTTGACCGCGTTGCTGATCATCGTGACGCCGAGCACGACGCGGGTGAGGTTGCGTTCCAGCAGCAGTGTCACGCCGGCCGCGACCAGCACCCCGACGACGAGAATCAGCAACAGGTTGACCGTCACACCAGCTCCTCCGTCCGGCTCTCGGTCGGCTCGGACCGCTCGGCCTCGGCCTGCCGGTCCACCTCGGCGCCGAGGCTCCGCAGGATGTTCAGCACCACGCCGATGACCACGAGGTACACGCCCACGTCGAAGATCGTCGAGGTGACGAAGTGGACCTCGCCGAGCACCGGCAGGTGGAAGTCGAGCACCGCGCTCTGCAGTACCGTCCCGCCGAGGATCATGGCGGCCAGGCCGGTGCCGACCACGATGAACAGGCCGATGCCCAGCACCACGCCGGCATCGACCGGCGCCGCCACGGTGAGCTCGTGCCGGCCGCCGGCCAGATAGCGCAGCACCAGCGCCAGGCCGGCGACCAGCCCGCCGGCGAAGCCGCCGCCGGGCACGTTGTGGCCGGCGTACAGCAGATAGATGGAGAACAGCACGATCGTGTGGAACAGCAGCCGGGTGATCATCTGCAGAATCGGTGACCGGCGCCCGGCGTCGAGCGTGTGACCGGCCATCAGCCACGTCTCGCCGGGTGGCGGTTCCGGCAGCGTCGGCCGCCGGACCGGGCGGACCAGCCGCCGGGAACCGGCGAAGATCAGGCTGGCCACCCCGGTGGCCGCGACCACGAGGACCGAGATCTCGCCCATCGTGTCCCAGGCCCGGATGTCGACCAGCGTCACGTTCACCACGTTGTTACCGCCGCCGTACTCCACCGCGGGTCCCGGGAAGGCGGTGGAGACGGGCACGGCCTGGCGGCCCGCGGTCGCGACGTACGCCAGGCCGGCCACCACCACCCCGGCCGCTACGCCGATGGCCATCCGGGCGCGGCGCTCCACCCGCCGCCGGTACCGGAAATGTCCGGGCAGGCGGCGCAGCACCAGCACGAACATCACCATCGTGGTGGTCTCGACGAGGAACTGGGTCAGCGCCAGGTCGGGCGCGCCATGCAGCACGAACAGCGTCGCCGTGGCGTATCCGGTGACTCCGACCAGCACCACGGCGGCCAGCCGGCGGCGCGCCCGCACGGCGAACAGCGCCGCGGCGATCGCCGCCGCCGCCGGGACGATCTGCAGCGGGCTGTCCCACCACTTCATCCGTTGCGGCAGCGGCCACAGGTTCAGCAGGGCGCCGCCGCCGAGCACGATCATCACCAGCAGGATGGTGCCGAGGTAGATGGGCAGGGAGCCGCGCTGGGTGGCGCCGGTGACCTCGACCGCGAGCCGGCCCAGCAGGCTGGTCGACCGTTCGTACTGGGCCGCGCCGTCGGTGGGCAGCCGCCAGCGCCGCCAGCGAGTGGTGCGCGCGGTCCACGCGTACACCGCCGCGCCGGAGATCAGGACCAGCGCGGACAGCGCGAGCGCGGGCGTGAACCCGTGCCAGAGCGCGAGGTGATAGCCGCTCTCGCCGGGATAACTGTCGGCATACGCGGCCAGCTGTCCGTCGATGCCGGACACCAGGACGCCGGCGGCCAGGCCCGCCACGGCCAGGAATGCCGCCGGCCCCAGGAAGGCCCAGGACACCCGGTGCACCGTGCTGGGCTCGACGCCGGGCTTCTCGGCGAACGCGCCCCACAGGAAGCGCAGGGTGTACGCGACGGTGAGCGCGGAGCCGCACACAACGCCGGCCAGCGTCGCGTACTGCCACGGGTCGCCGCCCAGGAACGCCTCGATGATCGCTTCCTTGCCGACGAATCCGGCCAGCGGGGGCACCCCGGCCATGGACAACGCCGCCAGCACCGCGACCGCGTACACAGCCGGCGCCGACCGCCGCAGGCCGCTGAGCTCCCGCAGGTCACGGGTGCCGGCGGCGTGGTCGACGACGCCCACCACGAAGAACAGCGTCGCCTTGAACAGCGCGTGCGCCAGCAGCATCATCGCCCCGGCCAGCGCGGCGTCACGGTAACCGGCGCCGAGCGCCACCATCAGCAACCCGAGCTGGCTCACCGTGCCGTACGCGAGCAGCAGCTTCAGGTCATGCTGGCGCAGCGCCGTCCAACCGCCGAACAGCATCGCCATCGTGCCGGTCACCAGCAGGAGCGGACGCCAGGGCGCGGCGTCGGCGAACACCGGACCGGCGAGAGCGACCAGGAACACGCCGGCCTTCACCATGGCGGCGGCGTGCAGGTACGCGCTGACCGGGGTCGGCGCGGCCATCGCCGCGGGCAGCCAGAAGCTGAACGGGAAGATCGCCGATTTGGACAGCGCGCCGAGCAGCAGCAGGACCACGGCGACCGCCAGATATCCGCCCTGCGGTGGGGACCCGGCCACGTCCGAGAACCGGTAGCTGCCGGCGTGCTCGCCGAGCATGATGATGCCGACCAGCATGGCGAGGCCGCCGAGCGTGGTGACGATCAGCGCCTGCAGCGCGGCGCGGCGCGCCGGACGGCTGGCCGGGTCGTGGCCGATCAGCAGGTACGAGAAGACGGTGGTCAGTTCCCAGAACACGTACAGCACGATGAGGTTGTCCGAGACCACCAGGCCGAGCATGGCGCCGGCGAACCCGACGAAAACGCCGGCGAACCGGCCCAGTCCGGGCTCGTCGGCGCTGAAATATCGGGCGCAGTAGGCCAGCGCCAGCGCGCCCACGCCGCCGACCAGCACCACCATCAGCCAGGACAGCGCCGTCATCCGCAGGCCCAGGCTCAGGCCTAGGTGAGCGACCCACGGATAGTCCTCGACGACTGCATCACCCGCGCGTACCGCTGAGGTCTGGGTCAGCGCCCATCCCGCCGCTGCCGCCGGCACGACGGCCACCAGGTAGAACGCCGCGCGGCCGGCCCGCCGCACCAGCACGGGCGCGAGGCAGGCGGTGACCAGGTGGGCAGCCAGCAGGATGAGCACATGACTCCCTAGCACGCCGACGGACGGATCCGGCCTCGCCTGCTCTACCCTATCGGACCGGCGACAACCACCCGGGCGTTGACGACGATCAGCGGGCGACCCGGCCCGCCCGCTCGGCGCGCTGGTAGGCGCCGCCGTTGCACCAGTACGTGTACGGCACTCCCCGGCGCTCTGCGGATGTCGCCCCGGCGGTAGAGGTCCTCCTGCTCCGCGCGGAGGTCGTCCAGACCGGCGAGCACCACCACCGCCGCTGGAGACGATGTGGCCACGGCGCTCCTCAGCGGTTGTCGGTGGTGTCCTCTTGGTAGGTCGCACCGCTGTCGGATTCGCTGGTGAGCGGCTTCGCGCCGCCCTCCGGCGGGCCGGCCCCCGGCTGTTCGCCGGCGGCCAGCTCGGGGAACTTCGCGTCGAACGCCGGCCGCTCCGAC
>DASSAL010000182.1:0-10222 GCA_035685405.1 Actinoplanes sp. | reverse complement strand
GGCCGGCGAGCGCACCGGGGGGTGGCGCGGGAGCGGGCTCGTGCGCCGGACCGTCCGGACCACGGGCCGGGACCCGGGGCCGGAGCACCTCCAGCAGCACGACCAGCAGCACCGCGACGAGCAGGCCGGCGCCGGCCACCGGCGGCACGGTGGTAGCCAGGGCCCGCAGCTTGGCCGGCGCGGTGACCGCGCCGACGCTGGTGACCTGCTCCGGGTCGGCCGCGCCCAGCTGCGCCTTGGCGGCCTGCAACCCGCGCCGCGCCTCGGCCAGCGCGCTGGTGGCGGCGTCCCGCTGGGCCAGCAGCGCCTCGTACCCGGGCAGCTTGGGGCCGAGCTCGTCGAGCCGTTTCTGGCTGTCCTCGACCACCTCGGCGGCCGCGCTGGCGCCCCGGATGTTGCCCACCGCGGCCATCTGCAGCTGCTGCTGGCGCATGGTGCTCTGCTCGCTGAGCGTGGCCTGGTAGAGCTTGTCCGGCTGGGACACCTCGTTGGCGGTCTCCCAGTCGGTGATGCCCCGGGTGGCCGCCGCGACGTCGGCCTCGGCCGCGGTCACCTGCTGGGTGGCCACGTCCACCTGCGAGGCGAACAGGTAGGTCAGCGCGCGGGCGGTCATCGCCCGGGCGACCGGTTCGGCGGTGTTCCGGTCGCCGGTGGTGTAGGCGAGGGTGAGCTGGCTGCTGGCGCCGACCTGCTGCACCTCGACGCCGTCCCGCAGGTCGGCCGGCCGGGCGCCGGTGTCCGAGGCCACCTGGTCGATCACCTTGGGCGAGGTGGCCGCGGCCGCGAAGGCGGCGACGAACTGGTTGGCCGCCTGCTGGCCGGAGAACTGCTGCGCGGCCACGCCGCCGACCAGGGCGGGTGCGGCCACGTAGGCGGTCACCGCGTACTTCTGCGGGGTCAGCAGCACCACCGCGGTGGCCACCAGCGCGGCCAGCACCGGCAGCCCGACCAGGATGCGGAGCCGCTCACGCGCAACGCGCAGGTAATCCAGTGTCTCCATGTCTCCGACCAGTCAGGGCGTCAGGTTCTCGGTGGGCCGGGGCGCCGGCCACCGCGGCGAAGGCAACCAGATACCACAGCGTCGCCACGCTGCTCACCACGTTCGAGGCGGCACTGACCGCGACGAACGCCACGGCACAGCCGGCGAAGCCGACCGCGACGCCGCGCTGGAATGTACCGGGCGGGGCCCGGCGCAGCGCCCGCAGCCCGGCCAGCAGCATCAGCACGACCATGGCGAGGTACGCGGCCAGCCCGATCACGCCGGTCTCCACGTACGCCCGGAGGAAGTCGTTGTGCGGCTTCTTCGCCTCCCCGGTCTGGAACTGGGTCATGTTGGGGCCGATGCCGGTCACCGGATTGCGGTTGGCCAGCGGGACGATCTCGGCCCAGTAGCCGAACCGCCAGGCGAGCGTGTTGCCGGTCGGTGCGCCGCCGACCGCGCGGGCGTCGGCGAGCTGGGCGAACCGGTCGCCCACGGCGGGCAGCAGCACCAGTCCGGCCGCGGCGGTCAGGCACAGCGCCACCAGCATCCGGGCGCTGCGCTGCAGCACCGCGACCACGACCAGGCCGATGGCCGCGCCGAGAATCGCGCTGCGGGTGTTGGTCAGCAGCAGGAACACGAACGACAGGCCGAGCAGCACGGCCAGCCCGGCCCGCCACCACCCGGCCAGGTACCGGTACACCGCCACCCCGAAGATCAGCAGGAACATCAGGTAGCGGCCGAACGTGGTGGACTGCGTGAACGGCCCGGTGATCCGGACGAAGCTGCCCTTCACCTCGGCCGGCGGGTTCCCGGTCAGCGAGGTGACCAGCGTGTACGCGGCCACGAGGGCGAGCGCCAGGTAGGTGGCGAGAAGCACCCGCCGGGCGTACCGCCGGTCCGGCACCAGCTGCTCGAGCACCACGAACATGACCACCACGGTGAGGACCCGCAGGCCCTCCAGCAGGCTGTTGCCCGGCCGGTCGGCGCCCAGCGCGCTGATCAGGCCGGTGGCGCCGACCAGCAGCAACGCGACGCCCAGCGGCGAGGTGCGCAACCCGCCGCCGCGGGCCCGGGCGGCCAGCCACAGTCCGGCCGCAACCAGGAACAGCACGGCCAGGAACGTCGACGGGTCGAAGGCGCGGCCGATCCCGCCCTCGCCATCGACTCCCGCCGGGCCGGCCGTGGGACCGCTGAGCTTGACCAGGTCGACCATCGGGCGCACGGCCAGCAGCAGCAGCACGAACGCGCCGAACCGGGTGAGCGCCAGGCCGGCCACGGCGAAGCCGAGCAGGCACGCCACCGGGAGCACCGCGGCCAGTCGCTGGCCGGCGCCCAGCGACCACGCGGTGTACGCCGCGGCCAGGGCGGCGGTGATGGCGGCGAGCCAGGTCAGGGCGCGGTCGGTCACCTGCGCTTTCCTACCAGAGACAGGTAGATCTGTTCCAGGTCCCGGGCGGCGGCGTCCCAGGTGTAGTGCGAGCGCAGCCGGCTGCCGTGCACGTGCGCGCCGAGCCGTTCACCGTCCGGGTCGGCCAGCATCCGGCGCAGCGCCCGGACCAGGTCGTCCTCGTCGCCGTCGGCGAACAGCCGGCGTCCGGGGGCGTCCCGGCCGAGCAGTTCCCGGTGGGGCTGGATGTCGCTGGCCACCACCGGGAGCCCGTACGAGGCCGCCTCGAGCAGGGTCAGCGGCAGCCCTTCCAGCCGGGACGGCTGCACGAACCCGGCGGCGTTGGTGTAGAGCTCGGCGATCAGGTCGCCGTACGCGAACCCGGTGAACACGATCCGCGGGTCGCCACCGGCCGCCGCCTCCAGGTCGGCCACGTAGTCGTCGGTGAACGAGGAGCCGCCGACCACGGCGAGTTTCAGCCGGGTGGGCAGCCGGCGGAACGCGCCGATCAGCAGATCGGCCGCCTTCTCCGGGACCAGCCGGCCGACCAGCAGCAGGTAGCCGCCCGCGGTCAGGCCGAACCGGGTGGTGATCTGGTGCGCCGGCACCCGGCGGGGCTCGGCGACACCGTTGGGCACGTACCGGGTGTCGGTGCCGAACCGGTCGGCGTAGTGGGTGGCCAGCGTGCGGGACACCGCGATGCGCACGTGCGGCACCCGCCCGCTGAGCCAGTGCGCGGTGCCCAGCGCGGCCCGGGCCATCCGGTTCCACTTGGCGCGCTGGTGGTCCAGCCCGTGGATGGTCTGCACCACCGGGATCCGGGACAGGTAGCGGGGCAGCGGGGCCACCAGGCCCGGCCCGATGCCGTGGTAATGCAGCACGTCGGGACGGTCCTGCAGGGCCGCCACGGTGGCGGTGCCGGAGTGCACGATGGCGTCCAGGTGCTTGCTGGCCACCGTGGGCACCCGGCGCAGCCGGACCCCGCGGTACTGGTCCATCGGCATCGCGTCGTAACTGTCCCGGCAGTACACGGTCACCTCGTGACCCAGCGCGACCAGCCGGGCGCTCATCTCCTCGACGTGGCGTTCGATCCCGCCGTACGTCGCCGGCATGCCCTTCTGCCCGACCATGGCGATCCGCAGCGGGCGCCAGCCGGGCGGCCGCTCGGTGTGTTCCACCGAGGCGCGCTGGCGGATGATCGCCGGCCGGTGCAGGCGCGAGTCGGTGTCCTCGAGTTCAGGCAGTGTCACAAGGTCCCCAGGGCGGTCCACCACCGTCCCGGCGTGGGTGGCCGGACGATGGCAGGCGTCGATGATCAGGCGGCGATGATCGTACGCAGATCTGCCGTCGCGGCGGGGGAGGAGATCGGTCCGGCAGGGCAAATATTTCGATCTTTCGGTGTCTGCCCGGGCGGCGCGAGGGCAATGAGGACGGATTTGCCGGGTGTTAGGTTGAGCGAGGAGACGGGAGGGCACCCCATGATCGACGTTCTCGCCGGCCGGCTGCGGGCCATCCTGGGTGACCAGCGGGTGATCTCCGACCGGCAGCGGCTGCGCACCTACGAGTGCGACGGGCTGGCCCACTACAAGGTGATCCCGGCGCTGGTGGTGCTGCCGCACACCGCAGAGGAGTGCGCCGCGGTGGTCCGCGCCTGCGTGGCGGCGAACGTGCCGTACGTGGCCCGCGGCTCCGGCACCGGGTTGTCCGGCGGTGCGCTGCCGCACGCCGACGGGGTGCTGATCGTGACCTCCCAGATGCGCGACATCCTGGCGGTGGCGCCCGCCGACGAACGGGCCGTGGTCCAGCCCGGTGTGATCAACCTTCAGGTCAGCAAGGCGGCGCACCCGCACGGCTACTACTACGCGCCGGACCCGTCCAGCCAGCAGATCTGCTCGATCGGCGGCAACGTGGCGGAGAACTCCGGCGGCGCGCACTGCCTGAAATACGGCTTCACCACCAACCACGTGCTCGGCGCGCAGGTGGTCAGCCCGGACGGCGACCTGGTGCGGCTGGGCGGACCGGCGCCGGACACACCGGGGTACGACCTGCTCGGCACGTTCGTCGGGTCGGAGGGCACGCTGGGCATCGCCACCGAGGTGACGGTACGGCTGACCCGGCTGCCGGAGTCGGTGCGCACGCTGCTGGCCGCCTTCGAGTCGATCGACGCCGCCGGGGCGGCGACCAGTGCGATCATCGCCGCCGGCGTGGTGCCGGCCGCCGTGGAGATGATGGACGCGCTGGCCATCGAGGCGGCCGAGGCGGCGGTCGCGTGCGGCTATCCGGAGGGCGCCGGTGCGGTGCTGATCGTCGAGCTGGACGGCCCGGCGGCCGAGGTCGACGCCCAGTTCACCCGGGTCGAGCAGCTGTGCCGGGACAACCGGGCGTTCGAGATCCGGATCGCCGCCGACGACACCGAGCGGGCGTTGTTCTGGAAGGGCCGCAAGTCGGCGTTCGCCGCGGTGGGCCGGATCAGCCCGGACTACATCGTGCAGGACGGGGTGATCCCGCGGACCGCGCTGCCCCTCGTCCTCCGCAAGATCGAGTCGATCGCCTCGGCCAAGGGCATCCGGGTGGCCAACGTCTTCCATGCCGGCGACGGCAACCTGCATCCGCTGGTGCTGTTCGACGAGAGCGTCGAGGGTGAGGCCGAGCGCGCCGAGGAGGTGTCCGGGGCGATCATCGACCTGTGCATCGAGCACGGCGGATCGATCACCGGCGAGCACGGCGTGGGCATGGACAAGGCGAGGTACATGCCGCGCATGTTCACCGACGACGACCTGGACACCATGCAGCTGGTGCGGTGCGCGTTCGACCCGGCCGGGCTGGCCAACCCGGGCAAGATCTATCCGACCCCACGGCTGTGCGGTGAGGTGCCCGGCCGGCACAAGGGCGCGCACCCGCTGCAGGAAGCCGGCCGGGCGGAGGTCTTCTGATGGTTCCCGAGGTCGTGCAGCCGGCCTCCACCAAGGAGGCCGCCGCGATCATCGTGGACGCCCGGGACCGCGCGGTGCTGATCCGGGGCGCCGGCACCAAGCTCGGCTGGGGGCCGCCGCCGGAACGCCTGGACCTGGTCATCGACACGTCCCGGCTGTCCGGTGTGGTGGAACACGCCGCCGGCGACCTGATCGCCGTGGTCCGGGCCGGCACCCCGATGTCCGATCTCGACCTGCCCGGGCAGCAGCTCGCGCTGGACTCCCCCGTCCCCGGGGCGACCATCGGCGGCACGGTCGCGGCCAACGTCAGCGGCCCGCGGCGCACCCTCTACGGCACCGCTCGCGACCTGCTGATCGGGATCACCGTGGTGCGGCCGGACGGAACCGTCGCGCACGCCGGCGGCAAGGTGGTGAAGAACGTCGCCGGGTACGACCTGGGCAAGCTGTTCATCGGTTCGTACGGCACGCTCGGGCTGATCACGGAGTGCGTGTTCCGGCTGCACCCGCGGCCGGCCGCCACCGCCGTGGTCCGGGCGTCCGCACCGTCGGCGGCCGCAGCCGGCCGGCTGGTCGCGGCGGTGCGCGGCGTCCAGGTGGTGCCGTCGGCGATCGAGGTGAACGCGCCGCCGTCCGGCCCGGTCGAGGTGGCGGTCATGGTCGAGGGTTCGGCCGACGGGGTCCGGGCCCGGGCCGCGACGGTGCGCACGCTGCTCGGCGACACCGCGGACGAGGGCACGCCGGACTGGTGGGGACGGTTGCCCTGGCCGCCGGGCGCGGTGGGCATGAAGCTGACCGCGCGGCTGTCGCAGGTGCCCGCCCTGATCGAAGCGGCCCGCGACACCGGGGCACCGCTGACCCTCCGCGGCTCGGCCGGCTCCGGCGTCCTCTACGCCGGCCTGCCGGGTGATGCGCCCGGGTACTCAGAGCAAGGCGTCGGCCCGCCCGGTGATGCGCCCTGGTACTCAGAGCAAGGCGTCGGCCGGCCGGGTGATGTGCCCTGGTATGCAGAGCAAGGCGTCGCGGACGATGCCGGCGTGGCGGCCGGCGTCGTGGAGCGCCTGCGCGCCGCCGCCGCCCGCGTCGGCGGGCACCTCGTCGTGCTGACCGCGCCGGCCGAGGTGCAACGGGCCGTCGACATGTGGGGACCGGTCGGCGGGCTGGCCCTGATGCGGCGGGTGAAGGCCCAGTTCGACCCGGAGCGCCGGTTCGCGCCCGGCCGGTTCGTGGGAGGCATCTGATGGACGCCGTCGACGCCACCTGGGGCAGCAGCGACGCCCCGCGCGACGTGCTCGGGCCGGTGGCCGGCGAGCCCGCGTTCGACGATCACCACCCGCCCCGGGCCGACCTGATCGCCGACTGCGTGCACTGCGGGTTCTGCCTGACCACGTGCCCGACGTACGTGCTGTGGGGCGAGGAGATGGATTCGCCGCGCGGCCGGATCTACCTGATGAACGAAGGGCTCGGCGGGGAGCCGCTGAGCGGCTCGATGGTCGAGCACTTCGACAACTGCCTGGGCTGCATGGCGTGTGTGACCGCGTGCCCGTCCGGGGTGCAGTACGACCGGCTGATCGAGGACACCCGGGCCCAGGTGGAGCGGCGGCACCGGCGGACCGTGCCGGACCGGGCGCTGCGGGCGGCCATCTTCACGCTGTTCCCGTACCCCCGCAGGCTGCGGTTGCTGCGCGGGCCGCTGCGCGCGTACCAGGCGTCCGGCCTGCAGCGCCTGATCGCCCGGACCGGCCTGCTGGAGCGGCTCGGACCGACGCTGGCCACCCTGGAGTCGCTGGCGCCGCGGCTCACCGCCGTGCCGGCGCCACCCCGGCTGGTCCGGGCCCGCGGTCCGCGGCGGGCGGTCGTCGGCATGCTGACCGGTTGTGTGCAGAGCGCGTTCTTCCCGCACGTGAACTCGGCGACCGTGCGGATCCTGGCCGCCGAGGGCTGCGACGTGGTGATTCCGCCCGGGCAGGGCTGCTGTGGCGCGCTGAGCGTGCACAACGGCCGGGAGGCAGAGGCGCAGGCGTTCGCCCGGCGGCTGGTCGACACGTTCGAGCGGACCGGCATCGACCATCTGGTGGTGAACGCGGCCGGGTGCGGGTCGTCGCTGAAGGAGTACGGGATCCTGCTGCGCGACGACCCGGCGTACGCCGATCGCGCCGCCGCCCTCGAGGCCAAGGTGCGTGACCTGTCCGAGGTGCTGGTCGAGCTCGGCCCGGTGGCCGAGCGGCATCCGCTGCCGATCAGCGTGGCCTATCACGACGCCTGCCACCTGGGGCACGCCCAGGGGGTACGGGCACAGCCGCGCACCCTGCTGGCCGGCATCCCCGGGCTGGAGCTGCGGGAGATCGCCGACCCGGAGATCTGCTGCGGATCGGCCGGCATCTGGAACGTGCTGCACCCCGAGCCGGCCGCCGAGCTGGGTGACCGGAAGGCCGCCACGGTTCTGGCCACCGGCGCTGACCTGCTGGTCACCGCCAACCCGGGCTGCCTGATGCAGGTGGCCGCGGCGGTGCGGCGCCGGGGCAGGCGGATCGCGCTGGCGCACACCGCTCAGGTGCTGGACGCCTCGATCCGCAACCGCGGCACCGCATCGCTGCTTCAGGGCTGACAGGCCTACCGGCGGCCGTCTATCCACCGGCCTTCGTGTAGTCGCGGGTCAGCCAGTGCTCGGGGCGGATGTGGATCGCGCACATGCGGTCGGTGACGTCCTGGGTGGCCTCGATGTAGCCGTCGGCGCCCTCGGGGCCCAGGTAGCGGCGGGCGAGCTGCCAGCGCTGCTCGACAGTGACGGTGTCCGCGATCGCTGTGACCGGGCCCTCGACGGAGGCGTACCGATAGGGCATCTCCTGGGTCTGCGCGCAGACGGTGACCCGGCCGGCCTTGCGGATCAGCCGCACTTTGCGGCTGTTGCCGTCGGTCACCAGGATGATCTCGCCGCCGGGCTGGTAGTCGTACCAGAGCGGGATGGCCAGCGGACCTCGGCCGTCGTCGTCGGCAACGGTCACGACCGCGACGTGCACTTCGGCGAGAAAGGCCTCGCGTTCGGCGGGCGTCATTGCCAGCGACATGATCCATAGGTTAGCCCGGCATCAGCGGGTGTCGGCAAGGATGAGGCGGTCGGTTCGGTCGGCAGTGGGTGATGATGAGGTAACCAACACTCGGCGGCGGACGTGGGCGCGACGGTGGAGATGCGCTACTTCGAGCTCACCCCGGCCGAGCAGCGGAGAAGACTTGATCAGCGGCAGGCCGAGGCGCCACACACGACGCGGCCCATGTCCGACGCGGAACTCGCCGGGTGGGCCGCCACAATTGAGATTCCAGCGCGAGGCGAACTCGACGGCAGCGAACCCATTGACGACCCACCGGCTGGCTTCGCGACATGGCACGAGTGGCGCGGACACCGCTGGCCCCCGTCGGTCTGCTGACGCCTGCTCCTGGCAGCGGCGAATGCATCGGCGAGGCATCACGGCTGATAGATCACCGGCCGGGGCGGCTCCGCCATGCCGGCGCCGAGGAAGAAGCTGGGGTGTGGCGGCTGGTTGTAGGCGGTGTTCTGCCACGCGAGCGCCAGCCGGTACTGGGCGTCCTGCAGCAACGTGGTCATCCGCCGGTCGGTCGGGGTGGGGGTGGTGTAGATCCGCAGCGCCCGGTTGTCGCTGGTCGGCCAGATCACCTCCTCGCGCCAGTCGCCGAGCAGGTCGCCGGAGAGCGACGGGGTGGCCTTGGTGCCGTTGTTGGAGTGCACGCCCGAGGCGGTGAGCAGCCGGGTGTCGCCGGATGTGCCGTACTTGTCGATCCGGGTCTGGTCCAGCAGCTCCCGCACCGGGTCGCCGTCCCACCAGACCAGGAAGTTGGCCGAGCCGGGCTTGCGGCTGCTCACCACGGTGCCGGCCGGGCTGCGGACGCCGTCCGCGGCCGACGACCAGGACTCGGCGCCGGCGCTGCCGGCCCAGACGTCACCGGACACGCCGCGCCCGTTGTCCCCGTTCGCCGGGGTGGACCACAGGATCTGGCCGGTCCGGGCGTCGGCGAACCAGGACGACGGTTTGCTGCCGTCCTCGCTGACCTTGAACACCTCGAGGCCGGCCCGGGTCGGGTCGAGGTCGCCGACGTGCAGGGCGTCGCCGTGGCCCAGGCCGGTGTTCCACAGCCTGGCGCCGTTGTCGTCGATCGCCAGCGATCCGTACACGATCTCGTCCCGCCCGTCGCGGTCGACGTCGGCCACGGACAGCTGGTGGTTGCCCTGGCCGGCGGTGCCGCTGTTGGCCGAGCTGCTGCTGTCGAAGGTCCACCGCCGGGTCAGCGCGCCGTTGCGGAAGTCCCAGGCCACGATCACCGACCGGGTGTAGTACCCGCGGGCCATGATCAGGCTGGGCCGCCGGCCGTCCAGGTACGCGGTGCCGGCCAGGAACCGGTCCACCCGGTTGCCGTAGCTGTCCCCCCACGACGACACGCTGCCGCGCGGCGGTTCGTAGTTCACCGTGGACAGTGCGGCGCCGGAACGCCCGTCGAACACGGTCAGGAACTCCGGGCCGGCCAGGACGTACCCGCTGGAGTTGCGGTGGTCGGCGCTCGCGTTGCCGATCACCTGGCCGGTGCCGGAGGTGGTGCCGTCGGCGGTCTTCATCGCCACCTCGGCCCGGCCGTCGCCGTCGTAGTCGTACACCTGCAACTGGGTGTAGTGGGCGCCGGCCCGGATGTTACGGCCCAGGTTGATCCGCCACAGCCGGGCGCCGGTCAGGGTGTACGCGTCGACGTACACCGGGTCAGTGACGCCGGACTGGGAGTTGTCCTTGGCGTTCAGCGGCTCCCACTTCAGCACCAGGTCGAGCCGGCCGTCGCCGTCGAGGTCGCCGGTGGAGGCGTCGTTCGCGGCGTACAGGGAGCTGTTGGGATTCTGGATCGGGACGTCGAGATAACCGT
>DASSAL010000181.1:0-2504 GCA_035685405.1 Actinoplanes sp. | reverse complement strand
AGCGCGTCGATCCGGCCGGTGATCGACAGCGCGCGCTGGACCAGCGCGGTGACCGCAGCCGGGTCGGTGACGTCGGTGGGCACCGGCACCGCGGCGCCGCCATTCGCCTCGATCCGATCGGCCACCGCGGTCAATTCCGTGGCTCGCCGGGCGGCCAGCACCAGGGTCATTTCCGGTCGGCCCAGTCGCAGTGCGGTGGCCTCTCCGATGCCGCTCGACGCGCCGGTGACGATGACGACCGCCATGCCTCTCCCATCCTCGTCACAAAAGAAACGGCGCCGCCGTTGTCGGCAGCGCCGTTTTCGGTCGCGACAAACCTTATCGCTTGTTGTGGTACGCCTCCACGATCGAGCTCGGGATGCGGCCCCGCTCGGAGACCTCGTAACCGTTCTTGGCGGCCCACTCGCGGATCGCCTGGTTCTGGTCGCGACTGGCCCGGCCGGTGCCGGCCGTGACGCGCCGGGTCCGCGACTCGGCTCCGCTGCGGCCGACCCGGGTGGCCGCGTTCAAATACGGGTCCAGAGCCTTGCGGAGCTTACCGGCGTTCTTTTCGGACAGATCGATGGTGTAGTTCACACCGTCGAGTCCGAATTCGACTGTGCGATCCGCCTCGCTGCCGTCGAGGTCGTCGGTCAGAAGGGTAATTACCTGCTTGGCCATGATGTGTGCCCGCTCCTGTTACGGCGTCATTTGAGTAGCGACTATGGAAACGCCTCGCCGGAAAACATTCTGTCGTGCTAATCCCTGCAATGCAAATTGCCCCATCCGCATGTCGCAATTGACGGGGCGACGGGCCCGGGGCAAGGCGGCATGCGGTCAGCGTTGTTCATCACGGTCGATGTGTTGTACCGTGCCTGGGAGCGCTCCCAACCCTCTGCAAGGAGCAGTCATGAGACGTGCCATCCGCGCCGCCGCGGCCGCATGCGTCCTGGCCGCCGGATCGATCACCGCGTTCGTGGTGGCCGCGCCGGCGCAGGCCGACACCCGGATCTGCGAACAGTACGGCAGCACCACGATCCAGGGCCGTTACGTGGTCCAGAACAACCGCTGGGGCACCAGTGCCGAGCAGTGCATCAACGTCACCAGCACCGGTTTCTCCATCGTCAGCCAGCAGGGTCAGGGCAACACCAGCGGCGCGCCGGTGTCGTATCCGTCGGTCTTCTTCGGCTGCCACTACACCAACTGCTCGCCGGGCACCAACCTGCCGCTCCAGGTGAGCCAGATCAGCAGCGCCACCAGCAGCATCAACTACACATTCGTCAGTGGCGCCACCTACAACGCGTCGTACGACATCTGGCTGGACCCGACGCCGCGCCGCGACGGCGTCAACGCCATGGAAATCATGATCTGGTTCAACCGGCAGGGCTCGATCCAGCCGATCGGGTCCCGCGTCGGCACCACGACCATCGGCGGCCGCACCTGGGATGTCTGGCAGGGTTCGAACGGGTCCAACAACGTCATCTCGTACGTCGCGCCGTCGGCGATCTCCAGCTGGAGCTTCAGCGTGCTGGACTTCATCAACGACGTCCGCAGCCGCGGCGCGATCACCAGTTCCTGGTATCTGACCAGCATCCAGGCCGGCTTCGAGCCGTGGATCGGCGGCACCGGACTGGCCGTGAACAGCTTCTCCGCGGCCGTCAACGGCGGCGGCACGCCCACCACGCCGCCCACCACCCGGCCCACCACCCCGCCGACCACCGCCCCGACCACGCCGCCGACCTCCCCGCCGGGCGGGACCGCGGCCTGCCGGGTCACCTACGCGACCGACTCGTGGAACAACGGTTTCGTGGCCAACGTGACCGTCACGAACACCGGCAGCAGCCAGGTGAACGGATGGGCGCTGACCTTCACGCTGCCCAGCGGCCAATCGGTGACCAACTCGTGGAACGCCGCGCTGACCGGCTCGAGTGGAGCCATCACCGCCCGCAACGTCTCCTGGAACGGCGCGATCCCGCCGGGCGGCACCGCATCGTTCGGCTTCCAGGGCACCCACGGCGGCAGCTTCTCCGCCCCGTCGTCGTTCGCCTTGAACGGCAGCACCTGCACGCGGGCCTGATCGCCCGTCCCCCTACCCCTCCGCAGTGAACCGGCTGCTCCGTCGCCCTCCCATCAAGCGGCGGAGCAGCCCACGTCCACCGGGAAAATCAGCGGGGTACCGGGCCGGTGCTGCGGCGCACCAGCAGCCCGGCCCCGGGCCCGCCGAGTCCCGGCGCCGGCCCGTCCAGCCGGCGAAGCAGCAGCCGGGCGGCCTGCGCGCCGAACGCCGCGATGTCCTGATCGACCGCGGTCAGCGGCGGATCGACGAACCGGCACAGCGCCGAGTCCTCCCACGCCACCAGGGACAACCCGGCGGGCACCGGCACGCCGAGCCGGTGAGCCGCGCCCAAGCCGGCGATCGCCATCAGGTCGTTGTCGTACACGATCGCGGTCGGCGGCCGGTCGCGGCGGAGCAGCTCGCGGGTCAGCCGGGCACCGCTCGCCCCGGTGTAGTCACCCCGCACGAT
>DASSAL010000180.1:0-20782 GCA_035685405.1 Actinoplanes sp. | reverse complement strand
AAATCCGGCACCCATCGCGATGCCGGCGGCGACCCGGGCGCCCCGCGACCGACGCGCCGGCCGGCCGGCCGCGAAGACCACCGTGATCAGCACCGACTGCAACACCACGACGGCGTACCCGAGCAACCGCTCCTGTCTGTCCGTCACGTGCGGGAGGTTAACAAGTCCGGTCCAAGCGCCGCATGACAGCTTGACGACCGTCGATGTTATCGAGAACATTTGGGAGCGCTTCCATGCCCGCCGGCCCCCAAGGAGTTCCGATGGACGCCCATCCTCGCCGATGGCCTGCCGCCCTGGTCGCCGCGCTGACCGGGGTCCTGGTCATGACCAGTGCGGCCGCCGGAATGCAGACCGCCGCGGCCGCCACCATCGACACCAACGCCTGGTACGTCCTCACCTCCCGGCACAGCGGCAAGGCCCTCGACGTCTACAACCTGTCCACCGCCGACGGCGCGAGCATCGTGCAGTACACCCGCAACGACGGCGCCTGGCAGCAGTGGCAGTTCGTCGACGCGGGCGGCGGCTGGTACAAGCTGCGGTCCCGGCACAGCGGCAAGGTCCTCGAGTTGCCCAACGCCGTCGACGGCACCCCGTTGGTGCAGAACACCGACAACGGCAGCACCCGCCAGCACTTCCGCGTGTCCGACTCCGACGGCGGGCACATCCGGCTGATCAACCGGCACACCGGCAAGGCGCTCGACGTCTGGGAGTGGTCGACCGCCGACGGCGGGATCATCTCGCAGTACCCGGACACCGGCGGGTACAACCAGCAGTGGGCGCTGCACTCGATCACCGGGGCACCGCCGCCGCCGACCGGCTGCGGGAGCGGCGCATTCCACGCCGAGGCCGTGCTCAGCGGCAGCACCTGGACGGCCCGCACCAGCAGCGGCAGCCAGGTCTACAGCGGCTCGGACATGCGCGCGGCGGTGCAGGCAGCGGTGGGCAGCCTCAGCGCCGGGCGGACGAGCAAGCAGAAGGTGATCGTCCGCGGTTCCGGCTCGATCGGCGCCGGCAGCCGGATCTCGCTGCCCAGCTTCACCACCCTCGAGGTGTGCGGCACGATCAACGTCACCGGGTCCGGCTCCGGGGACATGGCACCGGTGTACGCGCGCGGCGCCCGCGAGGTCGAGGTCACCCGGCTGGCCGTGACCGGTTCCCCGGTGTACGGCATCTTCCTGCGCAACGTCGACAACGTCGTCCTCGGGACCATCGACATGCGCCTGTCCGCCGGTCTCGGCGTGCGCATCGACAACCGCGGCGACACCAGCGTGATGGCCCGCAACATCCGGATCGACAACGTCTTCGTCTCCGGCGCCTCCTCGCACGCGGTGGAGACGTACGGCGTCGACGGCCTCACCGTGGGCACGGTGACCGCCCGCAACGTCGGCGAGTCCGGCCTGCTGCTCAACCAGACCATCAACGCCACCATCGGCACGGTGGACGCCGACAACGCAGGCACCGGCACCGGGTACGCCGCTTTCCGGATGGCCAACCGCAACGGCCGGATCGGCAGCGGCTACCCCACCAACATCCGGGTCGGCACGGTCAAGGCGCGCGGCGGCGGACGGGGCGTGTTCTGCGTGTCCGAGAGCGGCGGCGCCACCATCGACCGCGTCGACATCGCCGGCACCGGCAACAACGCGATCCTGCTGGAGAACTGCTACGACGTGACCATCGCGGCGCAGAGCGGCACCATCTCCGGCGGCGGGGAGATCCGGCTGGCCGAGCGTACGGAGTTCGCCGGCAACCGGAACATCACGCTGCAGAACCTGACGGTGACGAACAACCGGATCGTCGAGAACCCCTGTGCCGACAACCTCACCATCCGGAACATCACGCTGACCAACGCCACCATCGTGCGCTGCTGACCGCCTGGATGCGGCCCGACCGGGTTCGCGCGCCGGCCCGGCACACCCCCGGCAGGCCGGCGAGACCGGCGATCAGCCCGAGCGCGGCACAGACGCCGAGCACGCGCAGCACCGACCAGGACCGCCAGAAGATCAGTACGGCCGCGATGACCGCGATGAGCAGGGGGACGAGTCGCGCGGATGAGAGATCGGGCAGCGTCAGGTGCAGCGGTTCGACGTAGGGGGCGCCGAGGAGGATGAACAGGAAGCACGGCACGAAGGTCACCCAGGTAGTCAGCAGCGACGCGACCACGCCGGCCACCCACGGGTCCAGCGGGCCGGGCTGGTGGAAGGCGCCGAGGAACGCGACGAACTGCACCACCATGATCAGCGGGCCGGGGGTGGTCGGCCAGGGCGAGACCACGGACCATATCCCCGGCGGACAGCCACGCGTAGTGCTCGACCGCCCGCTGGGCGACGAAGGCGAGCACGGCATAGGCGGCGGGTGAGCCGCGCGCCGAGCAGTTGGCTCCGCCATCCGGCTCGCAACTGGACAGGGCGGGGTATTGACAGCCGTCTAAGACCGATTCACGATGGGAGCGCTCCCACCTCCTCAGCTGCGGAGATCCCCGTGCAGACTCTGTCCCTCCGGCGCGTCCTCGCGTCCACCGTCCTGCTCGCCGCGTTCGTCGCCGTGGCGCCGCCCGCTCAAGCCGCCCCACCGGACGTGACCACCGTCGACGTCGACGTCCGGGCCGGTCTCGCCACCGTCCCCGACACCGCGATCGGGGTGAACCACGCCATCTGGGACGCCGAACTCGGCACGCCCGCGGTGTCCGACCTGCTCAAGGCGGCCGGGGTGCAGATGCTGCGGTATCCGGGCGGCTCGTACGCCGACATCTACCACTGGCGGGACCACACCGCCCCGGGTGGATACGTCGCCCCGAACACCGACTTCGACACCTTCATGGCCGGTGTCCGCCGGGTCGGCGGCCAACCGATGATCATTGCGAACTACGGGACCGGGACGGCACAGGAAGCTGCCGACTGGGTCCGGTACGCCAACGTCACCAAGGACTACGACGTCACCTACTGGACCGTCGGCAACGAGAACTACGGCAACGGCCACTACGGTGCGGCGTGGGAGGCCGACGAGCACGCCGACAAGAGCCCCACCGAGTACGCGGCCACCGTGGTCGCGTACGCCGAAGCCATGAAGGCCGTGGACCCTGACATCAAGGTCGGCGCCGTGCTGACCATGCCCGGGAACTGGCCGGACGGCCTGGTCGGGCCGGGCGACCAGGGCACCTGGAACCAGACCGTGCTGAGCCGGGCCGGGCACGTCATCGACTTCGTCGACGTCCACTGGTACCCCGGTGGCAGCACCCCGGCCGAGACACTCACCCGGACCGAGCACATCGAGGACGCCGTCCACCTGCTGCGCCAGCAGATCAACCGGTACGCCGGCGCCCACGCCGCCGGGATCGGGATCAGCATGACCGAGACCAATGTGGACGTCGGCCGCAACACCCAGCCGGGTGCGCTGTTCCTCGCCGATGTCTACAGCGGACTCCTGGAGCAGGGCGTCTTCACCGTGCATTGGTGGAACGTCCACAATGGCATCGGTACGGTGTCGACCGTCGCCGGCCAGACCGACTACGGCGACTACGGGCTGCTGTCCAGCGGCACCTGCACGGCCGACACCGCGCACTGCGAGCCACCGCTGAACACGCCGTTCGCGCCGTACCACGCCTTGTCGATGATGTCGTCGTTCGCCCGCCCGGGCGACCAACTGGTCCGGGCCGGCACCGACAACCCGCTGGTGACGGCGCATGCGGCACGGCGGGCGAACGGTGATCTGGCGGTGCTGCTGGTCAACAAGGACCCCGACAACGCGCACACCGCCGACCTCGACTACCACGGCTGGGCACCCTCGGGCGCCGTGCCCACGGTCGCGTCGTACACCAACGGCGCCGACGCCGTACGGACCGCACCCGCCGGATCGGCCACCAGCCAGACGCTTCCCGCGTACTCGCTGACGCTGCTCACCCTGCGCCCGGCCCGCACCGGCGCGCTTCCGGCGGCGCCGGGCCGTCCCACCGCCAGTGCGGTCACCGACCGCACCGCGACGCTGTCCTGGCCGGCCACCGCGCCGGGCGTGAAGTACGAGATCTACCGCCAGAACGGCGCGGTCAGCGAGCAGCTCGGCGAAACCACCGGCACATCGTTCACCGTCCGCAACCTGGTGCCCGGCCGCCGGTACACGGTCAACGTGCTGGCCCGCTCCGCCTCCGGCGCGCTGTCCTGGTCGTCGCCGCCGCTGACCTTCACGACCGGCAGCCCGGCGCAGTCAACCTGCACGGTCCGCTTCGCGAACACCAACGACTGGGGCAACGGGTACGTCGGTTCGATCGACATCACCAACAACGCCGCCACCCCCGTCTCCGGATGGACCCTCGCCTTCACGTGGCCGACCCGCTGGCAGAGCGTGAGCAGCGGCTGGAGCGCCACCTGGAACCAGGTCGGCACCACGGTGCGGGTGACCAGCGACAGCACGCTGGCCGCCGGTGGCGGAACCACCAACGTCGGATTCGTGGCGGCCTACAGCGGTCCGAATGTCCCGCCGGCCACCTTCACCCTCAACGGATCGGTCTGCACGGTCGTCTGACACCGATCGGGGCGGTGCCGCGATCGCGGCACCGCCCCATCGTCCTCGTTGCCTCGCTAGCGACCGGACCGGCCGCCGCACCCGTACCGACAGGCTTGGAACTGCGCGAAGTGTGGCCTGCTGACGCCGCCGAAGGCGGTGAACTCACCACCGACCGCGACCGTGCGCAGGGCCGGATTCACGCTCATCGTGAGCACCCCCCACTTGCCGTTGCTGCGCGGGTTCCAGCTGAGCAGCGAACCGCCGGCCGCGTCGTAGGCCGCCAGCTTCGGCTGGCTCGGCATGGTGGCCGGGCACCAGCTGGTCGCGGTCCGCGACGGCTTGGTGCAGGCGACGGTGAAGTGCCCACCGGCGTACACGACCCCGTTCAGATATGTGAGCGCCTGCACGTCGCCGTCCGTGACGCTGCTCCAGACCAGCCCGCCGTCCGGCCGGTAGGCGGCGACCCGGCCACCCGGGCCGGCCAGCCCCGCGTACACCTGCTCTGGGGTGACGGTCAGAGCCATCACGGTGTACGGGGTGGCCGGCCGGAATCCAGCGTCGACCTGCCCGTCGGCCGCCCGCAGCGCGGCGAGCCGGGCGGTCCCGGTGAGGCCGTTGACGCGCTTGAACGCGCCGCCGACGTACAGCCGGGAACCGGCGACGGTCAGCGCCTTCACCTCGCCGTCGGTGCTGCCGCCGAACCCGGTGTCCAGGGCGCCGTCGGCCAGCCGGAACGCCGCCAGGTTGCGGACCGCACGACCGTCCACGGCGGTGATCGCGCCGCCCAGGTAGAGCCGGTCACCGCCCGCGGCCAGCGCCATCCCGGACCCCTTCACCGTGTGCCGCAGCGGGCCGACCGCGCCGGTGGTCAGCGAAAGGCCGGCCAGGCCGGCCCGGGGCTGCCCGCCCACGGTGGTGAACTTGCCGCTGACGTACAGCGAGGACCCGGACGCGGCCATCGCCCAGACGGTGCCGTTGGTGGCCGGCGCCCACGGCAGCAGCTCGCCGGTGCGGGCGTCCAGCGCGGCGAGCCGCTTGCGGGGCACCGGCTTACCGTCCACGATCGCGTTGCGGAAGCTGCCGCCCACGTACACCGTGGAGCCGACGTACCTGCTGGCGTAGACGAGCCCGTCGAAGCCGACCGTGCGCGCCGGCTTGGTGGAAACCAACGGCACCGCCGCGATGGCGGGTGCGGGCGTGACCGTCACGGCGAGCGCGGCCGCGAGCATGAGTCCCAGGTGGCGCCACCGTGGCATAGCCCGGCGGCGGGTTACGGCATAAGTCATAAAGACGACAATAAGGGACGGCGAGCCCAATGACGGTCAGAAAGCCGCAAGGCAACCGGGTGGTACTCGCGCTGCTCCGGTCCCCGGCCCACCGATTGCTCAGCGGCATGGCGATCGAGCTGCGCTACACCGGCCGGCGTAGCGGACGTGAGTTCGTCTTGCCGGTGCAATACGTCCGCGACGGCCCTCGGCTCCTCGTTGCGGTGCAGAATCATGCATCGCGGACGTGGTGGCGCAACTTCCGGACGCCGCGGGACGTCTCGGTGCGGTTGCGCGGTGTGGTGCGCCACGGGACCGCGTCCGTGATCGACCCGGGCTCCCCGACGTGGGACCGGGATCGCCGACGGTACGAGGCTCGTTGGCGCCGGCTCGGCGTACGCGTGTCCGGACCGCTGGTGGAAATCACCCTGCGGGTCGGGTGACTCCGGTCGGACATCCGACGGACGGACCGCGAACGTACGCAGGCCCGCACCGGCTCCTCTGTGTTCATGCCGGCCCGAGCAGGACCGCGCGCCGAGAACGATGTGGAGAATCGTGATGTTGGACCTCACCGTCTGCCCAGAACCAGGCTGCCCGTCCCCGGCCCAGATCGTCGACCGGTCCGTGTGGGAGTCCACCGACGGACCGATCGAACACGTGCGCATCCGGTGCCTGAACCGACACCACTTCCTGCTACCGGTCGAGATGATGACCTCGCCACACGCCGCAGATCACCCGCACCGAGCCGCCGTCTGAGCTGACCGGCGGCCGTTCGCGCCGGAGGGCGTTGAGCTGCCGCTTGAGAGCGTAGAGGTCCAGCATGTCCTGCAGGTTCGACCCCGCGGCCGGCGACACCGGCCGAGCGGACGTGGTCTGGTGACCGGCCGCGCAGCCGGAGATGACCAGGACGGTCGCGGCCGCGGCCAGGGCGTGTTTCGCGTTCGTCCGCCGCCTACGACGGCCGATCATCAGGCACCTTCCTGCACCGGGTAGATCTCGTCGGCGACCAGTCCGTGCGCGGCGCGGTGCACCGTGGTTGCCGCCTCGGCGTCGGGGGCGTCGACCAGGCAGAAGATCTTTCCGGCGCGCTCATCGACCCAGTACCGCAGGTAGCGGACGTTATGGCGGCCCTGCGTCTGCAGGTCCGCCTTGTGTGCATCGGTGACATCGTCGAAGGACACTCCGCCGGCGACGTGGTGGACGTCCATGAACAGGGGCATGACACGTTCCCTTCCAGGTGCGGAATCGGACCCCTGTCACGCTAGGAACGCCTCGATGTGCGGGCATCGGCCGGCGTTGCCCAGGTTGCCGGCCGGGCTACCCAGATTGGGCGAGCGACTGGACCTCGATCCGCGAGGACGCCCCGAGCTTGGCCAGGACGGCGGCCACATGGTGATGCACCGTACGCTCGGAGATGTAGAGCCGGCCGGCGATCGCGGCGTCGGGCAGGCCCTCGCGCAGCAGCGCAAGCACCTCCACCTCACGTGGCGTCAGCCCGTGCGGGTGGGCGCGAGTCGCGGGGCGGGGTCCACGCGGGACGACGCGCTCACCGGCCTGCCGCATCATCTGTCGTATCCGCGCGGCGGCTCGGTCGGCGCCGATCGCGGTGACCAACTCCAGTGCGGTGGCCAGGTCGCCCGGGCGGGACGCTCGGGTCAGCACGACCGCCTCCTCGAACGGGCAGCCCGCGTCGTGCCACCACCGGGCGGCGGCCACGTGGTCGCCGTTCAGCTCCAGCGCATAGGGCGCCGGCGACGGCGCAGCTCGGCGGCCCGGAACCGCCAGCCGGTCCAGCCACACCAGAAGCTCGGCGTGCAGCCACACATGGGCGTCCGACGAAGCGCTCGCCACCTCGATGACCCGTTGGTCGAGCTTGTCCGGTCGTCCGGCCAACCATGCCGCCTCGGCCGCCACGCCGGCCACGCGCAGCAGCCAGCCGTGCTCGCCGATGCTGGTCGCGAGCCTCCAGGCCTGCTCCACCGCACCGTCCGCGCGCGGATCGCCCTGGCGCAGCCGCGCCGCGGCGAGCGGGATGAGCAGGTGCAGGCGGTTGACCGGGGAGATGGCCTCGCGCAGCGTGTCCTCGACCAGAGCGGTGGCTTCGGCGAGACGTCCGGTGCGTACCAGCGCGAGGGCGCGGCTGCCGCGCAGGCAGACGCTGTACGTCGCCGCGTCGTGCTCGTGGGCGAACGCCATGCCGTCAGCGAAGTGGTCCTCGTACTCGGCGAAGCGATACCGGTCGACCGCCGCCTGGTAGAGGTCGGCGTAGGCGCGACCGGCCTCGTCACCCAAGTGGTGCTCGAGGGCGAGCTCAAGGGACCGCCGTACGTCGGTGAAACCGTCCCGGCCGGCCGCGATCTCTAGCATCCCGATGGTGTCGAGGCCGTACGCGACGGCTCTGCGGCAGTTCGCCGCCTCCGCCTGGCGCAGTCCCTCCCGGGCCGCGGTCAACGCCTCCGCGCGGGGATGCGTCTCGCTGATCAGCGCGGCATACAGCGTCTGCGCCCACGCCTTCTCCTCGGAGGCCGGCTGGTCGGCCATGACGGTGACCGCCTGTTGTACGACCGCCCCGCACTCCTCGCCACGGCACAACCGCCAGAGGCAGCGCGCCAGCCCCCGGAGGTTTTCGCTGATCTTCACCGGGTCGCCGAGCTGTCGACGCAACGCCAGCGCCTCGGCCCGCTCGTCAGCCGACTCCGCCCAGCGATCGGTCAAAGCCAGCGCCGTGGCCAGTCCCTCGTGCAGCCCCGCTCGGGTGTCCGGAGCGCTGGCGCCGGCGGAGCGCAACGCTCGCCGGAACTGCGCCACGGCCTCCCGGTTGGACCGCAACGCCACGGCGTCGGCGGCCGCGAACGTCGCGTGGTGCAGCGCCTCGGCCGTCGCCCCGGCGGCTTCGGCATGGTGCGCCAGGAGCGCGTGATCATTCGGCGTCGCGGCCCGCAACGCGGACAGCGCCATCGCATGCAGTTGCGACCGGCGGCGCGCCGGGATCGCCCGTTCCACCGCCAGCCGCGTCAGCTCGTGCCGGAACCGGTACGTACCCGGCCCGCCTACCAGGGTGCCGGAGTCCACACAGTCGTCGAGCGCCTCCGCGCCCGAGGCGGCGTTCATCTCGGCAACCGCGGTCAGCGTCGGCGCGTCAGCCGGGCGGGCGAGAACCGCCGCCGCGGCGAGCAGCTGCCGCGCCGGCCGCGAGAGCCCCGCGAGCCGGGCCGCCACCACGTCTCCCACCGTCCGCGGCACCTCTCCCGGCCCGGCGCTGAGCACCTCCTGGACGTAGAACGGCACTCCACCGGTGAGCCGGTGCAGCTCGTCGCCGTCCCGGCCGTACTCCCCGGCCATCCGCCGCACCGCTTCCGGCGAGAGCGGCGGCAGCGACAGGCGGCGGGTGCCACGGTGGGAGGCCAGATCCCCGATCACCGTACGCAGAAGCGCCGCGTCGCCCGGCCCGTCGTCGCGGTAGGTGACCATGACCAGGGCACGGGTCCGGGCGATACGCCGCGACAGATACCGCAGCCAATCCAGGGTGGCGTCGTCGGACCAGTGCAGGTCTTCCACGACCAGCACGGTGGTCGTGCCCGGGACGTCGAGCGCCTCCAGGAACGCCGCGAACAGCTCCCGCCGATCGGCGTCCGCGGCACACAGCGTCAGCAGCCGGCCCCCGACGCCGAACGCGATCTCGTACAGCGGGCTCAGCGGGCGGGGCGTGAAGCTGCCGTCACACGCCGACCACCACCAGCGGAGGTCGCCGCGCTGTTCACGGAAGGCCTCCAGCAGCGCGGTCTTGCCCACGCCGGCCTCGCCGGCCACGAGCACGAACCGTCCGCTACCGGCCGCGGCGTCGTTGGCGTAGTCGCCGAGAGCGTGCAGAAAATGTTCCCGCTCCAGCAGCTCCACCGGCCGAGTCTACGTCCGGACCGGCCGCCGGCATGCACGCGTGGACCGATGTACGACACCTCGCCCGCGAGGGTTCCCGGGGAACCCGCGTCACACCACCGACGTCGAAGTAACCATGCGTACGTGGGGTGCTGTGCTGCTCGTGGCGCTCAGCGGATGTGCCGCATCGGGAGAACCGGCCGGGCCGGCACCGTCGGCGTCCGCCGCCGTCGATTGCGGGACCTTCGTGTTGAAGCAGGGTGAACGGCTGCGGACCACGGCACTGGAGTGTCTGATCGACGCGGTGGAAGCGGGGCGACCGGCGCGTCTAGCAGTGACCTACCCGACCATCGAGGGCGATCCGATCCACGAGACGTATGAGTCGGGCGCCAACGGGCAGGTGCGGGTCACGCGGGACACACGGCAAGACGCCTTCGGCTCGCAAGAGGTGATTACGCAACTCTGTACCGGCATCGCCGTCGACCACGGCGGGCCGACCTTCCGGACCTGCGGCTAGGAGAGCCAGAGCCTCGCCGGGCGGCCATGCCGCCGAATTCTACCAATGAGGGCTCTTGCTGGTGAAATGGCCGGGGCCCGGCCACCCGCGGATGAACTCGCGCGGCGTCCAGGCCCTCCCCCACTCGCGCTCCGAGTTCTCCGCCATGACCGAGGAGGTCATCGGTCGCGGGCCGACCCACCAGCCTCTGGAGCTGACGGCGGCTCAGCCGCCAGGGCTGACCCGGTACGTCTGGACGAGCCGGTCCATCAGCGTGTCCAACCTCGGATCGGCCCGTTGCCGGGAAGCGTCCTCGTCGTACCACGCAACGATCTCGCGGGCCCCCTGCTCGAACGGCACCGTCGCAACGTAGTCCGGCACCACGCTGCGCAGCTTCGCATTGTCGAACACCATCGAGTGCGCCTTGTCGCCGAGCAGGCCGGCACCCCATTCGGGGTCGGCGGCCGCGATGGCGTCCGACGGCACGTGGACCAGTCGGGCTTCGACCCCGGCTGCGGCGGCGAGCGCCTCGGCGATCTGGTTCCAGGTCAGGACGTCGTCGGAGGTGATGTGGAAGGCGTCGCCGATGGTGCGCGGATGGCCGAGAAGAGGGACGAAACCTCGAGCGAAATCGGTGTGGTGGGTCAGCGTCCACAGGGACGTGCCGTCGCCGTGTACGACGATCTCCTTGCCCTGCCGCATTCGGCCCAGCACGGTCCAACCGCCGTCGAACGGAACGGTTGTCTTGTCGTACGTGTGTGACGGCCGCACGATCGTCATCGGGAAGCCGTCGGCTCGGTACGCCTCCATCAGGAGGTCCTCGCACGCGATCTTGTCCCGGGAGTACTGCCAGAACGGGTTGGCGAGGGGGGTGGATTCCACCACGGGCACCCGGGCGGGGGGCGTCTGGTACGCCGAGGCCGAGCTGATGAAGACGTACTGCCGGGTCCGGCCCCGGAAGAGCTCGATGTCGGCCTGCACGTGCTCCGGCGTGAACGCCACCCAGTCGACGACGGCGTCGAAGGCCAGGCCGTCGAGGGCCTGGTCGACCGACTTCCGGTCCCGGATGTCGCCGTGCAGCACGGTGGCCCGTGTGGGAAGCGGACGGTCGGCACTTCGACCTCGGTTGAGGACGTACAGCTCGATACCACGCTCGACGGCCAGACTCGAACAGGCGGAACTGATAGTCCCGCTGCCACCGATGAAGAGAACCCGGAGGGCGTTCATCCCTGCACGCTAACGGTGTCGACGAGTCGACGCATCGGCCATCTCACTCGTGGCTGCCGGCTACGGCGACCTCTCGCCCGGATGGCGCTACCGGCGCACCGCCCTTGACGCCGGCCGGATGCCGTAGACGATCAGGCCGGACCGGCCAACGGGTCACCGTCGACGGTGCCCGCCGCCGTTCGGTTCGTCTCAGCGCTGCGAGGCGGTGGAGTCCGTTAATGCCAGCCGGCTGGGAAGAGGTCGGCGAGCAGGGTCTGCACGCGGGATTTGATGTCGTCTCGGATCGGGCGTACGGCGTCGACGGGCTTGCCGGCGGGGTCGTCGAGTTTCCAGTCCTCGTATCGCTTGCCGGGGAAGATCGGGCAGGCGTCGCCGCAGCCCATGGTGATGATGACGTCGGAGTCCTGCGCCGTCTGCCACTCGAGCTGCCTGGGGGTCTGGTCGGTGATGTCGATCCCGACTTCGCGCATGACCTCGACGGCGGCCGGATTGATCTGGTCCGCGGGTTCGGAGCCGGCGGAGCGGACGTCGACGGCGTCGCCGGCCAGGTGTCGGAGCCAGCCGGCGGCTATTTGGGAGCGGCCGGCGTTGTGGACGCAGACGAACAGCACGCTCGGCTTGTCAGTCATCAAGGGCTCCTTCGCGGGGTGTGACGACCCGGCCGGCGACGGCGCTGGCGGTCGGGTACAGGGCGAGCAGCAGCGCGACACCGACGGCCAGGCCGACGAGTTGGGCGGCGAGGAAGCCGGGCAGCGATGCGGGGGCGATGCCGGCGAAGGTGTCGGTGAAGGCGCGGCCGATGGTGACGGCCGGGTTGGCGAAGCTGGTGCTGCTGGTGAACCAGTACGCGGCGCCGATGTAGGCACCGACCGCGGCGGGCGCGGCGGCGGCGCGGCCAGACCGGGCGAGGGCGAAGATGAGCAGGACCAGCCCGGCAGTTGCGATGATCTCGCCGAGCCACAGGTGCCCGCCGGTACGGTCCTTCTGCGACCAGCTGACCGCGTCGAGGGCGAACATCAGGTTCGCCAGGACCGATCCGGCGATCGCCCCCGCCACCTGAGCGGTCACGTAGCCGGCGAGGTCGGTGGCGGTGAGGCCGGTGCCGGTGCGGCGGCCGAGCCACCAATCGGCGGCAGAGACGACGGGGTTGAAGTGGGCGCCAGAGACCGGTCCGAAGGTCAGGATCAGCGCACCGAGCGCGAATGCGGTGGCGATCGAGTTCTGCAGCAGCTGTAGCCCGACGTCGTGCGGTGAGAGTTGCGCGGCCATGATGCCGGAGCCGACGACCGCAGCGACGAGCAGCGCGGTGCCGGCGAATTCGGCGAGGTAGCGCCGCCGCGAGGTGGTCGGGGACATGACGTGGGGGCTCGGTTTCAGCGTTCGAGGGCCGGGGCGACGCGGGCGACCCGGTTGGCGAGGTCGGTGTACGCGGCTTCGAACGCCGCGTCGGTGTCGACGCGGGCGGGGTCGGGCACCGACCAGTGCAGGCGCGGCCGAATCGGCCCGGTCAGGTCCTCGTGGGCGTTGTCGCAGACCGCGATGATCAGGTCGCCGTCGTGGACGACGTCGGAGACGTGCGCGGTGCCGGCCGGGTCGAGGCGCAGGCCGTGCCGGCGGGCGACCGTGACAGCGCGCGGGTGCACCCGTGCGGCCGGCTGGGTGCCGGCCGAGGCGACCGGCCCGCCGACCCGGTCACGCCAGAGCGCGGCGGCCAGTTGGGAGCGGGCGGAGTTGCGGGTGCACACGAACACCACCCGGTCACCGGCGGGCAGCGCCGGCGGCGCCAGCGCAGCGAGACCGTCCGGCCGGAGACGGAGGTAGGTGCGGCGCCGATCGCCTTCGGAGCGGGTGCGGACGACCAGGCCGGCGCCGGTCAGGACCTTCACGTGATGGGCCACGAGGTTCGTCGGCATATCCAGGCGCTGCCCGATCTCGCCGGGCGAGGCATCGCCGACGGTGAGGGCGTCGACAATGGCCAGCCGGGCGGGGTCGCCCAGCGCGGCGTGGACCTGCGCCCGCATTCGGAGACTTGCCTCAACGTTCATCGAGTCAATAGTTACTGAACCGTTCGCGTCGAGGCAAGCGAACAGTGGATGAACGCGAATTTGTGCTACGCGGCGGGCGTGAGCAGGGTGGCGAGCTGCTGCATGATCCCGGGCCGGGGTCGGTAGTACACCCAGCTGGCCCGGCGCTCGGAATCGACCAGGCCGGCGTCGCGCAAGGTCTTCAGGTGATGGGAGATCGTCGATCCGGAGATGTCGAAGGCCGGGGTCAGGTCGCAGACGCAGATCTCGCCGTCCGGCGCCGAGGCGATCATCGACATCAGCTGCAGCCGGACCGGGTCACCAAGGGCTTTGAAGGCCGGTGCCAGGGCGGCGGCGGTCACGCTGTCTACCTTCTGCTGGGCCAGGGGCGGGCAGCAGGCTGCCGCATCGCCGGGGTTGAGCACGGTGAGCGTCGCCACTGATTTCGACATACGTCAAGTTTGACAAACGTCGAAGCCGCGTGCAACTCTCGGTTTCGACGATCATTGGATTAGACCGATGTCGAAGCCAGCCTACGTTTGAAGGAGACGATCATGGGCGAGACTGAGCACGGTGTCGGCGGCTTCACCGGGAACCCGTCGGCCGCCTTCGCGGTAGCCAGCACGCGCGGGTGTTGCGGCAACGCCCAGCAGTCGACACCGGCGCCGCCGGACCCGGACGCCGGGCCGTGCTGCGGCACTGCGGCGGAGGCGACGGCCGAGGGATCCTGCTGTGGCAGCACGGCCAAGGCCGACGCGGTCGCGTCCCACCAGGGCTGCTGCAGATGACCAGCGCTGATCGCCTCCTGCGAGACCGCCGGGATCTGGACCATCCCATCCGGAGTGTTCCCGAGAACACCGCCAGCCTCCGGCTGCACCACCGCACCGGGTTCCGCACCGTCGGTGCCCGAGAACGCGTCGGTCACCACCACGGCATCTGGCGCGACGTCGTCTTCATCGAACGCCGCAGCCCGATCATCACCAGACCACTGTCAGCCCGAGGTACGGAGAAGCCATGACCACCAACCACACCCACCTGCCGGTCGTCGTCATCGGCGCCGGCCCGGTCGGCCTGGCCGCCGCCGCGCACCTGGCCGAACGCGACATCGACTTCATCGTCCTGGAAGCCGGTGACGAACCCGCCGCGGCCGTCCGCCAATGGGGGCACGTGCGGCTGTTCTCGCCGTGGCGGTACAACATCGACGGGGCCGCCGCGCGGCTGCTCGGCGACGCCGGCTGGGTCCGCCCGGACGACGACACGCTGCCCACCGGCGCACAGCTGGCCGCCGACTACCTGCAGCCGCTGGCCGACCTGCCCCCCGTCAAACCGCACGTCCGCTACGCCGCCCGGGTGGCCGCGGTGACCCGCCTCGGCCTCGACCGGCTCCGCACCACCGGCCGCGCCGACACACCGTTCCTGATCCGGCTCGCCACCGGCGAGGACGTGCTGGCCCGCGCCGTCATCGACGCTTCCGGCACCTGGGGCTCCCCCAACGTCCTCGGCGCCTCGGGCATCCCCGCGCACGGCGAGGCGCTCGCCGCCGCCTCCGTCGAGACCTCCCTGCCCGACGTCCTGGGCCGTGACCGGGACCGGTTCGCCGGCCGCCGCACCCTCGTGGTCGGCGCCGGCCACTCCGCCGCCACCACCCTGCTCGCGCTGGTCGAGCTGGCCGCGCAGGAGCCGGCAACCACGGTCACCTGGGCGATCCGAGCCCAGTCGCCCGCGCGGACCTACGGCGGGGAGGCCGCCGACGCGCTCCCGGCCCGGGGCGCGCTGGGCAGTCGGCTGCGAGAGCACGTCGAGTCCGGGGCCATCACCCTGCTCACCGGGTTCAGCGTGCAGCACATCACTGCCGGCGCCGACGGCGTCGCCGTTTCCGACGGTGACCGCACGGTGGCCGCGGACCGGATCGTGTCCGCGACCGGGTTCCGCCCGGACCACGGCATCGTCTCGGAACTGCGCCTCGACCTCGACCCGGTGCTCGGCGCCACCCGGGCGCTGGCCCCGCTGATCGACCCGAACGAGCACTCCTGCGGAACGGTGCCGCCGCACGGCGTCGACGAACTCGCCCAGCCCGAACCGGGCTACTACGCCATCGGCGTGAAGTCCTACGGCCGGGCACCGACGTTCCTGCTGGCCACCGGCTACGAACAGGCCCGCTCGGTGGTGGCTGCCCTGGCCGGTGACTGGGCTGCCGCCCGCGACGTGCAGCTGGACCTGCCCGAGACCGGGGTGTGTAACAGCGACCCGATCGTCGGCGACGACACCATCGCCGACGGCGGCGGCAGTTGCTGCGGTGCACCCACCGCCGACCAGACGGCCGGCCGCGGCCTGGCCACCGGCATCTCCGGCGGCCTGCTGAGCGCACCGCTGACCCTCATCGACGTGTCACGGCCTGGCACCTACTCCGGTAGCTGCTGCAGCTGACACCGTGCACCGGTCCGCACCAGTGGCCGCCGGCACCGAGCCCAGCAGTGACCGCACAACCTTCCACGGGTGGCGGATCGTCGGTGCCTTCGCCGTCACCCAGACCGTCGGCTACGGCACCCTCTACTACGCGTTCGCGGTCCTGCTGCACCCGATGGCGACCGACCTGCACACCTCCGTCACGGTCGTCACCGGCGCGTTCACCGCCGCCATCCTGGCGTGGGCGGCAGCCGCCATCCCGGTCGGCCGCTGGCTCGACCGCCACGGTGGCCGCGGCCTGATGACCACCGGCGCGCTCGCCGGTGCCCTGCTGCTGCTCGCCTGGTCCCGGGTGCAGACCGCCGGACAGCTCTACCTCGTGTTCGCCGGCCTCGGCGTCGCCATGGCGATGGCCCTGTACGAAGCCGCCACCGCGGTCGTCGTGTCCTGGTTCGACCCGGCCCGGCGGGCCCGAGCAGTTCTGGCGATGATCGTCGTCGCCGGCCTCGCCAGCACCATCTTCCTGCCGCTGACCGGACTGCTCAACGACCGGTACGGCTGGCGCATCACCCTCGTCGCGCTCGCCGTCATCTACGGCCTGGTCGCCGTGCCGCTGCACGCCCTGATCGTCCGCCGGGCACCGACGCCCGGCACGGCTCGGTCGACCGGCCGGTCCGGCGTGCGGGTCGGGCACGCGGTCCGCGACGGCCGGTTCTGGTGCCTCGCGGTGGCATTCGTCGCCCACAGCGGCGCCATGAGCGTCATGAGCGTCCACCTCGTCGGCTACCTCATCAGCCGCGGGCACCCCGCCACGTTCGCCGCCACCGCCACCGGCCTGCTCGGCGCGCTATCCGTCTCCGGCAGGCTGCTGCTGACCGGAGCAGGCCGACGGATCCCGCTGCACCTCGCGGTAGGGGTCATCTTCGCCGTGCAGTCGGTCGCCGCCGTGGCGCTGCACGCCGTCGGACAAACCCGGCCCGGCGCGATCGCCGCCGTCGTCTGCCTCGGCATCGGGTTCGGGGTAGCCAGCCTGGCCACACCCCAGTTGCTGGCCGGCCGCTACGGCACCACCGCCTACGCCACCATCGCCGGTACCCTGGCCACCCCGGTCACCCTCGCCAGGGCCGCCGCGCCGCTCGGCGCCGCCTACCTGTACACCGCCACCAGCGGTTACACCGCCGTACTCACGGCCGTTGCCGCGGCGACCACGATCGCCGCCGGGAGCATCCTCACCCGGGCTCGGACACCACCGCCACCATCAATCGATCCACAACCGGTGAGGGAATCGGCGGGATAGGCATCACCGCCTGGCGCTGATCAACCGGTGCGCGGGTCTGGCGGTCGACACGTTGCCGCCACGTCGGCCGAGCGATGATCGGCCACCACCTGTGCACGCACCGAGAGGCTGCTGGTCGACCGTCGTGACCAACTCGGCCGGGCCCGCACCGAGACCGTGTCCCGGCTGCATCACCTGCTGCTCGAGCTGGTGCCCGGCGGAGCGAAGAAGTTCCTCTCCGCGCAGCAGGCCCGGGCCTTGCTCAACACCGTGCGCCCCCGCGATGTCGTCGGTAAGACCCGCCGCTGGCTCCGAGCTGCTCCACGAACTCGTGACGATCGACAAGAAGATCAAAATCGCGAACCACGAACTGACGGAACTCGTCACCTCGACCGGCAGCCGCCTGCAGCAATGCACGGCATCGGCCCGTCCGGCGCCGCCCGCCGGCTCGGCGACATCGGTGACATCAGCCGGTTCACCAGCCGCGCGCACTTCGCCTCCTGGAACGGCACCGCACCGTTGGACGCCTCGGCCGGCGACCAGAACCGGCACCGGCTGTCGCGGACCGGCAACCGGCGCATCAACCGGGCCCCGGACATCATGGCCGTCGTCCAACTCCGCAACGACACCGAAGGCCGCCGCTACTACCGGCGCAAACTCGCCGCTGGTAAGACCTCGATGGAAGCCATGCGTGCCCTGAAACGACGGCTGTCCGACATCGTCTACCGGCAGATGGCCGCCGACGCCAAACGGCTCGGGACGGGCCCGGGAGGACACGCGGGGGCGACTCTGCAATCCAGCGCGGCCGACCCAAACCCCGAGGTCGACACTTCGGAAAGTCACTTCCCGGACCCGCCGAACCCCAGCCTGGAACACCCGCTTCTCACCACCACTTGACCTAGAGGGGTGCCAGATCAGTACGTCGACCGGATTTGCGGAGGATTCCGCCTTATTGCCTCTCCGGCGTCGACAATGGAGCCGTATCCCGTCGGAGTCTATTGACGCTTTATCTGGTTAGCGCGAATTGGTATACACGTGCTCGGCGAATGAGACCCTGCCACCGCGCGCATCTATGCGACGAGTCCTCCGGCCGTTTCGGGCATGGTCCTGCGCGGCGACCTCACCTCTTCCGCGGGCAACGGGGGGATCGGCGATCCGTGGCTGACCCGGTCATCCGGCCGGTAGGAAGGAGGCAGGACCGAGACAGGGAGCGCACATGACGATCGACCGGGCCGGCCTGGCCGAGTTCCTCCGGCGCCGCCGGGAGTCGCTGCAGCCCGAGGACGTCGGCCTCCCGCGCGGACCGCGCCGCCGGACCAGCGGCCTGCGGCGCGAGGAGGCGGCCTCGATCTGCCACATGTCGACCGATTACTACTCCCGGCTGGAACGCGAGCGCGGGCCGCACCCGTCCGAGCAGATGATCGCCTCGATCGCGCAGGGCCTGCACCTGTCGCTCGACGAGCGCGACCACCTGTTCCGGCTGGCCGGGCACCGCCCGCCGCCGCGCGGCGCCACCAGCGACCACATCGGACCCGGCCTGCTGCGGGTGCTCGACCGTCTCGACGACACCCCGGCCGAGATCGTCAGCGAACTCGGGGAGACGCTCCGGCAGAACGCGCTCGGCGTCGCCCTCACCGGCGACACCACCCGCTACACTGGTCCCGCCCGCAGCATCGTCTACCGCTGGTTCACCGACCCGGCCACCCGCCGGCTGTACGCGCCCGAGGACCACGGCTTCCTGTCCCGCATGTTCACCTCGGGCGCCCGGGAGATCGCGACGCTGCGCGGCCCCGGCTCCCGGGCGGCGCAGCTCGCCGAGCTGCTCCTCCAGCACAGCGAGGAGTTCCGCAAACTGTGGGAGCAGCACGAGGTCGGCCTGCGCCCGGACGACGGCAAGAACTTCGTACACCCCGACCTCGGCCGGCTGGAGCTGAGCTGCCAGACACTCGTTGACCCGGGACAGTCTCACTACCTGCACATCTTTACCGCCGTCCCGGGCAGCGAGAGCTACGAGAAGCTCCAGCTGCTGGCTGTGCTCGGCGGCGAGGCTCAGCGTGGGATCGCCGATCCGTGGCTCCGAAGGCCCTGAATCCGCCGGTGGCGGTGACCGAGCATCGAATCACACGCCGATTCGACCGGATCTGCCGACACGAGGAGACCGACCATGGCCCGCCACATCGACCTCACCATCCCCGACCTGTCCGGCAAGCTCGCCGTCGTCACCGGCGCGAGCGACGGGATCGGCTTCGTCATCGCCGGCCGCCTCGCCCAGGCCGGCGCGGAGGTGATCATGCCGGTCCGCAACCCGGCGAAGGGCGAACAGGCCGCCGACCGCATCCGCAGCCTCGCCCCCGGAGCCAAGATCAGCACCCGCGCGCTCGACCTGTCATCGCTGGACTCGGTGTTCGCCCTGACCAGCCAGCTCGTCGGCGAGGACCGCCCGGTCAACATCCTCATCAACAACGCCGGCGTCATGAACCCGCCCAGCCGCCAGCTCACCAAGGACGGCTTCGAACTGCAGTTCGGCACGAACCATCTCGGCCACTTCGCGCTCACCCAGGGCCTGCTGCCGCTGCTGCAGCAGGGCCGGGCCCGGGTCACCCACCAGACCAGCGTCGCCGCCCGCAGCGGGGCGATCAACTGGGACGACATCAACTGGGAGCGTGGCTACGAAACGATGAAGGCGTACGCCCAGTCCAAGATCGCCGTCGGCTTGTTCGCCCGGGAGCTACAGAACCGCAGCGCGGCGGCCGGATGGGGCATCACCAGCAACCTCTCCCACCCGGGGGTGTCGCCGACGAACCTGCTCGCCGCGCAACCCGGCATGGGCCGCACAAGGGACACCACCTCGGTCCGCATGATTCGTCTGATGTCCCGCCTAAGCGTTGTCGGCACGGTCTCGTCGGCGGCGCTGCCGGCCCTGCTGGCCGCGACCGGCCCCGACTCCCGGGGCGGACAGTTCTTCGGACCCAAGGGTTTCGGCGACGTCGGCGGCGCGCCCGCGCAGCGCGACCTGTGGGCTCCGCTGCGCAGCGACGACGACGCCCGCCGACTCTGGGAGGTCTCCGAGCGGCTGTTCGGCGTGCGATTCCCCACCTGATCTGACTTTCGGCCGATGGTGGCTCGGACGGCTCTGTTGCGTTCGCCGCGTTGAGATCCAGGGCAGGCTTGATCGGTGAGGCATGCTGCTTGGTCACGCCCGTGGTCTCCGCCCCGAGATCGTGGCGGCGGTGCGCTGGTATCTGCGCTACGGCCTGTCGTACCGAGACGTCCAGGAACTCCTCGCCGAGCGCGGGATCGACGTCGACCATGTGACCGTCTACCGGTGGGTGCAGCGGTTCACGCCACTGGCACGCCTTCGTGCAGAATCTCCGCCGCGGCCACTACGAACTCGGAACCGAGGCCCGCTCTGCAATGCGAATCGCCGCGGCGTTCACCGAACTCGCGCAGACAATCTGATCATTCGGCCGGCCGGGTTCAGCCTGTCCCGCCTATTCACAATGCAACAGACCCCCGGGCGCGCGGGCCGGGCCCGCCCATCGCGGGACCTTCGGCCCCTGGCGGCCGGCCCGCTTGGGGACGAGTCTGGTGTGGTCTGCTGTGCGCATAGCCGGGGAGGAGCAGATCATGACCGAGACCGATGTCGGCACCGACGTCCTGGGCACGCTCAAGGACGCGGTGGGGCAGACCGGGGCGAGCCGGGTGTTCGGCACGC
>DASSAL010000179.1:0-21258 GCA_035685405.1 Actinoplanes sp. | reverse complement strand
CGGCGCATCGTCGCCGCCGGTCACGTGCTCTGCAACCACTCCCTGCACCACGAGGACCTGAGCACCCGGACGCCGCAGCAGATCCGCAGCGATCTGATGGCGACCAGCGCGCTCATCCGCCAGGCCGCGCCGGGCGCCCGCATCCCGTACTTCCGGGCGCCGTTCGGCAGCTGGGGCGAGTCCCCGCAGATCGCCGCCGAGCTGGGCATGCAGCCCCTCGGCTGGCGGCTGGCCATCACCGACTGGGAGCCACCCGGCACCGACGTGCTGGTCCAGCGGCTGCGCGAGGGCATCACCCCGGGCGCCGTGGTGCTGCTGCACGACGGCGGCGGCGACCGGAGCCAGACCGTCGAGGCGGTCGACCGGATCATTCCCGAACTCCGCGCCCAAGGCTGGCGGTTCACGCTGCCCCGGCGCCACGGCTGAAAGGCGACGCCCGTGTCCACTCGGCGCGAACTGCTGGCACTGGCCTCCGGCGCGGCGGTGGCCGCGGCGGTCACCCCGGCGGCGGCCGCTACCGCGAACCCCCGGCGGGACGCCGAGGGCTGGACGGCCACCTGGGCCGCGGCGCCCACCACGATTCCGCCGACCCCACCGGCGGTGGTCGCGGGCCAGACCGTCCGGCAGATCGTGCACACCAGTGCCGGCGGTGACGAGCTGCGGATCCGGCTCACCAACGAGTTCGGCGACCGGCCCCTGCGCGTGGGTGAGGTGCGCGTGGCGGTCCGGGCCGGCACCGGGGCGAGCACCGCCACGGTGCCCGGCACCGACCGGCGGGTCACCTTCAGCGGCCGGCCCGGTGCGGTCATCCCGGCCGGGGCGCCGATGGTCAGCGACCCGGTCCGGCTGCGCGTTCGGGGCGGCGCCGACCTGGCCGTCAGCCTCTATCTGCCGGAGTCCACCCCGGTCACCACGGTGGCTGCGTTCGCCTTCCAGGAGAACGTGGTCGCGGCCGGCAACGTCACCGCCGCCCGGACCGTCACGCCGGCCGCCACGATCACCCAGTACTGGTTCCTGTCCGGCGTCACCGTGCGCAGCCACGCCCCGGCCATCGTCACGCTCGGGAACTCGATCACCAACGGCGCCAACACCGAGACCAACGCCAACCACCGCTGGCCCGACCTGCTGGCCGCCCGGCTGCGCGCCGCCCGCCTGCCCCGGGGGGTGGCCAACGTGGGCATCTCCGGCAACCGGCTGCTGCACGACCCCAACCCGCCGGCCGGCAGCGCCGCGGTCGCCTTCGCCAACTACTTCGGGCACAGCGCCCTGCGCCGCTTCGACCGCGACGTGCTGGCCCAGCCCGGCGCCGAATACCTGATCGTCCTGCTCGGCGTGAACGACCTGGGCCACCCCGGCACCGTCGCGCCCCCGGACGAGGAGGTTTCGGCCGCCGACATCATCGGCGCGCACCGCCAGCTGATCGCCCGGGCCCACCAGGGCGGGCTGCGCGCGTACGGGGCGACCATCCTGCCGTTCAAGGGCGACACGCTCGGCTTCTACAGCCCGGAGAACGAGCGCAAGCGGGCGGCGGTCAACGCCTGGATCCGGCACGGCGGTGAGTACGACGCGGTCATCGACTTCGACGCCGCCACCCGCGATCCGGCCGACCCGCTGCGGCTGCGTCCCGCGTACGACAGCGGCGACGGCCTGCACCCCAACGACGCCGGCATGGCCGCCATGGCCGCCGCCATCCCCTTGAGGTTGTTCCGATGAAGGTCCTGCTCGCACTGGCCGCCCTGCTTGCCCCGCTCGCGGTCGCTCCGGCGGCACAGGCCGGGCCGCCCCGCCACGACAGCGGCTACGTCGTCACCCGTCCCGGACCGGGCTACTTCCCGCTGGTGGCCGGCGGGCGCGCCGCGCCGCTGGTGGTCAGCGCCAGTGACCACGCCGGCGTGGTGCGGGTGGTCGACGACCTGCGCGACGACATCAGGAAGGTCACCGGCGCAGAACCGGCCGTCGTCCGGGACACCGTGCCGGCCGGCAGCAGCCCGGTGATCATCGGCACCATCGGCCGGAGCCCGCTGATCGACGCCCTGGTCAGCCGCGGCAAGCTGGACGTCCGCGGGATCGAGGGCCGGTGGGAGACCACCGTCGAGCAGGTCGTCGACCACCCGCTGCCGGGCGTCCGCCGGGCCTTCGTGATCGCCGGTAGCGATCAGCGCGGGACCATCTTCGGCGCGTACGAGACGTCGGAGCAGGCCGGCGTCTCGCCCTGGTACTTCTGGGACGACGTCCCGGTCAGGCAGTCCCGGGCGCTCTACGTGCGGCCCGGCCGGCACACCCAGGGCACGCCGGCGGTGAAGTACCGCGGCTTCTTCATCAACGACGAGAACCCGGCCACCGGCACCTGGGCGCCGCAGTACTTCGGACCCGGCAAGGCGCCCGGCTTCCCGAACGGCTTCAACAGCGCGTACTACGCCAAGATCTTCGAGACCATGCTGCGGCTCAAGGCCAACTACCTGTGGCCGGCGGTGTGGGGCCGGGCGTTCGCCGAGGACGACCCCGAGAACCACGCGACCGCCCAGCGGTACGGCGTGGTCATGGGCACGTCGCACGAGGCGCCGATGATGCGCGGCATCGAGGAGTGGAACCGGCACGCCGGGAACGGCACCGACCCGTACGGCGGCAACGGCGAGTGGAGCTTCCGCCGCAACCGCGAGGCCATCATCCAGTACTGGCGGGACGGCGCCCGGCGGATGAAGGAACAGGGCTTCGAGGGCGTCATCACGCTCGGCATGCGCGGCAACGGCGACGTCAGCCTGCCCGACGGCGACGGCATCGACCTGATGAGCGACATCATCACCACCCAGCGGCAGATCCTCGCCGAGTTCGGCCTGCAGGAGGCGCCGCAGGTGCAGACGCTCTACAAGGAGGTCCAGCGCTACTGGGACCGCGGCTACCGCCCGCCGGACGACGTCACGATCGTCTTCTGCGACGACAACTGGGGCAACATGCGCAAGCTGCCCGACCAGAGCCAGCCCGCACGCCCCGGCGGCTACGGCATGTACTACCACTTCGACTACGTCGGCGGCGGCCGCAACTACAAGTGGGTCGACACGATCAACCTGGTCAACACCTGGGAGCAGCTGCACCTGACGTACACGTACGGCGTGGACCGGCTGTGGATGGTCAACGTCGGCGACATGAAGAACGAGGAGCTGCCGCTGCAGTTCTTCCTGGACTACGCGTGGGACCCGGAGAGCATCCCGCTGCACGGCATCGACGACTGGGAGCGCAGATACGCCGAGCAGAACTTCGGCGGCCGGCACGCCGACGCGATCGCCGAGGTGCTCAGCGAGTACGGCTTCCTCCAGTCGCGCCGCAAGCCGGAGCTGCTGAACCGCCGGATCACGCTGGACCCGACGAAGACCTCCGGCACGGCGGAGTCGATCGTCTACGACGACCAGGGCAACCCGTTCTCCCTCACCGACTACCGGGAGATGGACCGGGTCACCGCGCAGTGGCAGGCGCTGGCGGCGAAGGCCGAGTGGCTGCGTCACCGGCTGCCGGACGCCTACGACGACGCGTACTACCAGCTCGTCTACTACCAGGTGAAGGCGACCGCGAACCTGTACCGGCTGCGGCACGCCGAGTTCACCAACATTCTCTACGCCGCCCAGGGCCGCGCCGCCACCAACGACCTGGCGGCCGAGGCCGAAGCCCGCTTCGCGGAGGACCAGGCGATGTCGCGGTACTACAACACGCAGCTCGCCGGCGGCAAGTGGGCCGGCTGGCAGACCCAACCCAAGATCGGATACGGCAACGCGGCGCGCTACAACAACGCCTCCTGGCAGCAGCCGCAGACCGACAACCACGTCGCCCTGCCGGACGAGATCTTCCCGTACGTGCAGCGCATCAACCTGCCGGAGCCGGCGGAGATGGGCGTGGCGATCGACGGCTCGGCGCACTGGTGGGCGGCCGGCGCCACCACGCCCGCGGTGCTGCCGACGTTCAGCCCGTACCAGAGCCAGCCGCAGCAGTACATCGAGGTGTTCAACCGCGGTACCACGCCGTACGGCTACCGGATCACCTCGGCGCAGCCGTACGTGCAGGTGTCGCCGGCCCGCGGCACGGTCGACAAGCAGGTGCGGGCGACCGTACGGGTGGACTGGTCCAAGGCCCCGAAGGGGGTCACCGAGGTCCCGCTGACCGTGACCGGCCCCGGTGGCGCCGTGACGGTCATCGCCAGGGTCGACAACAGCCTGCCGCGGCACGCGGCGAAGGGATTCGTGGAGGCGAACGGGTACGTGTCCATCCTGGCCGACCACTACAGCCGCAAGGTGGGCTCGTGGAAGGTGCTGCCCGGAGTCGCCAAGACCGGTAACGGGATCACTCCGTGGCCGCACACCGCGCCCAGCGTGGCCCCCGGCGGGGACAGCCCGCGCCTGGAGTACCGCATGACGCTCACGTCGAGCGGCCCGGTCAAGGTGTCCGCGATGCTGTCGCCGCGCAACAACGTGCTCCCCACCGACGGCCTGAGGTACGCGATCTCGGTGGACGACGCCCCGCCGCAGATCGTCAACATCACCACGGCCACCGGCGCCGACGACGGCGGCATGAACAAGCAGTGGGAGCGCAACACGTCCGACAACGTCAACGTCACCGTCACCACCCACGTGATCGACCGGCCGGGAGTGCACACGCTCAAGGTGTGGATGGTGGACCCGACGGTGATCGTGCAGAAGCTGGTGGTCGACACCGGCGGCGTGAAGTACAGCTACCTCGGCCCGCCGGAGAGCCTCCGGGTCCGCTCGCGCTGAGCCCGGTGCGCGGTGGAACCGGTCGGCGACCGGCCGGGCCGGCCGGGTCAGCGCAGCACCAGCCCGGCGCCGACCTCCAACACCTGGCCGGTGGTGGCCGCGGCGCCGTCGGACACCAGGTACCGGATCGTGCCGACCAGGTCGTCCGGCACCAGGCCGCGGGGGATCGCCTGCCGGGCGCGGATGTCGCGGTGGATGTCGCCGGCCGCGGCCAGTTCCCGTTCGCCCTCGGTGTCCACCGCGCCCGGGGACAGGGCGTTGACGGTGATGCCGTGCCGGCCGTACGCGCGGGCCAGCGACCGGGTGAGGCCGATCAGCGCGGCTTTGCTGGACACGTACGCCGGTCCGGACGGCCCGCCCAGCCGGACCGTGGCCGAGGTGACGTTGACGATCCGGCCCCAGCCCCGGGCCGTCATGCCCGGCGCGAGTGCCTGGGCCAGCAGCATCGGCGCGGTGACGTTGACCGCGAACGTCAGCTGCCACTCGGCCAGCGGCAGCACACCGATGTCCACGTTGGAGGCGTGTGCGGCATTGTTGATCAGCACGTCCACGGCGCCGGCGCGGTCGGCCAGGCCGGTCACCGCGTCCGGATCGGTCAGATCGGCCTCCAGCACCTCGGCCCCGGCGCCGCGCTCCCGGCAGGCGGCGGCGACACCCTCGGCCTCGGCGGCCGCGGCGAGATGGTGGATGAGCAGCGTACGGCCGGGCTCGGCCAGCCCGGTCGCGAACGCGGCGCCGATGCCGCGCCGCGCGCCGGTGATCAGGATCCGCCGGGTGGTCATGGCGAGGACCAGCCCGGCGCCGCGGTCGAGGCGCGCACCACCAGCGACGGGGACAGCAGCACCGACCGCGGGTGGCGTTCCGGGTCCTCGATGGTGTCCAGCAGCAACCGGCCGGCCTCGCTGCCGATCTCGTAGTGCGGGATGCTCACCGTGGTCAGCGGCGGGTTCATCTTGTCCAGGAACGGCATCTCGTTGAAGCCCACCACGCTCATGTCGTCCGGGCAGCTCAGTCCGCGTTCGGCGAAGACGTCGTAGCAGCCCAGCGCGATCAGGTCGTTGCCGGCCACCACCGCGGTGCAGGTGGCGCCGGAGTCGAGCAGCGTGCGCAGCGCGGCGGCGCCCTCGGCCTCGGACCAGTAGGCGCACTCGACGATCAGCGACGCGTCGTCGTCGAGCCCGTGGTCGCGGATCGCGTGCCGGAACGCCCGGGCCCGCACCACGCCGGTCGACGTGGTCTGCGGGCCGGCCAGGTGGGCGATCCGCCGGTGGCCGAGGCCGGCCAGGTGGGCCACCGCCAGGCCGATGCCGGCGTCGTCGTCGGCGGTCACCGACGGCAGGTCCAGGCCGTCCACCCGGCGGTTCACCAGCACCATCCGCACGCCCTGCCGGTGCAGCCGCTCCAGCAACGGGTGCTCGCGCCGGGCGGTGGCGATGATCAGCCCCTCCACCTGCCGGGAGCGCAGCGACTCCACCTGGTTCTCCTCACGGGCCAGGTCGTTGTCGGTGTTGACGATCCAGGCGCTGTACCCGGCCCGGGTGAGGACTTCCTCGATGCCCCGCACGATCGGCGGGAACAGCGGGTTGGTCAGGTCCGGGATGACCAGGCCCACGGTGCCGGTGCGGGCGGTCTTCAGGCTGCGGGCGATCGGGTTGGGCTGGTAGCCGATCGACTCGGCGGCGCGCAGCACCTTGCGGGCGGTGTCCGCGTTGACCAGCGGGCGGGTCTGCGGGTTCAGCGCGCGGGAGGCGGTGGCCGGGTGGACGCCGGCCAGTTGAGCGACGTCGCGGAGGGTGGGTGCCGCCATCCGGACCACTTTAGGCACTGTCATCGTGGGCTCCCGACCAGGGCTGGGCCGTGCCACCGGGCGCGGGCGACGGTGGCCAGCAGGCCGAGCGGTACGGTGGCCACCGCCAGCGCCCCGAAGACGAGCCCGAACCTCCCCGCGTCGGCCGGTCCGGCCAGCAGCGCCGAGGCCACCGCGCTGCCGGCGAACAGGCTGCCGGCGAACAGCGAGACCACCGTGGCCCGCGCGGACGGCAGCACCTCGGTGGCCCAGGTCTGCAGGGTGGAATGCATGGCCGCCCAGCCCAGTCCGATGAGGACGGCCACCACGACGGCGGCCCCGGGCTGCCGGCTCACCGCGGCCACCGCGCACCCGGCCACCGAGGCGACCGCGCCGGCGCCGATCAGCCGCCAGGCCGGCCAGCGCCGGGACATCCAGCCGGTCACCCGGGCGAAGACGTACACGGCGATGCCGTACACCGCGGTGACCGCCCCGGCCACCGTCGTGCTCGCGCCGGCGTACTCCACGGCGGCCGGCAGCAGGGTGAGCCCGCCGAGCAGGATGCCGCCCTCGACGAACACCAGCAGGAGCAGCATCAGGGCGCTGCCGGACCGGACCACCCGGCCGGCCGGGGCCAGCAGCGGTTCGACCGGCCGCTCGTGCGCCGGTTCCGGGAGCCGGCGCAGAAGCACCACCAGGACCAGCGCGAAGGCCGCCGAGATGGTGAAGGTGAGCCGCCAGCTGACCGTCTGGGCCAGCGCACCGGCGCCGACCGAGGCCAGTGCCGTGCCCAGCGCGACGCCGGTCATCAGGCCGGTCACCTCGGTCTGCCGCCGCTGCCCGGGCACCGTGTCCCCGACGTAGATCAGGCTGGCCGGCACCGCGGCGGCGAAGAAGGCGCCGGCCACCGCCCGGGTGACGCCCAGCTGGACGACGTTGGCCGACAGCGCGGACGCGGCGGACGCCAGCCCGGCGAGGAGCAGGGACAGGCGCAGGGTGCGGACCCGGCCGAGCCGGTCGGAGACGACGCCCCAGACCGGCTGCATCAGGCCGTACGTCAGGAAGTAGAGCCCGGCGGTCTGCACCAGCGCGGCCAGCGGCACGTCGAGGGCGGCGGCCATCGCCACCAGCATCGGCGGCATCGCGAACCGGTCGACGGTGCTGACGAAGGTGGTGGTCCGCAGCAGCCGCAGCGAGCCGCGCGTCGGTGTCACCGGCCGTACTTCCGGCGCAGACCCTCGACGGTGGCCATCGCCGCCGGATCCACCACGCCGCCGGCGACCAGCCCGTCGGTGGGGGACAGCAGCCGCTCGAGGTAGCGCCGGGCCAGGTCGCCGGGAAGGTCGAGCGCCGCGGCCGCCTCTTCGAGCACCAGATCCGGATGCTGACCGGACAAGATCGCGTCCGCGGTGGCGACCAATCCTTCCCGCAAATCCGGCATTTCCGTCAAGGCCACCAGGACGGTGCCCAGGTACGGCTGCGGCGGCCCGGCGATGCGCCGGCACCCGGCCGCCTCGGCGAGCAGCTCGTTGCCCGCGTTCAGCATGGTCGCGTCGCACTCGCCGCCCAGCAGTGCCCGCAGCCGCTTCGGCGTCGAGCCCAGCGTGACCAGCTCGCGGTCGGTCACGCCGAGCTCGTCCAGGATGGCGTACATGGCGAAGGCGAACCCCGAGGCCGGCACGTCCACGCCGAACCGTGCCCCGGCCAGCTCGCCGGCCGGCCGGTGGGCGTAGAGCGCCAGGCCCATCCCACGGTCGATCGCGGCCAGCACCTCGACGTCCACCCGGCCGCGGTGGCCGAGCACGTTGTCCGGACTGGTCAGGCCGGCGTCCAGGGACCCGTCGGCGAGCGCGGCGAACTGAGCCGGAGAGGAGGCGACCGGCACCTCCTCGACCTCGTCCGGCAACCGCCCGGTGCGCCGGGCGACGCGCAGCAGCACCGACGGGCTGAACGTTCCGAGTCGGATCACGCGGCCAGCTTGCCGCAACCGATTGCATCCCCGCAAGACCCGTTGACTAGCAGCCTTGACACGCGGGAAACATCGCAGCCATGCTGTCTCGCAATCGATTGCGGTGCCTTTGACCGCGCCTCACCGTGGAGGGCCCGAAGAATATGACCCCTCAGTTCAACCGGCGTACCGTTCTCGCCGCCTCGCTGGCGGCCGTTGTCAGTCTCAGTGCCTGCGGCTCGCGTCCGTCCGAGCAGGCCGCCCAGGACACCGACAAGCCGATCACCATCGGCATCTCCCTGCCGCTGACGGGTGACTTCTCGCAGCCCGGCGGCGAGGCCAAGCGCGGCTACGAGATCTGGGCCAACCAGATCAACGCCGCCGGCGGCCTGCTGGGCCGGCAGGTCCAGCTGAAGATCGTCGACGATGCCAGCAGCCAGGACACCGTCGTCACCGACTACACGAAGCTGATCACGCAGGACAAGGTGGACCTCGTTCTGGGCACGTTCTCGTCGCTGCTGAACTTCCCGGCCTCGGCGGTCGCGGAGAAGAACGGCATGGTGTTCGTCGAGCCGGCCGGCGGCGCGCCGGACATGTTCAGCCGCGGCTTCAAGTTCCTGTTCTTCGCCCAGCCGGCCACCGCACCGCACCAGGCGGACGGCTTCGTGGAGTGGATCAAGTCGATCCCCGAGGGCGAGCGGCCGAAGACCGCCGCCTACCCGACCCAGGACGACCCGTTCGCCACGCCGGTCATCGAGTCGATGCGCGAGCAGCTCGAGGCCGCCGGGGTGAAGACCGTGTACAGCGAGACGTACCCGCCGGACACCACCAACTTCCAGTCCATCGCCAGCCAGATGGCGGCCAAGAAGCCGGACCTGATCGCACAGGGCGCGGTGTTCGAGGACGGCGTCGGCCTGGTCCGGTCGCTCAAGCAGCTGAACTACTCGCCGAAGGCGCTGTTCCAGACCTCCGCGCCGAGCAACGCCGGCCAGTACAGCGAGGGCGTCGGGGTGGAGAGCACCGAGGGCGTCTTCTACGCGGTCTCCTGGCACCAGGACGCGAAGACCCCGAAGAACGCGGAGTTCGTGGCCGACTACCAGAAGGCGCACAACAACGCCGACCCGGCCGAGGACGCCGCGGACGCGTACGCCGCCGCCGAGGTGCTGGCCGCCGGGGTGACCGCGGTGGGCTCACTCGACCAGGTCAAGATCCGGGACTGGCTGCACGCCAACGAGGTGCCGACCATCCTCGGCCCGCTCTCCTGGGACGAGACCGGCGCTCCCACCGGCAAGTTCCTGGTGGCCCAGTGGCAGGACGGCAAGGCGCAGGTGGTCTACCCGGCCGAAGCCGCGACCTCGCAGAAGATCGTCTACCCCAAGCCGGGCTGGAAGTGACGAGATGACCCAGCTCATCCAGGCGCTCGCGCTGGGCGTCCTGATCGGCGGCATCTATGCCCTGATGGCGTCGGGACTCACCCTGATCTTCGGGGTGTTGCACATCATCAACATCGCCCAAGGGGCGTTCCTCATCGTGGTGGCCACCGTGACCTGGTGGTTGTGGCGGACGATCGGCATCGACCCGATCCTCTCCGCGGTCATCACCACGCCGTTGATGTTCGGGGTGGGCTGGGTCATCTATCGCTTCGTCGTCTCGCGGATCCGGGGCCAGTCACCGTCGATGTCGGTGCTGCTCACCTTCGGGCTGGCCCTGGTCCTCGAGGGCGTGCTCAACGTGACGGTGGGCAACCGGTTCCGGTCCGCCACACCGTCCTACTTCGAGGAGTCCTTCGCCGTCGGCGGGATCCTGCTGCCCAAGGCGCAGGTGTACGGGTTCCTGGCGGCCGTGCTGGTGCTGGCGGGCCTGGACCTGATGCTGACCCGCACCTGGGCCGGCCGGGCGATCCGGGCCACCTCGCAGAACCCGTCCGCCGCCGCCCTGGTCGGCATCGGCGCGACGGCGACCGCCGCGCTGGCGTTCGCGCTCGGCAGCGCGAGCGCCGGCGTCGGCGGGTCGATCCTGTCCACCCTGTACCCGTTCTTCCCGGCGTCGCACTACGACTGGATCTCCCGGCTGCTCGGCATCGTGGTGCTGGGCGGGATGGGCAGCCTGCCGGGTGCGCTGGTGGGCGCGCTGATCCTGGGCCTGGCCGAGACGCTCACCGCGACGTACGGCGGGCTGCAGTGGTCGACGCTGGTCTTCTATCTCGTGATCATGGCCGTGCTGCTGGTCCGGCCGCAGGGCCTGTTCGGCTCCCGGCTCCGGGAGGACGTGGCATGAGCGTGGTCCGCCGGATCCCGAGGCAGCATCTGATCGCCGGTCTCGTCCTGCTCCTGCTGCTGGTCTATCCGGTGATCAACCCCTGGCAGCCCTACCCGCAGGGCGTCCTGCTGCTGGCGTTCCTGCTCGCCACCCAGGCGGTCAGCTGGAACATCATCTCCGGGTACGCCGGCTACGTCTCGCTGGGCCACAGCATGTTCCTCGGCCTCGGCTCGTACACCGCGGCCATCATCGCCCTGCACACCGGGGCGAACCCGCTGTTCGTCGCGCCGCTCGGCGGCGTGGTGGCGGTGGTGGTGGCGGTGCTGATCGGCTCGGTCGTGCTGCGCACCCGCGGGCACGCGTTCGTGATCATCACCATCGCGCTGCTGCTGGCCGCGCAGATCGTGGCGACCAACTGGAAGCCGCTGACCAACGGCTCCGACGGCATCACCCTGGACCTGCCGTTCTGGAGCCGCGACTTCCAGAACATCCCGTTCTACTACATCTTCCTGGTGCTGCTGGTGCTCACCGTGGTGTTCAGCGCGTGGATCGCCCGCACCAAGTTCGGCACCGGTCTGATCGCCATCCGGGAGGACGAGGGCAAGGCCGCGGCGATCGGCGTCAACACCACCATTTTCAAGATCATGGCGTACGGTGCCAGCACGTTCTTCATCGGCGTGGCCGGCGGCGTGTACGCGTACTTCCAGACCTTCCTCAACCCGGTGGGGGCGTTCGCCATCCTGGGCAGCGTCCTGATCGTGCTGTCCGCGCTGGTCGGCGGCCGCGGCTCGCTGTACGGCCCGGTGCTCGGCGCGTTCATCGTGTCGCTGTTCAACGAGGGCGCCACCGTCTGGGGCGGTGGCGTTTCGGCCCGGGTGCTGCTGCTCGGCGGGATCCTGATGCTGGTCGTGCTGTTCCTGCCGGCCGGCCTGCTGCCCACCCTGCAGAAGTGGTGGCGCCGACGGCACCCGGTGGCCACCGAGTACACCGACCAGGCCGGCGCGCTGGCCCGGGACGCCACCGTGGTCCGCGAGCGCATCCAGCCGGCCGCGGAGGCGGCGCGCCCCGGGCCGCTGCTGGAGGTCAAGGGCGCCACCAAGCGGTTCGGCGGGCTCACCGCGGTGGACCACGCCGACCTCACCGTGGAACGCGGCACCATCACCGCGCTGATCGGCCCGAACGGGTCCGGCAAGACCACCCTGTTCAACCTGATCACCGGGACCATGACCGCCGACTCCGGCGAGGTGTGGTTTGACGGCAAGCGGATCGACAAGCTGCAGCCGTGGACCCGCGGCCACCTCGGGCTGGGCCGGACCTTCCAGGTGACCCGGCTGTTCAAGGACATGACGGTGCTGCAGAACGTGGTGGCGCCGCTGCCGGACAGCCGGTTGCGGACCATGCTCGCCGACGCGGTCAGCGGCGGTGAGGCGGAGCGCGCCCGGGAGCTGCTGGACATCGTGGGGCTGGGTGCGTTCGCCGGGCAGCGGGCCGGCGACCTCTCGTACGGTCAGCAGAAGCTCGTCGAGCTGGCCCAGGTCCTCATGCTGGAGCCGCAACTGATCCTGCTCGACGAGCCGGCCGGCGGGGTCAACCCGAGCCTGCTCGGCCGCCTCACCGAGGTGATCCGGGAGCTGAACGCCAGCGGTGTGACGTTCCTGGTGGTCGAGCACAACATCCCGCTGGTGCTGGACCTGTGCGACCCGGTGTACGTGTTCGCCCGCGGCCGGGCGATCGCCCACGGCCCGCCGGCCCGGATCCGGCACGACCCGGTGGTGCTGGACGCCTACCTCGGCGACGACTGGCGGCCGGAAACCCCCGCGGCGGTGGAGAGGACGCTCGATGCTCACGCTCAATGAGGTGACCGCCGGGTACGGCAGCGGCGGAGACGTGCTGCAGGGGGTCGACCTGCACTGCGCCGAGGGGACGGTGACCTGCATCGTCGGCCCGAACGGCGCGGGCAAGTCGACCGTGCTCAAGGTGATCAGCGGGCTGCTGAGCTGCCGCACCGGCACCATCGAGATGGCCGGGCGGCGCACCGACGGGCTGGAACCGGACCAGATCCTCGCGCTCGGCATCACCCAGGTGCCGCAGTCCCAGGCGCTCTTCCCGCACATGACGGTGAAGGAGAACGTGCTGCTCGGCGGCTTCCTCATCCGCAAGCAGAAGAAGCTGCTCACCGAGCGCTACGAGGCGATCCGGGCGCGCATCCCGATCGTCGCCGAACGCGCCGGCGACCCGGCCGGCAACCTGTCCGGCGGCCAGCGCCGGATGGTGGAGGTCGCCCGCTGCCTGATGCTCGACCCGAAGCTGTTGCTGCTCGACGAGCCGTCGCTGGGCCTGGACCCGAAGAGCCTGGCCGGGGTGGCCGAGCTGATCCAGAGCCTGAACGCCGGCGGCACCACGATGCTGCTGGTCGAGCAGAACGTCCGCCTCGGGCTGGGCCTGGCCACCCACGGCGTGGTGATGGAGGGCGGCAAGGTCCGGCTGGTCGGCACCGCCGCCGAGGTCAAGGACCACCCCGAGATGGCGACCCTGTACCTGGGCGGTTCCGTGCCCGCGATCAAGTGAGGTTACCGATGAATGTTTCTGTGGGCTGGATCGGCGCGGGCCGGATGGGCGCCGCCATGGTGGTCCGGCTGGAGCGGGCCGGTGCCGCACCGGTGGTCTGGAACCGCACCCGGTCCAAGGCGGAGGCCACCGGCTGCGCGGTCGCCGACTCGATCGCGGACCTGCGCGACCGGGACGTCGTCTTCACCATGGTCTCCACCCCGGCGGACCTGGAGCAGGTGCTGCTCGGCGACGGCGGTTTGCTCGTCTCCTCGCCGGTCCCCGGCATCGTGGTGGACTGCTCCACGGTCTCCATCGAGTCGTCGGCGACAATCCGGCAGGCCTGCGCCGAGCGCGGCGTCGAGTTCCTCGCCGCACCGGTCAGCGGCAACGGCAAGGTGGTGAAGGCCGGCGGGCTGACGCTGTGCGTGTCCGGGCCGGAGGCGACCTTCCGCAAGGTGGAACACCTGCTGCGGCAGATCGGCAAGAGCGTGACGTACGTCGGCGACGGCGACCTGGCCCGCCTGGCCAAGATCTGCCACAACCTGATGCTCGGCGTGGTCACCCAGTGCCTGGCCGAGATCACCGTGCTGGCCGAGAAGGGCGGCATGTCCCGGGCGGCGTTCCTGGAGTTCCTCAACGACAGCGTGATGGGCTCGGTGTTCACCCGGTACAAGTCGCCGGCCTTCGTGCACCTGGACTACACGCCGACGTTCACGCCGATCCTGCTGCGCAAGGACTTCGACCTGGGGCTGGCCGCCGGACGCGAGCTGGACGTGCCGCTGCCGCTGGCCGCGCTCACCGCGCAGCTGGTGCAGCAGACGGTGTCCGGCGGCCGGGTGGACGAGGACTTCGCCGTCCTGCTGGACCAGCAGGCCGCCGCCTCGGGCCTGGCCCTGAAGCCGGAGGACACCCCGGTCGACGACGGGCTCTCCTCATGAGCCGGCCGCTGGCGGCGCCCGGTCACATGGGCGTGGACTTCGAGACCCGGGTGGACTTCGACCGGCTCCGCCGCTACCGCCTCGACCGCGCGAAGAAGGCCCTCGCCGACTCCGGCTGCGGCGCGTTCCTGCTGTTCGACTTCTACAACATCCGCTACACCACGCAGACCTGGATCGGCGGCGCGCTGGGCGACAAGATGACCCGGTACGCGCTGCTGACCAACTCCTCCGGCGGGCCGACCCTGTGGGACTTCGGCTCGGCCGCCCGCCACCACAAGCTGTACGCACCCTGGCTGGGCGAGGAGAACAGCCGGGCCGGCATGCTCGGGATGCGCGGCGCCATCGCCCCGTCGGCCGGGCTGATGGAGTCCGCCGTCCGCGAGATCCGCGGCATGCTCGAGGACCGGGGGCTCGCCGGCCAGCCGGTCGGCGTGGACATCGTCGAACCACCGTTCCTGTTCGAGATGCAGCGCCAGGGCCTGCACGTGGTGGACGCCCAGCAGTTCATGCTGGACGCCCGGCTGATCAAGTCGGACGACGAGATCATGCTGCTGAACCAGGCCGCGGCCATGGTCGACGGCGTCTACCAGGACATCGTCGAGGTGCTCAAACCGGGTATCCGGGAGAACGAGATCGTCGCCCTGGCCAACAAGCGGCTGTACGAGATGGGCTCCGACCAGGTCGAGGCGATCAACGCGGTGTCCGGCGAGCGGTGCAACCCGCACCCGCACAACTTCACCGACCGCCTCATCCGCCCGGGCGACCAGGCGTTCTTCGACATCATCCACTCGTACAACGGCTACCGGACCTGCTACTACCGCACGCTCGGGGTGGGCAGCGCCACGTCCAGCCAGCGCGACGCGTACACCAAGGCCCGGGAATGGATGGACGCGGCCATCGCCGCGGTCCGGCCCGGCGCCGGCACCGACGAGATCGCCGCGGTGTGGCCGGAGGCCACCGAGTTCGGCTTCGAGAACGAGATGGCCGCGTTCGGCCTGCAGTTCGGTCACGGGCTCGGGCTAGGTTTGCATGAGCGGCCGATCATCTCCCGGCTGAACAGCATGACCGAGCCGGTGGAACTGCAGGCCGGCATGGTGTTCGCTCTGGAGACGTACTGCCCGGCGAGCGACGGGTTCTCGGCCGCGCGGATCGAGGAGGAGGTCGTGGTGACCGCGGACGGACCGCGCATCCTCACCCTGTTCCCGGCCCAGGACCTGGTCGTCGCCAACCCCTACTGAGGAGCCTGTTGTGGAGACCGATCTCTTCATCGGCGGCGAATGGGTGCCCGCCGCGTCCCGTTTCGACGTGCTCGACCCGGCGACGGGCGACGTCATCGCCTCGGTCGCGGACGGCTCCGTGGACGACGCCAGGGCCGCGGTGGACGCCGCCGCGGCCGCGCTGCCGGACTGGGCGGCGACCCCGCCGCGGCAGCGCTCGGAGATCCTGCGCCGCGCCTTCGAGCTGATGACCGACCGGACCGACGACCTGGCCAAAATGATCAGCCTGGAGAACGGCAAGGCGCTGACCGACGCGAAGGGCGAGGTGACGTACGCCGCGGAGTTCTTCCGGTGGTACGCCGAGGAGGCGGTGCGCGCCGAGGGCACCGTCACCACCGCACCGTCCGGCGCCAACCGGATCGTGGTGGTGCGGCAGCCGGTCGGGGTCAGCGTGCTGGTCACGCCGTGGAACTTCCCGGCCGCGATGGCCACCCGCAAGATCGGCCCGGCGCTGGCGGCCGGCTGCACGGTGGTGCTCAAGCCGGCCAGCGACACCCCGCTGACCGCGCTGGCGATGGCGGCCATCCTGGCCGAGGCCGGGGTGCCGGCCGGGGTGGTGAACGTGCTCCCGTCGCGAAGCTCCGGCAAGGTGGTCTCGGCGATGCTGAACGACCCCCGGGTCCGCAAGCTGTCCTTCACCGGGTCCACCGAGGTGGGCCGGGTGCTGCTGGCCGAGGCCGCGAAAACCGTGGTGAACACCTCGATGGAGCTGGGCGGCAACGCGCCGTTCCTGGTCTTCGCCGACGCCGACCTGGACGCGGCGGTGGACGGTGCGATGATCGCCAAGATGCGCAACGGCGGCGAGGCGTGCACCGCGGCGAACCGGTTCTTCGTCGAGTCGTCGATCGCCCCGGACTTTTCCCGGCGCCTGGCCGAACGGATGTCCGCGCTCCGGATCGGACCCGGCGTCGACCCGGAGACGCAGGTGGGGCCGCTGGTCAACGAGGACACCGTGGCGAAGGTCGACGACCTGGTGCGGGGCGCGCTGTCCAGCGGCGCGACCGCCGTCACCGGCGGGTCCCGGCCGTCCGGTCCCGGCTTCTACTACCCGCCCACCGTGCTCACCGGCGTGGCGCCGGACGCGGCGATCCTGCGCGAGGAGATCTTCGGGCCGGTGGCGCCGATCGTCACGTTCGACTCCGAGGAGGAGGCGGTCCGGCTCGCCAACGACACCGAGTACGGGCTGGTGGCGTACGTCTACACCGCCGACCTGGCGCGCGGCCTGCGGGTCAGCGAGGCCATCGAGGCCGGCATGGTGGGCCTGAACCGCGGCCTGGTCAGCGACCCGGCGGCGCCCTTCGGCGGAGTGAAGCAGAGCGGCATCGGCCGGGAGGGCGGCCACGAGGGGATGCTGGAATTCCTGGAGTCCAAGTACATCGCCGTGAGCTGGTGATCCATCCGTTTCTCGACGCGCCGCCGCTGGCGTTCGCGCACCGCGGCGGCGCGGCCGAGGGCGACGAGAACACCGTCGAGGCGTTCGGCCGGGCGGTGGCGATGGGTTACCGGTACGTCGAAACCGATGTGCACGCCACCGCCGACGGCGTACCGGTGGTCTTCCACGACCCGGACCTGATGCGGCTCACCGGCTCGCCCGGCAGCGTGGCCGGGCTGCGCTGGGCCGACCTGGCCGCCTTGCGGGTCGGCGGCGCCGGCGCGGTGCCGCGCCTGGACGACGTGCTGGGCGCCTGGCCGGACATCCGGTTCAACATCGACGTGAAGGCCGGGCCGGCGGCCGTGCCCACGGTCGAGGTCGTGCGCCGGACCGGCGTCGCCGACCGGGTGCTGCTCGCGTCGTTCAGCGACCGGCGGCTGGCCGAGGTGCGCCGGCTGGCCGGCCCGGGCGTCGTGACATCGCTGGGTGCCCGGTCGGTGGCCCGGCTCCGGCTCGCCTCGGTCACCGGCCTGCCGGTGCGGCTGCCGCGGTCGGTGGTGGCCGCGCAGGTGCCACCCCGCGCCGGCCCGATCACCGTGGTGGACGGCCGCTTCCTGGCGTACGCCCATCGGCGCGGTCTGCAGGTGCACGTCTGGACGATCGACGACCCGGCGGAGATGCACCGGTTGCTCGACCTGGGCGTGGACGGCATCATGACCGATCGCATCGAGGTGTTGCGGGACGTGTACGCCGCTCGCGGCATCTGGCGGAGCTGAGCGGGTCGTCCGCTCAGCCGGCCCTGCTCAGCCGGCCCTGCTCAGCCGGCACAGCGCCGCGCCCGCCGCCACGAACAGCAGGCCGATCGCGGTCAGCACGGCGACCGGGGGCCCGGTCACCGGCAGGCCGGCCGACGCCATCGCCGTGCCGCCGCCGGACCCGGACGCCGTGGTCACCGTCAGCGGAGCCAGGTTGTCGGCGAGCAGCGGCTCCTCGTGTGCCGCCCGGACACCGACCCAGCCGGACCGCTCGTCCGCCCGGTCGACGTGCAGCCGGAACCGCCAGGTGATCGCGTCGCCCGGCTCGAACACCGTCACTCCCGCGGGCACGCAGTGATAGATCCGCCGGTCCCGATCGGCCAGCCGGCAGCCGCGCGGCACCGCCCGGACGGTGGTGCCCGGCGGCGGGATCACCGCGACCACCGCCGGGGCGCCCCGGTCACCGCGGAGGAGGACCGAGCCGACGTTGCGCACCCCGACCACGGCGGTGACGCCGGCGCCCACGGCACCGGGGAACTCGCCGCCCAGGGCGCGCAGGTCGGCCGTCCGGGTGCCGGTCACCCGGACGGTGACCCGCGACCGCGGGACACCGGCCCGCGTGGCGGCGCCGTCCGCAGCCACCGGCACCAGACTCAGCTCGCCACCCCGGTGTCCCCGCGCCCCCTCGGCCGAGGGATGCCATGCGAACACCAGCGGCCCGATCACCCCGGGCGCGGGATAGTCCGGCCGCACGCGGATCCGCAGCGGCTCGCTGAGCTGGTACGTCGTCCCGGGCAGCAGTTCCCCGGCGAAGTGGCACCGGACGGTCCGGACCCCGTACCGGCAGTTGTCGTACCGCTGAGCCACCCGGTGGTACGGCCCGGCCGGGAAGACCAGCACGGCACCGCGAAGCACCGTCGCACCCGCGTTGCGCACCCGCAGCGGCGCGGTGAACTCCGCGCCGGGCCGCCGTGCGTAGGTCGTCGCCGCCGGGCCGGCGGCGGCCAGCGCGACCGCGGGCACGACCCGCACCGTCGTGTGCGCCGGCTCGGCCCCCGGCAGGGTGACGACCAGCCGGCCGGCCGCGCCCACCGTGGCCCGCGGCAGCGGCCGGACCACGAACCGGCCCAGCACCGCCTTGCCGCCCGCGATCGTGGACACCGAGCAGCGGATCACCGCCGCCTCGGACCGGCATCCGGGCCTAGGCTCCGCCGGCGCAAGGGTGGCGATCCCGGTCAGGCCCGAGCCGTCCACGGTGAACGTCACCTGGTGGAACCCGGCGCTGGTCTCGACCGTCACCGGGACCGAGACCGGAATCCCGACCGCGACGTACGAGACGGGTGGAACCGACACGACGGGCGGCGCCGCGGCCGCCGGGTCGTCAGCGGCCGGATCGGGAGCCGGGTTGATCGCCGGATCGGGAGCCGGGTTGGTGGCCGGGTCGGTGGCCGGGTTGGTCGCCGGGTCGGGCGCCGGGCTCTCCGCCGGATCGACGGCGGCGGAAGCCGGTATCGTCCCGGTGGCGTCCGTAGCCGGGCTACCTTCGGTGGTGTCCGGAGCGGGGATCCTGTCGATTGTCTCCGGAGCCGGCAGGTCGGCGAACAGTGCGGACACCGGTGCGGGCACCGCCGGCGGCGGGCCGTCCGGGCCGGGCGCAGCCGTGGCCGCCGCCGGGCACAGCAGTGCGCCCAGCAGTATTCCGGCAGCGCAGGCGCCGGATCGGCGGGTCCTCGTCACGGCTTCCGTCCACGTCATGGGGTGATCGTTGACGCGGCAGCGTACTGATCGCCGTCACTGCCCGCGACCTGCGTTAAGGGACGACACCGACTTGTTATCGGTACCCACCACGGCGTGCGCGAGCGCGACGAAATCCGTGACCGCGGGATGGGTCGGCGGGTCCCGCCAGGCCAGCTGCACCGTCACGTCGGGTGCGTCGGCCAGCGGCAGATAGGTCACAGCCGGCATCGGGTACATCTCCGCGGTGGCCGTCGTGGTCACCCCCACCGCCCGCCCGGCGGCGATCGCCGCCAGCCAGTCGTCGGTGTTGGCCACCGCCACCGTGGCCCGCGGCGCCGCCTGCCGCGGCCACAGGGTCCAGGATGTTCGCCCTGCGGCAGCTGCACACCTCGACGTTCGCCGTCCTGATGAGCCTCGGCCCGGCGCTGGCGGCGGGCGCCGGACTGATCATCCTCGGCCAGGCGATGAGCCGGCCGGAGATGCTGGCGATGGGTCTGGTGATCGCGGCCAGCATCGGCGCGGTCCACAGCGGTGGAGCCCGGCCGGCGTGAACGGGGCTCGGACCGCCGGCCACGTTCCCACCGGGGACGCAGGCTGGTTCGGCCGCGTCTCCTCAGCGGACGCGGGCGCTGCGCGGCGGCCGTGTTCATCCAGCGGACGCGAGCTTGGTCCGGCCGCGTTTCCTCAGCGGACGCGGGCGTTTGCGCGGCCGCGTCTCCTCAGTGGAAGCGGGCGTTTGCGCGGCCGCGTTTCTGCAGCGCACGCGGGCCTCGTCCGGGCGCGCTTCCACAGCGGACCCGGTGGTGCGGCACGGGCCGGATGGCGTGCTGTTACGCAATCATGACTTGCTGTGGATCTTCCTCCTTGATGTGATGCTGTAACACCTCGATGATCGCCGTCATCGATGCGTCACGGAGAGGACATCTCGTGAAGATCGATTCCTCCGCCCGAGCCCGCCTTCTCGCCGCCGGCCTTCTGCTGCTCGCACCGACCCTGGCCGCCTGTGGTGGTGACGACGAGCAGGGCGACAGCAGCACGGCCACGCTGACCGTGTGGAGCCTGGAGAACCAGACCGACCGGGTGGCGGCCACCCAGGCGATCGCCGACAAGTTCACCGCCGCCAACGGCACCAAAGTGAAGATCGTCGCCACCGACGAGAACCAGTTCAGCAGCCTGATCACCTCCGCCGCGGCGGCCGGCACGCTGCCCGATGTGGTCGGTGCGCTGCCGCTGGCCGCGGTGGCGCAGATGGCCACCAACGACCTGCTGGACACCGAGGCCGCCAAGGCCGTGGTGGACGAGCTGGGCACCGGCACCTTCTCGCCGCGGGCCTTGGAGCTGACCGCGCAGGACGGCAACCAGCTGGCGGTGCCCTCGGACGGCTGGGCGCAGCTGCTGTTCTACCGCACGGACCTCTTCGACAAGGCCGGCCTGGAGGCGCCGGACACGTTCGACAAGATCCGCGCCGCGGCGCAGAAGCTCAACACCGGCGGCGTGGCGGGCATCACGATCGCGACCGTGCCCAACGACGCGTTCACCGCGCAGACGTTCGAGAACTTCGCGCTCGGCAACGGCTGCCAGCTGGTCGACGACGCCAAGAACGTGACGCTCGACGCGGCGCCCTGCGTGGAGACCTTCCAGCTCTACGACGACCTGGTCGGGAACTGGTCGGTGCCGGGCGCCCAGGACGTCGACACGACCCGGGCCACGTACTTCTCCGGCAAGGCGGCGATGGTCGTCTGGTCCTCGTTCCTGCTCGACGAGATGGCCGGCCTGCGCAACGACGCGCTGCCGACCTGCCCGGAGTGCAAGGCCGATCCGGCCTACCTCGCGAAGAACAGCGGGATCGTCACCGCGATCTCCGGCCCCGCCGGCC
>DASSAL010000178.1:0-21093 GCA_035685405.1 Actinoplanes sp. | reverse complement strand
CCGCAGTGAGCGCGGCCGACCCCTCAGGGGTACGCAGCGCCGCCAGCTGGTCGAGATCCACCCCGTCATTCTCCCGGGCGGTGTGAGAATCCAGGCTGGCGGGGCGCGACTCGCTGGCACTCTCCTTGACGGAGTGCTAGCCACGGAATAACCTGCGATTAGCACTCTCACCCTGAGGGTGCCAGCTTCCGGGTCTCGCGACCCGGGTGCGCACGCCAGGCGGACCGGCACCCGCGACGACGGCACCGCCCGGTGGCATGAGGCAGATTGACGCTGGTCAGCCCCGCTGGCCAGCAACGAAACCAGTACCCCAGGAGGGTATGCCCGTGACTACCGCGACCAAGGTTGCGATCAAGCCGCTCGAGGACCGCATCGTGGTCCAGGCGAACGAGGCTGAGACGACCACGGCGTCGGGCATCGTGATCCCCGACACCGCCACGGAGAAGCCGCAGGAGGGCACCGTCCTCGCTGTCGGCCCCGGCCGCATCGATGACAAGGGCAACCGGATCCCGGTGGACGTCCAGGTCGGCGAGACGGTTCTCTACTCGAAATACGGCGGCACCGAGGTGAAGTACGCCGGCGAGGAGTACCTGGTGCTCTCCGCCCGCGACGTCCTCGCCGTCATCGAGAAGTGACCTACTGATTGCGCCGGCCGCCTCGGTCCTTCCCCGCACCGGAGGGACCGGGGCGGTGGCGCGAAAGGACCTGATACATGGCGAAGATTCTCAGTTTCTCCGACGACGCCCGGCACCTGCTGGAGCACGGCGTCAACGCGCTCGCCGACACGGTCAAGGTCACTCTGGGCCCGCGCGGCCGCAACGTCGTCCTCGACAAGAAGTTCGGCGCGCCGACGATCACCAACGACGGTGTCACCATCGCCAAGGAGATCGAGCTCACCGACCCGTACGAGAACCTCGGCGCCCAGCTGGTCAAGGAAGTGGCGACGAAGACCAACGACATCGCCGGCGACGGGACCACCACGGCTACCGTGCTCGCCCAGGCGCTGGTGCGTGAGGGCATGCGCAACGTGACGGCGGGCGCCAACCCGATCGCGCTCAAGCGCGGCATGGACACCGCCAGCGAGACCGTTTCCAAGGCCCTGCTGGACAAGGCGGTGGACGTCGACGACCACAAGTCGATCGCCAACGTGGCCACCATCTCGGCACAGGACGCCACCATCGGTGAGCTGATCGCCGAGGCGATGGACCGGGTCGGCCGCGACGGTGTGATCACCGTCGAGGAGGGCTCGACGCTGGCGACCGAACTCGAGGTCACCGAGGGTCTGCAGTTCGACAAGGGGTTCATCTCGCCGAACTTCGTGACCGACGCCGAGCGGCAGGAAGTGGTCCTGGAGGACCCGTACATCCTGATCACCACCCAGAAGATCAGCAGCATCGAGGAGATGCTGCCGCTGCTGGAGAAGGTGCTGCAGGCGAGCAAGCCGCTGTTCGTCATCGCCGAGGACGTCGAGGGCCAGGCGCTGTCCACCCTGGTGGTCAACGCGATCCGCAAGACCCTCAAGGTGGCCGCGGTGAAGGCGCCCGGCTTCGGTGACCGGCGCAAGGCGATGCTGCAGGACATGGCGATCGCCACCGGTGGCGAGTTGATCGCCCCGGAGCTGGGCTACAAGCTCGACCAGGTCACCCCGGACATGCTCGGCACCGCCCGGCGCGTGGTGGTCGACAAGGAGACCACCACGATCGTCGACGGCGGCGGCCGGGCCCCCGAGATCGAGGACCGGGTAGCCCAGATCCGCAAGGAGATCGAGGCGTCGGACTCCGACTGGGACCGTGAGAAGCTGTCCGAGCGGCTGGCGAAGCTGTCCGGCGGCGTCGCGGTGATCAAGGTCGGCGCGGCCACCGAGGTCGAGATGAAGGAGCGCAAGCACCGCATCGAGGACGCCATCTCGGCGACCAAGGCGGCGGTCGAGGAGGGCACCGTCCCCGGTGGCGGCGCCTCGCTCTCCCAGATCACCTCGGTGCTGGACGGCAACCTCGGCCTCACCGGCGAGGAGGCGATCGGCGTCCAGATCGTGCGCAAGGCGCTGGACGAGCCGCTGCGGTGGATCGCGCAGAACGCCGGCCACGACGGCTACGTCGTGGTGGGCAAGGTGCGTGACCTGGATTGGGGTCACGGCTTGGACGCGGCCACCGACCAGTACGTCGACCTGACCGCGACCGGCATCATCGACCCGGTGAAGGTGACCCGGAACGCGGTCTCCAACGCCGTGTCGATCGCCGGCCTGCTGCTCACCACGGAGAGCCTCGTGGTGGAGAAGCCGGCCGAGCCGGAACCGGCCGGGGCCGGCCACGGCCACGGCCACTCGCACGGTGGCCACGGTCACCAGCACGGCCCGGGCTTCTGATCCGGTACGCAAGGGGCGCGTCGCTGCGGCGGCGCGCCCCTTCGTCTTGCCCGTAGACTGCGGCCATGGCACTGCTGCGAGCGGCGATCGGCCGGGTGCTGCGACGCATCCGGCAGGCGCAGGGCCGGACCCTGCAGGACGTGGCGGACGCCGCCGGCGTGTCGATGGCGTACCTCTCGGAGGTCGAGCGCGGCCGCAAGGAGGTCTCCTCCGAGCTGCTCGCGGTGATCTGCCGGGCGCTGGGCATCGCGCTGCCGGACCTGCTCGACGAGGTCCGCTCGGAACTGCTGCGCCGGACCGACGTACGCCTGCGCTGGTTCTCCTGTGCCGGTGTCCGGCGTCACCCGCCCGTGGTCACCGCCCTGAGCCGCCACCGACCTCACTGACCTGGGCGAACGGGCGGTCCACGTTCCACACCGCGTGCACGATGAAGCTGTGGTTCGGCTGGTTGAAATAGACCGCCAGGTTGTCCGGGGTGTTCTGCACCGTGACCACCTCGTACCCCGCGCCGGGAGTGGCGGTGACCAGCTGGACCCGGCCGTCGCGAATCCGGATCACCGCCTGGCCGCCGTCGACCCGGAACGATCGCACGTAGGTCTTCGTTCCGTCCGCGCCGGTGGTCACGGTCCAGCCGTCCGCCACGGTCGCCTCCGGCGGCGCGGTGGTGCGCGGCGGCTCGGTCCGGTCCGGGCTGGGCGTTGCGCGTGGCGTACGGACCGTGCCGCTCGGTGACTTCGTCGTCGAGGGTGTCGGGGCGGACGGCACCGACGGCAGCGGGATCGGATCCGCCTCGCCGGCATCACGCAGCTGGTCGGCTGAGACCAGGGCGCCGTCGTCGGGTGTCGCGGTCCGCAGCACCGGCAGCATCGCCACCGAGGCCAGCGCGATGCTGGTCAGCGTGGCGGCCAGCCAGCCGAGCAACGGCATCCACCGCTGAGCCGCCGAGGCGGCTTCGCCGCGCTGCCATGAGCGACCACGCCGGGATCCCATCCGGCCATGGTCTCATCCCGATCTAGGGTGTGTGCCATGGCGTTGATCCTGCTGGTCGAGGACGACCGCTACATCACGGCCGCGTTGACCCGGGCGCTGGGCGACGCCGGGCACGTGGTGCACCCGGTCAGCCAGGCCGCCGCGGCGCTCAAGATCCTCACCGATGAGCGCCCCGACCTGGTGATCCTGGACCTCGGCCTGCCGGACATCGACGGCACCGACGCGCTGCGGATGATGCGGAGCGTTTCTGACGTACCGGTCATCGTGGCCACCGCGCGGCGCTCCGAGGCGGACATCATCAGGCTGCTGGACGCCGGGGCCGACGACTACGTGACCAAGCCGTTCTCCGCCGGGCACATCCTGGCCCGCATCTCCGCGGTGTTGCGCCGGTCCCGCAGCACGCCGGACGCCACGCCCACCGTGATCACCGTCGGTGAGCTGGAGATCAGCCCGCGGCAGCGGCAGGCCACACTGAAGGGTGCGCCGTTGCAGCTGACAAGGCGCGAGTTCGACGTGCTGACCTACCTCGCGGAGCGGGTCGGCCAGGTGGTCAGCCGGCGGGAACTGCTCACCGAGGTGTGGAACCAGGCGCGCATCGGTGAAGAGCAGACCATCGACGTGCACATCTCCTGGCTGCGGCGCAAGCTCGGCGAGACGGCGGCGGCGCCGCGGTTTCTGCACACCGTACGCGGGGTCGGCGTGATGATGGTCGAACCGCGGTGAGGCGGACGCTGAACCGGCTGGCGCTGGCCATCACGGCGATGGTGGCGCTGGCCTTCCTGGTGCCGCTGATCGTGGCCACCCGGCAGATCGCCCACGACCGGGCCGTCGGTGAGGCCCGCCAGCAGGCCGCCGCCCTGGTCGCCGCGCTGGCCGTGGACGCCGATCCGCAGCAGGTGCGGATCGCGGTGGTCAGCACGGTGTCCGGCAGCGCCGGCCGGATGGCCGTGCATCTGCCCGGGCGGCCGGCGATCGGCACCAGCCACGTCAACGCGGGCGACATCGCGCTGACCGAGCGGTACCGGCGGCCGGTGACCGCGGCGGCCGGTGACGGCGTCGCGTATCTGCAGCCCAGCCTGCTCAGTGACGGCCGGGCCGCGGTGATCGAGGTGTTCGTGCCGCGGGCCGACCTGCAGCGCGGGGTGTGGCCGGCCTGGTTCGCGCTGACCGGGCTGGCGGTGGTGCTGGTGGCCGGTTCGGTGCTGCTGGCCGACCGGCTGGGCAGCCGGCTGGTGCGGGCCACCCGGGAGATGGCCGCGTCGAGCCGCCGGCTCGGCTCCGGTGACCTGTCGGTCCGGGTCACCCCGTCCGGCCCGCCGGAGTTCCAGGATGCCGCGGTGGCGTTCAACCGGATGGCTGACGACCTGCGCCGCCTGCTGGACGCCGAGCGTGAGCTGGCCGCCGACCTGTCCCACCGGCTGCGGACGCCGCTGACCGCGCTGCGGCTGGACGCCGACTCGATGCCGCCCGGTCCGGTGGCCGACCGGATGCGCCAGGCCTGCGACATGCTCGACGAGGAGCTCGAACAGATCATCGCGGGCGCCCGGCTGGGCGTGGCGGACCGCGGCACACAGCGATGTGATCTGGTCGAGGTGCTGGCCGACCGGCTGGCGTTCTGGTCCGTCCTGGCCGAGGACCAGCAGCGTCCGTACGACGTGGTCGGCGGTGACCGTCCGGTGTGGACGCCGGTGCCGCGCAGCGAGCTGATCCTGGCCGTGGACGCGTTGCTGGGCAACGTGTTCGCGCACACTCCGGAAGGCGTGGCATTCCAGGTGACGGTGTCGCCGGCCGGCCTGATCGTCGATGACGCCGGGCCGGGTATCACCGACCCGGCCGCCGCGGTGCGGCGCGGCGTGAGCGGGGCCGGCTCCACCGGCCTCGGGCTGGACATCGTCCGGCGGGTCGCGCAGGCGGCCGGCGGCCGGTTGTCGATCGATCGGGGGCCGCTGGGCGGCGCCCGGATCGGGTTGTTGCTCGGCGCACCGGCACCCTGACGGCCGCCGGATCGTCACCCACGCTCCTCCTGCCTTCACGATCCTTTTCGGCGTCGTTAAGGCTCCGTTATGGCGGCGCTGCATACGGTTCCCCGGTCGTCCACCGCACCTGGAGTTGGGAGAACCGCACCATGCGCAGAGCGATCGCCTATCCGTTGGCTGCCCTCGGAGCCGTCGCCTCCACCATGGCGGTCGCCTCCCCCGCCCTGGCGCACGGATACGTCTCGGCACCGCCCAGCCGGCAGGCCCTGTGCGCGACCGGCGCCGTCGCGAACTGCGGGCCGATCCAGTTCGAACCGCAGAGCGTGGAGGGCGCCAAGGGCCTGACGTCGTGTGACGGTGGGCTGGCCCAGTTCGCCGTGCTGTCCGACAACAGCCGCAACTGGCCGGCCCGGGCGGTCGGCTCGACCGTCACCTTCACCTGGGTGATGACCGCGCGGCACCGCACCAGCAACTGGGAATACTTCATCGGCGACCGTAAGATTGCCACTGTGGACGGTGCCAACCAGCAGCCCGATGCCGTGGTCACCCACACCGTCGACCTGAGCGCGTTCCCCGGGCGTCAGACGGTGCTGGCGGTGTGGAACATCGGCGACACGGCGAACGCCTTCTACAGCTGTGTCGACCTCAACGTCGGAGGTGGCGGGGGGTCGGCACCTTCCACCCCGGCCACCCCGCCACCTTCGGCCACCACCCCGCCGCCGCCCGCGGAGGAGACCACCGCACCGCCGGCGCAGGCCGGTTCGGAGTGGGCGCCCGGTGTCGCGTACCGCGCCGGCGACGAGGTGACCTTCCAGGGCAAGCGGTACCGGTGCCGGCAGGGTCACTCGTCGATCAGCAGCTGGCAGCCGTCGATCTTCACGCTCGCGCTGTGGCTGCCGCTGTGAAGGTCCGGTTCGCGGCCGCGCTGTGCTGCGCCGCCCTCGCCCTGACCGGGTGCGGCACAGATGTCGCCAAGCGGGCGGAGACCACGACGGTGACCGCGGCGGTGCAGGCCGACGGTGAGTTCAACGACACCGACGTGATGTACCTCCAGATGATGGTGGCGCACCACGAGCAGGGCTTGGCGATGGTGCGGCTGGCCGAGAAGAAGGCCCGGCGGGCCGAGATCCGTACCCTGGCCGAGGCCGTCGACGTCACCCAGACCGACGAGGTCAAACTGATCACGTCGTGGCTGACGAGCTGGTCGAAGCCGACCACAGTGGTCCATGCGCCGAGCGCGCACGCCGGCCACGGCGGGTTGCCGGCCACCGGGCCGCAGGAGATGGCCGCGCTGACGAATGCCAAGGGGGCGAAGTTCGAGACCGCCTTCCTGAACCTGTTCCTCGCACACCAGCACAACGCGGTGGAGATGGCGGCAATGGAGGCGAAGGGCGGCGCGAACGCCGAGGCGAAGGCGTTCGCCGAGCGGGTGAAGGCGTCCCGGACCGATCAGATCAAGCAGATGCTCCAGATGCTCAACGCGTGAGCGGCCGCCCAGCGGAGCCGGTTCGTCCTTCCCATCCCCGAGGACGAGCTGGCTCCCCCGGTGTGCACAGGTGATCATGTGCGTCCATACCGCCCGGGCGCTACCCCCACCTCGCGCTTGAAGGCGGCGGCGAAGCCGACGTCGGACCGGTATCCCACCCGGGCGGCGACCGCGCTCACCGTCGCGCGTTCGTCCCGCAGCAGCGTCTTCGCGCGTTGCATGCGCAACGAGGTGAGGTACTGCATGGCCGGCTCACCCACCCGGTCGGTGAACCGGGCGGCGAACGCCGCCCGGGACAACCCGGCGGTGGCAGCGAGCCGGGTCAGCGTCCACGGCTGGGCCGGGTCGGCGTGGACGGCGGCGAGGACCGGGGCGATGTACGGGTCGCCCAGTCCGGCCAGCCAGCCCCGGTGATCCACCGTCGCGCTGTAGTGCCGGAGCGCGCGCAACAGCATGGCATCGGACAGCCGGGCCATCACCAGGTCGCTGCCCGGGCCACCGTCGCGCGCCTCGGTGCTCAGCGCATCGATCAGCGGACCGAGCCAGGGCTGGATCCGGCCGTCGTCACCGCGTACGTGCACGGCCCGCGGCAACCCGCGCAGCACCGGATGGTCGGTCTCGCCGACCAGGAAGGCGCCACAGACGATACCGGTGCCCGGCCCGCCGGGTGCCGAGTGCAGCACGTGGTTGTCACCTCGCGGCAGCACCACCAGGTCACCGGTGGCAAGGCGCTCGACGGTGCCGTCCTCGAAGCCGAGTTCGCACTCGCCGTGAGCGACGATGTGGACGCCACGCAGACGCGGGTCGTCGAACACCATCCGGGTGCCGGCGTCCAGTTCCAGCCAGCGGTAGGCGGCGCTCTCGAACCGCAACTCCCGGAAGACCGCGCTCAACAGATCCATGGCTGGACGATCGTTGTGGTTCGCCGGACGTTCACACCTGGAGTGTCGGCCGAACCGCGACCTAGCGTCCAGTCATGACACCTGTCTCCCTGGTTACCGGCGGCACCGGCGGCATCGGCCGCGCGGTCGCCGCCGACCTGACCCGCCGCGGACACCACGTGCTGACCGTCGGCCGCTCCGCCGGCGCAACCGTCGCGGCCGACCTGGCGCTGTTGCGCGACACCGACCGGACGGCCACCGAGGTGGTCCGGCGCACCGACCGGCTCGATGCGCTGGTGCTCTGCGCCGGTGTGTTCGCGATGCGGGCGGAGTGGACCGACGAAGACTTGGAACGCAGCTTCGTGCTGAACTACCTGTCCCGGTTCCTGCTGGTGGATCGCCTGTTGCCCCTGCTGGTGGCGGCCCCGGCCGGGCGGATCGTGCTGGTCGCCACCGCCGGCAGGTACCCGGACACCCTCGACCTCGACGACCTGCCGATGCAACGGGGCCGCCGACGGGGGCTGCGCGTGGCCGGACGCACCCAGTTCGCCAACGACCTGCTGGCCGTCTCGCTGGCGGACCGGCTGACCGGCACCCAAGTGAAGGTGAGCTGCGTGTATCCGGGGCCGGTGGCGACCGACGTGTTCCGCAACGCGCGCGGAGTTCCGGGTTCGCTGCGCCGCCTCGCGGTGCTGGTGCAGAGCCGGATCGGCGCCGATCCGGCCGAGGCGGCGCGGACCCCGGTTCAGCTGGCCGACGACCCGGCCGCGGACAGCGGCTTCTACGGTCCGGGAATGCGGCGGCTGATCATCCCGGACCGGGTCCTGAAGCCCGGCCGCCGGGAAGCCGTGTGGGCAGCGAGCGAACACCTGCTCGCGGAGCGTGGTTATGCCGCTGCCGGCGCCTCCGGCCGGCGCGGATAACGCAAGCCGCGGCCCGCTCCCATCCCGCCGGCGCCCGACCCGCCCAACGGCGCGGATGGACCAGAGGCTGGGGTTTGACGACGGCGCTAACATGCGGCCGTGGACATCCGAGCGTCGGACGAGGACCGGCAACGGGTCGTGGCCGCCCTCGAGCGGCACACCGGCGCCGGGCGCCTGACGCTGGACGAGTTCGCCGCCCGGGTGGAGGCCGCGTGCGGTGCCGTCACCCAGGCCGAGCTGGCCGCCGTGACCAGCGACCTGCCGACCATCGAGGAACGCACCCACCGCGAGCTGCTGGTGGTCTTCCTGACCGCCCTGGTGACGCTGGTGCTGCTTGGCGTGGCACTGGCACTGCGCTAGCGGTCGACCGGGGTGAAGTCCCACTCGTGGGGTGCCCGGGCCACCAGGTTCTCCGGCGGCAGCGGCAGGCTGGCCGGTTGGTTGCGCCATTTCGAGATGACCACGATACGGTGGTCGGTGGACGAGTACACCTCGCTCGCCACGTGCTGCGGCAACACCTCGAGTTTCGGCAACGCGTGATCGCAGACCCAGCTCAGCAGCTCGTCGAAGCCGCTGCCCAGGGCCCGTACCTCCCACATCCGCGCAATCATCGGCACACCCATCCCCGCCCCTGATCCCCGCCGCTTCTTACCCGGCCACGGTGACCGTCGTCAATGGCATGGCGGAATCGGCCGGCAGATCCAGCCGGCTCGGTCCCACCCCGGCGGCGACCAGATGCGAACCCAGCGCCGCCACCATCGCACCGTTGTCGGTGCACAACCGCGGTCGCGGCACCCGGACCCGGATGCCGTGCTGGGCCGCACGCTGCTCGGCCAGCGCCCGCAGCCGGGAGTTGGCCGCCACGCCCCCGCCGATGATCAGCGTCCGGACCCCGTACGTCCGGCAGGCGTCCACCGCCTTGGCGGTGAGCACGTCGCAGACCGCGTCCTGGAAGCTCGCCGCGACGTCGGCCACCGGCACCGGTTCGCCGTCCCGCTGGCGGGTCTCCACCCAGCGCGCCACGGCCGTCTTCAGCCCCGAGAAGGAGAAGTCGAACCGGTGCGCCGCCTGGTCCTTCGGCGCGGTGAGCCCGCGCGGGAAGGCGATTGCCGTGCCGTCGCCGTCGCGAGCCACCCGGTCGATGACCGGCCCGCCCGGGAAGCCCATGCCGAGCAGCCGGGCCACCTTGTCGAACGCCTCACCGGCGGCGTCGTCGATGGTCGCGCCGAGCGGGCGTACGCCGGCCGTGATGTCGTCGACCAGCAGCAGCGAGGAGTGGCCGCCGGAGACGAGCAGCGCCACCGCCGGCTCGGGCAGCGGACCGTGCTCCAAGGTGTCGACCGCGACGTGCGCGGCCAGGTGGTTCACCCCGTAGATCGGCTTGTCGGCCGCCAACGCGTACCCTTTCGCCGCCGCGACGCCGACCAGCAGCGCGCCCGCCAATCCCGGCCCGGCCGTCACCGCGATCGCGTCGATGTCGGCCAGCGCGACATTGGCCTCGTCCAGAGCCCGCTGCATGGTCGGCACGATCGCCTCGAGGTGGGCCCGGCTGGCCACCTCGGGCACCACGCCACCGAACCGGGCGTGCTGGTCCACGCTGGACGCCAGCGCGTCGGCGAGCAGGGTGTGGCCGCGCACGATGCCCACGCCGGTCTCGTCGCAGGAGGTCTCGATGCCCAGGACCAGGGGTTCGTCAGGCACTTCTCACCATCACCAGGGCGTCGGTGTTGCTGGGCTGGTAGTAGCCGCGGCGGAGGCCGACCGGCTCGAAATCGTACGTCGCATAGAGGCGCTGGGCCGGTTCGTTGTCCACCGCCACCTCCAGCAGGGTCTTGTCCACCCGCTCGGCGGCCACCTTGGTCAGCAGGGCCTCGAGCAGCGCCCGCCCGATCCCGTGCTGCTGGGCGTCGCGCCGCACCGCGATGTTCTGCACCCAGGACTCGTGCCGGTCCACAATGGCCAGGCCGGCGTATCCCGCGACGGTGCCATCGTCGTCCAGCGAGACCAGGTAATGGTGCCGCTGAGCCAGTTCGTTCCAGAACATGGCGGCGGACCATCTCTCCGGGCCGAACAGATCCGCCTCGATCGGCAGCACCTCGGCGATGTGCCACCAGCGGAAGCGCTCGATCCTCATCGCAGCACGGGTTTGCGGCCGGCGGACTCGGCCGCGTCGGGCCGGCGCAGGTACAGGGGGGTGAGCCGGTCTCCGGCGGCACCCGCGCCGACGCGGTCGGCGGCCAGCGAGATCAGCGCCACGCCCGGCGGATAGAGCACCCGGTCGTCGATCGGCAGGCCGAACACGTCGCTGTACTTCAACGCACCCTCGCCCACCGCGCGATCCGCGTCCACCACGACGTCGGCCGGCCGTCCCACCTGCGGCTCCGTCACCCGCTTGCCGTCGGAATAGGTCGCGTAGTACACCTCACGGCGGCGGGCGTCGGTGGCCACCAGCACCCGTCCCGGTCCGGCCGCCAGACCCAGGGCATCGAGCGAGCAGACACCGTACGTGGGGATGCTGAGCGCCTGTCCCATGCTGGCCGCGGTGGCGAGCCCGACGCGCAGGCCGGTGAACGGTCCAGGCCCGACACCGGCCACGATCGCATCCAGGTCACCCGGACGGATGCCCGCCGCCACGAGCGTCGCGTGGATCTGCGGCGCCAGCAGTTCGCCGTGCGCCCGTGGATCGACCGTGCGGCGCTCGGCGAGTCCGTGCAGGCCCGCACCGGTCACCTCGGCGACCGCAACCGTGGACGCCGGTGTGGCCGTGTCCAGACCCAGGACGAGCACCTCACCCACCACCCGGTCGGAGGCCCGGGTCGAGCGCCCAGTCGACGACCGGGCGGCCGGCGTCGGCCAGTGCCTTGTTCGCGGCGCTGAACGGGCGGGTGCCCCGGAAGCCCCTCGGGTTGAGCGGGCTGGGATGGCCGGCCTCCAGCACCACGTGCACCGGGTTGGTGATCAGCGCGGCCTTCTTCCGCGCGTACCCACCCCAGAGCAGGAAGACCACCCGCTCGTCCCGCGCGTTCAGCGCTTCGATGGTGGCGTCGGTGAACGCCTCCCAGCCCTTGCCGGCGTGTGCGGCGGCCGCCCGGGCCCGCACCGTCAGCACCGCGTTCAGCAGCAGCACGCCCTGCCGCGCCCAGGCGGTCAGATCACCGGCCGCCGGCGGCACCATGCCGACGTCCTCGGCCAGTTCCCGGAAGATGTTGCGCAACGACGGCGGTATCCGGACGCCGGCCCGCACGCTGAAGCTGAGCCCATGCGCCTGCCCCGGCCCGTGGTAGGGGTCCTGACCGAGGATCAGCACCCGGGTCTGCTCGGGCGAACACAGCCGGTACGCCGAGAACAGGTCCGCTGCGGGCGGATAGACGGTGTGCGTCGCATACTCGGCGGCCACGAACGCGCCGAGCGCCTCGGTGGCGACCGGATCGAGGAACGGCCGGATGGCGTCGCGCCACGCGGCCGGCAGCAGATCGGTCAGGTTCACAGCTTCTCCAGCCGGTCGGCCCAGTCGCCGCCGTGCGGCACCAGATCCAGCACCCGGGTGTCGTCGTCGCGGCGGTCGATGCGCACCAGCAGATGATCGTCGCTGATGTGTTCGACCAGGCCTTCACCCCACTCCACCACGGTCACCGAGTCGTCGGCCGAAGCGTCCAGATCGAGATCGTCGATCTCCAGTCGGGGATCCGGCCGGTCGCCCAGCCGGTATGCGTCCGCGTGCACCAACGGCAGCGGCCCCCGATGGACCCGGGCGATGACGAACGTCGGCGACGTGACGTCGCCCAGGACGCCGAGTCCGGCGCCGATGCCCTGGGCCAGGGCCGTCTTGCCGGCTCCCAGCGGCCCGGCCAGCAGCACCAGGTCACCCGGCCGCAGCACGGCGGCCAGCCGGCGACCGAACGCCCGGGTGTCGTCCACGGTGGCGAGTTCGATCACGAGATCTTGTCCAGGAACGGCAGGATCATGGCGTTGACCTCGTCGGCCTTCTCCAGCATCACCACGTGCCCGCTGTTGTCGACCTTCACCAACTCGGCCTCCGGCAGGTGTTTCAGGATCTCCTCCGAATGGGTGACCGGGGTCAGGTAGTCCTTGGTGCCGACGATCACCAGCACCGGCACACCGCGCAGCGCGGACAGCGCCGGGAACCGGTTGTGGGTATACAGCGTGTGCAGGTACTTGGTGAGCGTCTCGACCGAGGTCTTGGAGTTCATCTGCTCCACAAAGGTGACCAACGATGCGCTGGGCCGGTCGTCGCCGAACCCGTACCGCCGGGTGAGCAGCCAGGCCAGGTCGGACGACACCACCCGGGCCCGGTCGATCGCGTTACCGCCGATCCGGGCGGCGCCACCCCAGAGCGGGAAGAACGGCGCGCTGGCCCGGGCGACCAGGGTGGTCAGGCCCAGCTCGGTCTTGTTGAACAGGCCGGCCGAGGTGGACATCAGCACCACGCCCACCACCCGGTTGCCGAACCATTCCGGATAGTGCTCGGCGAACGCCATGATCGTCATGCCGCCCATCGAGTGCCCGACCAGGATGACCGGGCCATCCGGAACGGTGGCGTCGAGCACCGCGGCGAGCGACTTGCCGAGCGCGGCGATGTCGTAGTTGCCGGACTCGAGCCGGCCGGATCGCCCGTGCCCCGGCTGGTCGTAGAACACCATCCGGTGCTCGCCGCGCTCGGTGAGCATCTTGCGCTGGAAGTAGAAGGTGCCCATGTCCAGCGCGAAGCCGTGCACGAACACGATGGTCGGCTTGCCGGTCCCCTCCCTCGGCTCGATGATCTCGACGTGCAGGTCGGTGCCGTCCGCGGCGGTGACCGTCCGTTCGGAGTCGAACGGCTGATCACCGAACTGCTCGACCCGGTACGGGTCGCCGGGCTCCCGGAGCGACTTGCGGACCACGGCCCGCTCGATGGCGAACGCGGTGGCCAGGCCGGCCGCCGCGACACCGACCACCGCACCGGCGATGCCGACCTGCTTGGCGCGGATGCGCCTCATTCCGCTGCCTCCCCGACGTACACCCTGGGCACCCGGCTGCTGCCGAACCGGGTCACGATCTCGTAGTTGATGGTGCCGACGGCCGCGGCCCAGTCGTCCGCGGTGGGCTGCGCCGGCCCGAACAACGTCGCCACGTCGCCGGGTGCGACCGGGTCGTCGCCGCAGTCCAGCATGATCTGGTCCATGCAGACCCGGCCGGCGATGGTGCGGACCTTGCCACCCAGCTCGACCGGTCCCACGTTGGAGGCGTGCCGGGGCACACCGTCGCCATACCCCAGCGGAATCAGCGCCAGCGTGGTCTCCCGGGCGGTGTGGTAGGTCAGGCCGTACGAGACGCCCTGCCCGGCCGGCACGCGTTTGGTGAGGGCCACCCGGGCCCGGGCGGTCATCGCCGGGCGCAGGCCGAACCGGTCGTGCTCGATCGGCGACAGGCCGTAGATCGCGATGCCCGGCCGGACCAGGTCGTAGTGGCTGTCCGGGCGGGTCAGGGTGGCGGCGGAGTTGGCGATGTGCCGGTAGCGCGGGGTGATCCCGTACCGCTCGGCGACCCCGAGACCGTCGGCGAACGCGGCCAGCTGACGATCGACGCTCTCGTGACCGGGCCGGTCGGCGTACGCGAAGTGGCTCCACACCCCGGCCACGTCGATGTCACCGTCGGCCTGTGCTTTCGCGGCCGCCTCGAGCAACGCCGGCCACTCCGCCGCGGTGGCGCCGCCCCGGGCCAGCCCGGTGTCGAGCTTGAGGTGGACGCGGGCGGTGCGCTCCGCCCGCCGGGCGGCCGCGACCGTCTCGGCAAGCTGGGTGAGGCTGGCCGCGTTGAGGTCCACGTCGGCCAGCACGCCGTCGTGCAACGGCCGGCCGGGCGCGTGCAGCCAGGCCAGCACCGGTGCGGTCAGGCCGCTGCGGCGCAGCTCCAGGGCTTCCTCCAGGGTCGCCACGCCGAGCCAGGTGGCTCCGCCGGCCAGCGCGGCCCGTGCGGACGGCAGCATCCCGTGCCCGTACCCGTCCGCCTTCACCACGGCCATCACCTCGGCGCTCGTCCGGGCACGCAGCATCGCCACGTTGTCGCGGATGGCGTCCAGATCGACCCGGACCTCGGCCTGCCACATGAAAACCAGCCTACTGAGCGGTCGCTGCCGCTGAGATGACGCACCGGCGCATCAGTCGTTCGCCCGCGGAGCCATCCGGCTCGGTATCGCCCGCGCCGCCGCCGGACGGGCGGACGCGGCATCGCCGTGCAGCGTGTCCCGGATCACGGCTCGAAGGGCGGCAGCCACCTGGGGAGCGGTCACCGGACCGCCCTGCTGCGCCCGCCGCCCGGCCAGCCCGTGCAGATAGCCGGCCGCCACCGCGGCTCGCTCCGCCGACAGGCCGCCGGCCAGCAACGAACCGAGCAGACCGGCCAGGACGTCACCGCTGCCCGCGGTGGCCAGCGCCGAGGTGCCGGTCGGATTGGCCCAGGCCGTCCCCGCAGGGGTGGCCACGATCGTGCGATCCCCCTTGAGCAGGACCACGGCGTTCAGCCAGGCGGCCAGCTTGCACGCCGCGGCCACCCGGTCGGAGCCGGGCGCCTCACCGGCCAGCCGCTTGAACTCACCGTCGTGCGGGGTCACCACGAGCGGGGCGTCCCGGCGCAGGTCGTCGGCGTGCCGGCCGTCCACCAGCAGGGTCAGCGCGTCGGCGTCCAGCACGACCGGCAACGAGGTGGCCAGCACGCTGCGCAACTCGGTGCGGGCGTTGTCGTCGGTACCCAGGCCGGATCCGCACACCCAGGCCTGCACCCGGCCGGCGTCGGCCACCCGCGGCGCGACCACCACGGACGGATGGGTACGGACCACATCGGCGTGCGCGCTCCCGGCGTACCGCACCATCCCGGTCGGCCCGGTCAGCGCACCGGCCACGGACAGCAGCGCCGCGCCCGGATATTGCGCCGAGCCGGTCGACACCCCCACCACACCGCGGCTGTACTTGTCGGATGCCGGACCGGGACGCGGCCACCAGACGGCGACATCGCCAGCGTCGACAACCCGTACCGCCGGGTCGGCCCGCAGCGTCCGCCCGAGCCCGATGTCGACCAGCTCGACCTGACCGGCCCGGGCCGCCGCCGGGCCTACCACGTGTGCCGGTTTCCAGCAGCCGAAGGTGACCGTGACGTCGGCGGTCACCGCGTCGCCCGGAACGTCCCCGGTGTCCACCGCGACCCCGCTCGGCACATCCACCGCGACCACGGTGGCGCCGAGAGCCGGCAGCCGGTCCACGATCGCGGCCGCGTCCGGGCGCAGGCCGCCGCTGGCCCCGATCCCCACGATGCCGTCCAGCACCAGGTCGGCCCGGTCGGGCAGGTCCCGGACGGTGAACCCGCCGGCGTGGCGGAGCGCGGTCAGGCCGGCCGGATGCACCCGATCGGGGTGGAGCAGCAGGGCGCGAACCCAGGCACCGCGGGCGGCCAGCCGCGCTCCCGCGTACAACGTGTCTCCGCCGTTGTCCCCGCTGCCCACCAGCAGCACCACCCGCGCGCCGTACACCCCGCCGGTCTGCTGCAGCAGCAGGGCGCAGCGCCGGGCCAGGCCGGCCGCGGCACGCTGCATCAGGGTGCCCTCCGGCAGCGTCGCCATCAGCGCCTTCTCCGCGGCCCGCACATCCGCGACCCGCCATGCCTGCCGCATGAGTCCCTCCCGTGGTTTTCTCAGCCCTCGGCCACCACCATGGCGGAAGCGATGCCGCCGTCATGGGACAACGACAGGTGCCAGCGGTTGATCCCGCGTTCGGCGGCGACTGCCGCGACGGTACCGGAGACGGTCAGCCATGGGCGCCCGTCCGGATCGGCGACGATCTCGCAGTCGTGCCAGCGCAGACCGGCCGGCGCACCGAGCGCCTTGGCCACCGCCTCCTTGGCCGCGAACCGCGCCGCAAGTGACTCCGGCGAGCGGGGATTGCCCGACCCGGTGAGCCGTTCGCCGTCGGTGAACAGCCGATCCGCCAGCAGCGGCGTGCGCTCGAGCGCGCGTTCGAAACGCTCCACCAGAACCACGTCGATGCCGACCGCCACGATCACGGCACAACCCTAATGGTGGGCGCGGAGATTAGCGCCGGCGTGCGGTGCGGGGCAAGGCCTGTGCAGATCCATCGGTACGGGGGGAGCACGCCGTCCACAGCCCGCCGTTCTGGTCGTAGCCGACGCCTAACGTGAGCGCACCCCTTCCTCGATCGGAGGTGCCGATGGCCTTCACTCTCGATCCGCCGGCGTTGCGTGCCTGCGCAGCCGCCCTGGCCGACACCGGCGCGCAGGTGGTCGCCGGGGCCACCGGAGCGCCGGCGGTGGACACCGTGCCGCGCTGGGAGACGTCCGCGGCGCTCGCCGGGCTGGTCGACGTGTCCCGGCGCGGCCTCGCCTCTGCCGGCTCGGAGGTCAGCACGGCGGCGCGGCACGTGCGCGCCGCCGTGGACGACTACCAGGATGCCGATGACCGGTCCGCCCGGCGCCTGCGGGACGCGCTGTGGAACTGACCTACGGCCGGCTGCGAGCCACCGATCCGGCCCGGTGGCGAACCACCGCGGTGGCCTGGCGCCGCTGGGCCACCATGGCCGGCCGGTGGGCGTCCGACCTGGACGGCCAGGCGGCCCGGCTGCGATCGGCGTGGTCCGGCGCGGCGGCCACCGCCGCCGCCGACTATCTCGGCCGCCTGCGGCACCGGCTGTCGTTGTTCCGGGTCACCTGCTGGGTGGCCGATCAGGCGCTCAGCGAGTTCGCGGCGGCGCTCGGCCGGGCACAGGTGCTGCTGGCCCGAGCGGTGGAGACCGCACGCCGGGCCGGGTTGGTGATCAGTGACAGCGGCGTCGTCCAGGCACCGTCACCGATCCCGGTCTCCGTCGCGCCGATGCGGGCGGCCTACCGCGCGGCCGTCCAGCGCACCGCCGCGACCGAGGCCTCCACCCAGCTCGCCGCGGCGCTGTCCGTGGCGGAGTCGGCGGATGCGACGGCCGCCGGCCGGATCACCGAATTGTTGGCGACCGACGGCACGGCGACGGCAATCCGGCACCCATCTGCCGGTCCGGCCGCCGTACGACGGTGGTGGGCCGGTCTGTCACCGGCTGCGCGATTGCGGCTGGCCGTCACCCGCGCGGCCTGGCTGGGGTCGCTGGACGGCGTGCCGGCCGCTTACCGCGACGTGGCCAACCGGCTGCGGCTGGCGGAGCAGCGTGCCGATGTGGACCGCACGATTGCCGGTGCCGCCGGTGGCGAGCGGCGGCGGCTGCGGAAGATCCGGGACGGGTTGGACGCGCTGGTGGATCGGCTGGACGCCGACGACCGGCCACGGGGATATCTGCTTCGGCTGGATCCGGCCGGCGAGGGCCGCGCCGTGGTGGCAGTGGGCGACCCGGACCGCGCCGGTGCGGTGCTCACCCACGTTCCGGGCATGACCGCCGATCTGGCCTCGTCGGCCAAGGAACTGACCCGGGCCGAGCGGGTCGCCGTCCGGGCCGGCGAGCTGGACCCGGCCCGCGCGGCGAGCGCAGTGATGTGGCTGGACTATGACGCGCCGGACTTCGTCGACGAGGCGGCCGGCCGGTCCCGGGCCGAAGCCGGAGCGGCGGCGTTGCGCCGGTTTCAGGACGGCCTGCGAGCCACGCACGAGGACGGGCCCGGGCTATTCACCGTGCTGGGGCACAGCTACGGGTCGCTCGTGGTGGGCCGGGCCGCGGCCACCGCCGGGCTGGCAGCGGACGCCGTGGTGTTCGTCGGCTCGCCCGGCGTCGGCGTCGACTCGGCCGACCGCCTGCACGTGCCGGCCGGTCAGGTGTGGTCGACGTCATCGCGGTCGGACGTGATCCAGTACGCCCCGCTCGCGCCGGACGGCCTGGCCAAGGACCTGGCGCTGAGCCGGCTGGTGCCGGGCGCCGGAGCGATGCTGGCGTTCGGGCGGCCGGAGGACGAGCTGTGGCACGGCCGGAACCCGAGCGATCCCACGTTCGGTGCGCGAGTCTTCTCCAGCCAGGCCGACGCCGGACACCTCGGTTACTGGGAACCGGGGCGCCCGGCGCTGGACGCCCTGGCGGGCATCACCCTGGGACGGGGCCCGGATGTCACTCCACGGTGACCGACTTCGCCAGGTTGCGAGGCTGGTCGACGTCGTGACCGCGGGCCGCGGCGATCTGACAGGCGAGGATCTGCAGCGGCACGGTGGTCATCAGCGGCGCCAGCAGGGTCGGCGTACGCGGGACGGTGAACAGATGGTCGGCGTAGGCGTCCAGGCCGTCGTCGCCCTCCTCGGCGATCACGATGGTGCGCGCACCCCGGGCGCGGACCTCCTGGATGTTGGAGACCACCTTGTCCCGCATGACGCCCCGGCCGGCCGGCGACGGCACCACGCAGACCACCGGCGTGCCCTTGTCGATCAGTGCGATCGGGCCGTGCTTCTGCTCGCCCGCCGCGAAGCCCTCGGCGTGCATGTACGCCAGCTCCTTGAGCTTGAGCGCACCCTCCAGGGCGACCGGGAAACCGACGTGCCGGCCGATGAACAGCACGGTCGAGGCGGTTTTCAGGTCCCGGGCCAGGGCCCGGACGTCCTCCATGCTGCCGAGCAGATCGCGCAACTGGTCCGGCACCTGCTGCAACCGCTGCACCACGGCGGCCACCTCGTCGGCGTACATCACGCCGCGCACCTGGGCCAAGTGCAGGCCGATCAGGTAACAGGCGACCAGCTGGGTGAGGAACGCCTTGGTGGAGGCGACCGCGATCTCCGGCCCACCGTGGGTGTAGAGCACCGCATCCGACTCGCGCGGGATGGTGGAGCCGTTGGTGTTGCAGATCGCCAGCACCCGGGCCTTCTGCTCCTTGGCGTGCCGCAGCGCCATCAGCGTGTCCATGGTCTCGCCGGACTGGCTGATCGCGATCACCAGGGTGGACCGGTCGAGCACCGGGTCGCGGTAGCGGAACTCGCTGGCCAGCTCGACCTCGCAGGGGATGCGGACCCAGTGCTCGATCGCATACTTGGCGACCATGCCGGCGTGGTAGGCGGTACCGCAGGCGATGATGAACACCTTGTCCACGTCGCGCAGGTCCTGGTCGGTGAGCCGGACCTCGTCCAAGACGATGTCGCCGCGCTCGGAGAGCCGGCCCAGCAGGGTGTCGGCGATGGCCTGCGGCTGCTCGGCGATCTCCTTGAGCATGAAATAGTCGTACCCGCCCTTCTCGGCGGCCGAGGCGTCCCAGTCGATGTGGAACTCCTTGCCCTTGGCGAGCTCGCCGAAGAAGTCGGTGATCTCGATCGCGTCCGGCGTGATCAGGACGACCTGGTCCTGCCCCAGCTCGATCGCGTCCCGGGTGTGCTCGATGAACGCCGAGACGTCGCTGGCCAGGAAGTTCTCACCCACGCCGCGGCCCACGACCAGCGGCGAGTTGCGGCGAGCGGCGACCACCGCGCCGGACACCAGCAGGTCGGTGGCGAGCAGGGTGAAGGCGCCCTCGAGCCGGCGTACGGTCCGGCGCATGCCCTCGGCCAGCAACTGCGGTCCGTCCTCGGCGCCGGATTCGCGCAGCGTGCGCATCTCGGCGGCCAGCAGGTGGGCGGCGCATTCGGTGTCGGTGTCGCTGACGAACTCGACGCCGGTCGCCTCGAGCTCGGCGCGCAGCCGGGCGAAGTTCTCGATGATGCCGTTGTGGATCACCGCGACCCGGCCGTCGGCGGACAGGTGCGGATGGGCGTTACGGTCGGTGGGGCCGCCGTGGGTGGCCCAGCGGGTGTGCCCGATGGCGGTGCGGCCCGCCGCGATACCGTCAGTCGAGCGTTCGGCCAGTGCCTTCTCGAGGTTGGCCAGCTTGCCGGCCCGCTTCTCGGTCAGGATGGCATCGCCGTCGATGACGGCGACGCCGGCGGAGTCATATCCGCGGTACTCCAGGCGCCGAAGGCCATCGAGCACGATATTGAGCGCCGGTCGATTTCCGACGTATCCCACGATCCCACACATGTGGGGCAGCGTAGCCGACGTTCGCTCAAGCGTCATGCGCGAGACCCACACTTTCGCGCATCGTACGTGATTGAAATGGCCGTTCGGTCAGCCGGGTGCGTCGATGGGCGGGACCGATTTCCGGCATGCGCCAAAACCACCATCGGCCGTCGCCCGTCCGGGTCGGGGCCGGTGGGCGTGTCGAGGGACATCCGCCCGGGATCGGTGGCACGGACGGCGTACCGTCGGCTACCGCACCATCACGGGCGCCCGCCCTGGGAGAGACATTGAGCAACCAGCCCCCCACGGATCCGCTGCGGCCGTACCACCCGGCGCAGCCGTACGGCCCGCCGCCGTCCGCGGACGCGCCGGTCTCCGGCCCTCCGTCACCGGCGGATGACCCGCCGTCCGAGGACGCCACCCGGCTGCCCGACCCGCCGCCGTCCGAGGACGCCGCCCGGCTGCCCGACCCGCCGCCGCCTGCGGACCCGGCGCCGCCTCCCGCTCCGCGCCCGCCACAGCCCGGG
>DASSAL010000177.1:0-20238 GCA_035685405.1 Actinoplanes sp. | reverse complement strand
GTCAGGTCGCGCCACGTACCGGAGACGCCCTTGACCTGGGCCTGACCGCCGAGCTTGCCCTCCGAGCCCACCTCGCGGGCCACCCGGGTCACCTCGTCGGCGAACGACGAGAGCTGGTCCACCATCGTGTTCACCGTGTTCTTCAGCTCGGCGATCTCACCGCGCGCGTCGACCGTGATCTTCTGCGACAGGTCGCCCTTCGCCACCGCGGTGGACACCTGGGAGATGTTGCGGACCTGGTCGGTGAGGTTGGCGGCGAGCTGGTTCACGTTCTCGGTCAGCTCGCGCCAGGTGCCGGACACGCCGCGGACCTGCGCCTGACCGCCGAGCCGGCCCTCGGTGCCCACCTCGCGGGCCACCCGGGTGACCTCGTCGGCGAACGACGACAGCTGGTCCACCATCGTGTTCACGGTGTCCTTGAGCTCGAGGATCTCGCCCTGGGCGGCCACCGTGATCTTCTGCGACAGGTCGCCCTTGGCCACCGCGGTGGACACCTGGGCGATGTTGCGCACCTGGCTGGTCAGGTTCGACGCCATCGAGTTCACCGAGTCGGTGAGGTCCTTCCAGGTGCCGGCCACGTTGGGCACATCAGCCTGGCCGCCCAGCTTGCCCTCGGTGCCCACCTCGCGGGCCACCCGGGTGACCTGCTCGGCGAACAGCCGCAGCGTGTCGGTGAGGCCGTTCATGGTGTCGGCCAGCTCGGCCACCTCGCCCCGGGCGCCCACGGTGATCTTCTGGGACAGGTCACCGCGGGCCATCGCACCGGCCACCTGGGAGATCGAGCGCACCTGGTGGGTCAGGTTGGAGGCCATCGTGTTGACCGAGTCGGTCAGGTCCTTCCAGGTGCCGGCCACCCCTCGGACGTCGGCCTGGCCGCCCAGCTTGCCCTCCGTGCCGACCTCGCGGGCCACCCGGGTGACCTCGTCGGCGAACGACGACAGTTGATCCACCATCGTGTTGACCGTCCGGCCGATCCGCAGATATTCACCCCGCAGGGGTCGCCCGTCCATCTCGAGCGCCATGTGCTGGGAGAGGTCACCCTCGGCCACCGCCACGATCACCCGGGAGATCTCGGTGGTCGGCCGGCCCAGGTCGTCGATCAGCGAGTTCACCGACCGTACGGTGTCCGCCCACGCACCGTCCAGGCCCTCTTCGTCGAGTCGCTCGGTGAGCCGGCCGTCCCGCCCGACGATCCGGCTGATCCGCCGCACGTCCAGGTTCTGCCGTTCCTGCAGCGACACCACCTCGTTGAACGCGTCGACCAGCGCGCCGCCACTGCCCGACCGGCGGGGCAGGCGGACCTTGAGATCACCACGGCGGACCCGCCGCAGGGCATCGGCAAGCTCGCCGAGCAGGGCGTTCTCGTCGGGCGCGCCGACAATCAGCTCTTTGGCCGCAGTCATGCTGTCCTCACTCGCTGTCCATCCGCCTGGGGGCGCCCCATCATCCCTCGCCCGGGCGGGTCAATGCGAGACACGGCTTTGTGTGAACGGCATGCAACAGGGGAGGATGCAGGCGTGTCGCTGCAGCCGGAGACGACGAACGCCCTGGTGCGCCGCGTCCGGCTGCCCAACGACCGGCGTACGCCCGCCGCCGCCCGCGCCCTGGTCCGCTCGGTGCTCGAGGAGGCCGAGCTCGATGTGCTGCTCAACGAGGCCCTGCTGCTGACCACCGAGCTGTCCACCAACGCAGTGGTGCACGCCAACACCGAACTCGACATCGAGGTGACCGCGGACCCGACCGGCCTCACCGTCACGGTCACCGACTTCGCGCCGGGCCCGGTCGAGCAGCTCGCGGTCGGCCCGCGGAACGAATCGGTGGACATCGGCGAGGTTGCCGAGCGTGGTCGCGGGCTGTTGCTGGTCGACCATTTCGCCAGCCGGTGGGGCACCGTGCACGAGGGGACCGGCAAGGGCGTCTGGTTCCGGCTGGACCGCAAGGGCGCGAGCAGCCCGGCCACCGTGCCGGCGGAGGGTGCCGCGGACGCCGACACCCCCAGCGTGGGCGCATTGACCTCACTCATGGAGATCCACCCGGAGCGGTCCACCGACGAGGGCCTGGCCGACTTCGCCATGGATCTGCTGTCCCGGCTGGCCCGGCTCACCGGCGCGGCCGGGGGCGTGGTGCGGCTGGACCGCGGCGACGGCGCCGGGCGGCAACTGCTGGCGCGGTACGGGCGGGCGCCACGGGACGACGCCGCCACCATCCGGGCCGGGTTGACCGTGCAGCGCCCGTACGCCGGCGAACTGGAACTCGACGCCTCGCCCATGGGCTATGCCCAGCCGCTGGCCACGATCGTCGCCGAACGGCTCTCGCTGCACCTGGAGAACGACCGGTTGCGCCGCACCGACCTGCGCCGGCAGACCTGGCTGACTTTCCTCGCCGAGGCCAGCGAACTGCTCGCCCAGTCGCTCGACGTGAACCTGACCATGGCCCTGATCCCGCAGCTCGTGGTGCCGCGGCTGGGCCTGTGGTGCGCGGTGCACACCACCGACGCGTGGGGCCGCCTGGAGCTGGCCGCCGCCACCCACGCCGACGAGGCGGCCCTGCCGCAGTTGCACGCGACGCTGGCCGAGACCGGGCCGGAGTCGATCCTGGCCCGGCTGGAGGAGGCGTCCCGGCTCGGCAGCCAGGCCATGTTCGGTACGCCGCCGGAAGGTTTCGCGGTGCCCCTGGTGGCCCGGGGTCAGCGCCTCGGCACGCTGGCCGTCGGCCGGCACCTCAGGCACCGCCACGACGGCGACGAGGTGGCCGTGCTGGAGGACGTCGCCCGGCGCGCCGCCCTGGCCATCGACAACGCCCGCATCCACGACGAACGGCACCAGGTCGCGCGTACGCTGCAGGCCTCGCTGCTGCCGCCCGCGTTGCCGCACGTCGACGGCGTGGGCGTGGCGGCCGAATATGTCCCCACCGGCTCGGAGGTCGGCGGCGACTTCTACGACGTCGTACCGTCCGAGAACGGCTGGGTGGTGGTGGTCGGCGACGTCTCCGGCAAGGGCGTTCAGGCGGCCACGGTGACCGGCTTGGTGCGGGACGTGATCCGGATCCTGGTCGACGACGGCCGGCCGATGAACGAGATCCTCTGCCGGGTCAACCGGACGCTGGTGCAGCGCGGGGGCGGCCGCTATTGCACGCTGGCCATGGCGTCGGTGTCCCCGCAGCCGGACGGCACGCTGGACGTGTGTCTCCATCTGGCCGGTCATGACCGGGCGGTGCTGGTGCGGGCGGACGGGCGGACGTCGTTCGTGGGCGAGGGTGGCACGGCGTTGGGCCTCCTGGACACGATCACTTCGCCGAACGCGGCGGTGAAGTTGCGGCCGGGTGACTCGCTCATCTTTTACACCGACGGTGTGACAGAACGGCGGCGTGGGCGCGAGCTGTTCGGGACCAAACGCCTGGCGGAGGCAGCAGCGCCGCTGGCCGGTTATCCGGCCGACGTGATGGCGGCACGGCTGCGGTCCATCACGATCAACTTCTCGGTCGAAGAGCCGCGCGACGACATCGCGATCCTGGTGCTCAGGAACGACGCATAGGCTTTCTCCGCTTCGCCCTTTTTGTGCTGCAAAACGTGGCAGGGTGATGCCGTGAAGACGCAGTACTACACGGCGACCAGCCTCGACGGGTACATCGCTGATCAGGACAACGCGCTCGATTGGCTGTTCGAGGTCGACGAGGGCACGGACAACCCGTTCGGCGCGTTCTTCGCCGGCGTCGGCGCCTTCGCCATGGGCGCGAACACCTACCAATGGGTGCTCGACAACGACAACCTGCTGGCCGAGCCGCAGAACTGGCACGACATGTACGGCGACGTACCGTGCTGGGTCTTCACCCACCGGGACCTGCCCCCGGTGCCCGACGCCTCCATTTTCTTCGTCTCCGGTGACGTCCAGCGCGTCCACCAGGCGATGATGGTGGCCGCCCAGGGCAAGAACGTCTGGTTGGCCGGCGGCGGCGAACTGGTCGGCCAGTTCGCCGACCACGGCCTGCTGGACGAGATCATCCTCGGCATCGCCCCGGCCACCCTGGGCGGAGGCGCTCCGCTGCTGCCACGCCGCCTGACGTCACACCAGCTGGCGCTGACGCACGTCGCCCAGTTGGGTCAGTTCGCCTACGTGACCTACGCGGTGGGCGCGCTGGCCGAATTCGGCCGGCACAAAGCCGAGACGGTCGTCCACCGGGAGCCGGTGCCCAGCCGGTAGCGGCAGCCTCAGAACAACTGCCGCCGTCCCGCCATCTCGACATACCGCGATATCTCCGGAGGCGCCGACACGATCACCGCCTCCCCGCTCCGGGCCAGCAACACCTGGCGCACCGAGTCGAGGATCTCCGCCACCCGGTCCGGCCCGAACTCGCCCGGCAGCACCGCGTGCACCGTGCCCAGCCCGGCGGATCCGCGCACCGGTACCGCATTCCCGGTTGCGTCGCGCAACGCGTACACCGCGGCGTGCAGATCGGCGATCGGCACCGAGATCCGCAGCGCCACGTCGAGCGGCCCGAACGGATACCGTCCCCACCACCCCGGCGCGACCTCGGACACCCATGCGGATCCGCCCAGCGTCATCGCCAGCCGGGTGGCCCGCTGCTCTGCCTCGCCGGTTTCCCCTTCCAGCAACACCGCGACCGATCCGGGTGGCTGCTCGGCGGGTCGCGCCATGACCGCCGTCGGCAGGTCCACCTCGACGGCACTCGGCTGCAGGTCGCTGGCCAGCGTCTCCTCGACGATGTGGTGCACCTGCAACGGCGTGGACACCGGGAGGCCGACCCATCGGCGTGCGGCCGGCAGCGGCTGCAACCGCATCCGCGCCGACATCAGGACGCCGTCGATCTCGGCAATGCCGGGGCGGCCCTCTTCGCCGTCGGACTCCCCGGCCGTCCCGGACGCGTCCACATAGCTGATCCGTACCACCTGCTCGGCGGGCGTGCCGAACCGGTGGCGAAGCGCGCCGGACTCGTTGACCGCCAGCATGCCGCCGACGGTGGCCGAGATCGACCGTGGATCGACCGCCAGCCGTTGTCCCTGCAAGGCCAGTGCCGCCTGCAGGGACCGAACCTGTGTGCCGGCGCCCACCTCGGCGGTGAATTCGTCCACCCGGTGGTGCCACATGCCGCCCAGCCGGCCAGTGTCGATGATCAGGTCGACGCCGGGCGGCGGCGTTCCCCAATCGATCTTGCTGCCCGAGCCGCGCGGCATCCAGGCGAGACCGCGCCGCTCGGCCAGCTCGATGGTGGCGGCCACCGCGCGGGCCGTGGCGGGCACGGCGACGAAGCTGGCGCGCCGACCGGCGACCGTGTCGATCGCACGGGCGGTGCGGGCGAAATCCGGCCCACAGATGTCGACGAGCGCACGCAGGACCGGCTCCCGCTCAGGGAGGGGCGGCTGCACGCCATTGATCCCGGCCACCAGCACTCCCCCTCAGCGCTCAGAAGATCAGCCGTACTGAAGATCGTCCATTCTGGCCTATCGTACACATGTTCGAATAGGCACGGGGAGGGGGATGGCTCGGGAACTTATCCACAAGCTCATCGGGCGCCGTGGACCGCCCGGTAACCTGGCCGCGTGACCACCGAAACGCCAGCCCGCCCGCCCACCGTCCGCCAGACGCCCAGTGAGCGCACCCACCACGGCGACACCGTCATCGACGAGTATGCCTGGCTGGCCAAGAAGGACGATCCGGACACCATCGCCTACCTCGAGGCGGAGAACGCCTGGACCGAGACGTCCACTGCGCACCTGCGCGACCTGCGCGAACGGGTGTTCGCAGAGATCAAGTCACGCACGCAGGAGACCGACCTGTCGGTGCCCAGCCGCAAGGGTGGGTACTGGTATTACACGCGCACCGAGGAGGGCAAGCAGTACGGCATCCAGTGTCGCGTGGCGGTCCAGACGGGTCAGACCGATCCGCCGATGACCGACAACCCGGGCGAGGAGGTGCTGCTCGACGGCAATGCGCTGGCCGAGGGCCGGAAGTTCTTCGCGCTCGGCACCTTCGACGTCAGCCCGGACGGCAACTGGCTGGCCTACTCGACCGACTTCGACGGCGACGAGCGCTTCACGCTCAGAATCAAAGACCTGCGGAGCGGCGAGACGCTGTCCGATGAGGTGCCCGATACGGCGTACGGGAGTGCCTGGTCAGCAGACGCATCGGCGCTGTTCTACATCACCGTGGACGACGCCTGGCGCCCGCATCGCGTCTGGCGGCACACCGTCGGCCGGCCGGCCGCCGAGGACGTGATCGTCTACGAGGAGGCCGACGAACGGTTCTGGGTCGGCGTCGAGCTGAGCCGCAGCGAGAAGTTCATCATGATCGACTCGCACAGCAAGGTCACCTCCGAGGTCCGCGTGATCCCCGCCGACAACCCGGCCTCGGAGCCGGCCTTGATCGCGCCGCGGCGGCAGGGCGTGGAATATTCGGTGGAGCACCACGGTCACCGGTTCCTGATCCTGCACAACGACAACGCCGAGGACTTCGCGCTGGCGTACACGTCGGCGGACGCACCCGGTGAGTGGACCGAGCTGATGCCCGAAGAGCCCGGCACCCGGCTGGAGTCGATCGACTCGTTCCAGCGACACGTGGTCGTCTCGATGCGCAAGGACGGCCTGACCGGGCTGCGCGTGATGGCCGACGGCAGCACCGACTCGTACGACATGGAGTTCCCGCAACCGCTCTACAGTGTCGGCCTGTCCGGAAACCCGGAATACGACACGACGTCGGTGCGGATGACCTACACCTCGATGGTGACGCCGGATTCGGTGTACGACGTGGACCTGGTCACCCGCGAGATGACCTTGCGCAAGCAGAAGCCGGTGCTGGGCGGGTACAACCCCGGCGACTATGAGCAGTTCCGGGAGTGGGCGGTGGCCGACGACGGCACCCGCATCCCGATCTCCATCGTGGCCCGGAAAGGCGTGCCCCGCGACGGCGCGGCGCCGCTGCTGCTCTACGGCTACGGGTCGTACGAGATCAGCATCGACCCGTACTTCTCGATCCCCCGCCTCTCCCTGCTGGACCGCGGGGTGGTCTACGCGATCGCGCACGTCCGCGGCGGCGGTGAGATGGGTCGGCGCTGGTACGACAACGGCAAGATGCTGACCAAGAAGAACACGTTCACCGACTTCGTGGCCGCCGCCCGTGCGCTGGTCAAGGCCTCGTGGACCAGCGCCGACCGGCTGGTGGCCCGGGGTGGTTCGGCCGGCGGCCTGCTGATGGGCGCGATCGCCAACCTGGCGCCGGACGCATTCGCCGGGATCGTGGCTCAGGTGCCCTTCGTCGACCCGCTGACCTCTATCCTCGACCCGTCGCTGCCGCTCACCGTCACCGAGTGGGAGGAGTGGGGCAACCCGCTCGACTCGCCGGAGGTGTACGCGTACATGAAGTCGTACAGCCCTTACGAGAACGTGACCACCCACCGCTATCCGAAGATCCTCGCGGTCACCAGCCTGAACGACACCCGGGTGCTCTACCACGAGCCGGCCAAGTGGATCGCCCGGTTGCGGGCCACCGCGCCGGACGGCACCTTCCTGCTGAAGACCGAGATGGGCGCCGGCCACGGCGGGCCCAGCGGCCGGTATGACTCCTGGAAGGAGGAGGCCTTCATCACCGCCTGGGTGCTCGACGTGCTGGGCGCAGCCGACTGACCAGCCGGCGTCGTCAGCCAGCGCGCAGCTCCTCCAGATCCGTGCTGGATCGCAGCATCGCCAACGCCGCCGCGACAGCCAGCAGCATCCCGGCCACCGCCACGCCGGCGACCAGCGCCAGGCCGTCCCACGCGATCGGTACCGGCAGTCTCACCTCGTGCCGGACCACGTACTCCAGGAATTGGGCCGGGTTGGTGCGGCACTGTGCCTCCGTGCCACGGCACCAGCTTCCGCCGTCGGTGTGGGCGATCTCGGTACCGATCAGCCGGACCAGACCGGTGCCGACGACCAGGGCCAGGCCGAGGCCGGGCAGCAGCGGGGCGAACGTGTGCCAGACGATGCTCTCCGACAACGTGCGGCGCGGGACACCGACGGCGGTCAGCGCGGCGTAGGCCCGCCGGCGGGCGACGATGCTCTCGGCCAGCGCGACCAGCACGCCGCCGATCGCGACCAGCATGGCGATCACCACGGCCACCAGCACCAACCGGACCGCGCCGAGGTAGAAGCTCGGCGGCTCGGCGGCGCCGATGCCTTCGCCGTCGGCGTTACCGGCCAGGGCGTTGAGCCGGTCGTACACCGCGAACTCGGTGATCATGTATTGCCGGTAGCCGATCGCGATGGCACCGGCGATGACCCCGGCCAGCAGGGCCGCCTGGGTGCGGCTGCCATTCCACGGGTCCGCGATCAGGCGCCGGGCGGCGAGCAGCATCGCCGGGCGCCGGCCGAAGCGCAGTAGCAGCCGACCGACGACGTACGAGATCCAGGCAACGCCCAGCACCACGCCGATCATGGTGAGCGCCACGCCGACCGACAGAACGACATTGGTCGTCCGCCGGCTCAGGGTGTCGATCATGTGTCCCGGGATCGCGAACACCACCAGGCCGGCCACGATCAGCACGCCGGGCCACGGCCACGGGTGGCGCTCCCGGACGCGCCGCACCACACCGATCGGGGTGATGATCACCCGGCGCAGCAGCAGTGCGCTGATCGCGCCGGCCAGCACCGGCACGAACAGCAGGCACACCGCGATCATCGGCACCGACGGCAGGATGTCGGTGGGCAGTGGCAACCGTCCGTCCGGGTACGGCCGATGCAGCACGTCCCGCAGCACCAGGAACACCCCGGACCCGATCAGCGACCCGATCGCGCTGGCCACCGCGGTCTCGGCGCTCGCGATCAGGACGGCCTGCCGGGGAGTCGCACCGGCCAGCCGGATCGCGGCCAGCCGGCGGTCCCGCGCCGGAGCCCCGAGCCGGACGCACTGCCCGGCCAGGGCCAGCACCGGCAGGGCCAGCAGGAGCAACGCGGTGATGACGCCGGGGCGCAGGCCGGATTCGGACAGCAGCGCGCTGGTGTACCTCGCGGCACCGCCGGACCGAATCGACCCGCCGTCGGGCAGCTCGACCCAGCCGCCGCCGGTGATCGCCGCGACGGTCGCCGCCGCCAGCAGGGCCACGGCGGCGAGCGTGGCGCTGAGCGCGGTGAGCACGGTCCGGAGCCGGTCGGTACGGGTGCCGGCCAGCCCGAGCCGGAGCAGCGTCGACGGCTTCACCGGGTCACCTTGAGCCCGAGCCCGGACGGGTCCACCACCCCGTCGCGGAGCATGACCTCGCGATCCGCGTACGCCGCGATCCGGGCCTCGTGGGTGACCAGCACGACCGCCATGTGCTGCGCCCGCGCCTCATGCAGGATCTCGGCGAGCACCTGTTCGCCGCTGAGCACGTCCAGCGCGCCGGTCGGCTCGTCGGCGAACAGCACCTCCGGCTCGGTGGCCATCGCCCTGGCCACCGCGCAGCGCTGCTGCTGGCCGCCGGACATCTCGCCGGGCCGCTTGTCGGCCAGCGCGCCGACACCGAACCGTTCCAGCCAGTAGAGCGCTGTCCGCCGCGCTTCTCGCCGCCCCGAACCGGCGAGAAGCAGCGGCAGCGCGACGTTCTCCGCCGCGGTCAGCTCGGACACCAGCTGGCCGAACTGGAACAGCACGCCGAACCGGGTCCGGCGCAGTTTGGACCGGGCCGCCTCGGACCAGTCGCCGAGGTCCTGGTCGCGGTAGCAGACCTGGCCGGAGTCGACCCGCAGGATGGCCGACAGGCAGTGCAGCAGCGTCGACTTGCCGCAGCCGGACGGCCCGGTGACCGCGACGATCTCACCCTCACCGACGTCGATGTCGACACCGCGCAGTGCCGGCGTCGGCCCGTACGAGCGGACCAGTGCCGACCCGCGCAGCAAGGCAGTCACGACCTCACCCCGGACAGGTTGCTCATGGGTGCACAACACGATGCAGATCAGCGACGCGCACCTGGGTGGTCTGCAGCCACTGCAGGTCCGCGTCGAGGTGGGCGATGGCGTAGTCGGCGGCCACCACGTCGCCGACCGGGGTGCCGCGCCGGGTCTTCACGGCGGTCAGTTCCCGCATCCGCTGCAGGTGCGCGGCCCGCTGGGCGGTCAGGTAGTCGCTGGCCCGGTCCACATCGGCGGCCAGCAGGCTGACCACCACTTTGCTGAACAGCGTGCTGGTCACGTACGGCGCCGGGGCCTCCACCTGGCTGAGCCACTCGTCCAGCTGGGCGCGGCCGGCCTCGGTGAGGGCGTACGAGGTGCGCTCCGGCCCGGCCTCCTGGTCGTGACCGGTCTGCTCCACCAGGCCGTCGCGTTCCAGCCGGCCCAAGGTGGCATACACCTGGCCGTACGCCAGCGGCTTGGCCTGCGGAAGGCGCTCGTCATGGGCCTTCTTCAGGTCATAACCGTGCCGCGGGCCGGCGGCGAGCAGCCCGAGCAGCACGTGCGGCGTGGACACAGCCGCAACTATTCACCCAGTGAATAGCGCCGTCAAGAATGGTTCAGTCGAGTGCCGGCTCCTGCGCGGCAACCGCCTCGTCGACGGTCGGGTAGGTGTGCAGCACCTCGACCAGCCCACTGACCTCGAGGATGCGCAGCACGCCGCGCTGCGGGGCGGCCAGCCGCACCACACCGCCGGCGTCGTCCGTGCTGTTCTTCGCCCGGACGAAGACCGAAAGACCGGTGGAGTCACAGAACGAGACCTCGGCCAGGTCGAAGACCAGCCGGTTGCGGCCCTTCTCCAGCAGGTCGCTGATCTGATCCTGGAGCTGGGGAGCCGTCGCCATGTCGAGCTCGCCCGCCACCGAGACCACGACGACGTCACCGCGCTGTTCCGTTTGTACCGTTAGGGACATTCAGGACCTCCAGTTATCAGCGAAACGGTACTCCACCGACCCGGCAGCGCGCAGAACGGGGCGGCGACCGTGCCTGTAGTTGGCCTACGGCAAGTAACCGGGGCTCCGATGGTAAAGTCCGCCAGTCACACCAGGAGCGCAACAGCCGGGGAGGCAACGGTGGCGCTGAGTTCGGACGAGACCGGGCGTTTCGCCGACCTCCTGAAGGAGCACAGCGAACGGCTGATCAGTCTCTGGACGGATCGTGTCGCCGAGATGTTGCGCGGCCGGCTGAGCCACGCCGAGTTGCAGCGGCAGATCGCTGACCTGCACCGGGGCTTCGCCGGGGCGCTCGGCGCCGGCGCCCAGGACGTGGCCGGCGACGCGGCCGGCGAGTTGCGCGCGTTGCTCGGCGAGCTGTCCGCCACCCGGGCCCGGCAGGGCTTCACCGCCACTGAGACGGCGATCAGCGTCTTCGCGCTCAAGGAAGCCGTGCAGACCGTCCTGGAGGAGCAGAACGGCACCGAGCTGGCCACGCTCCGTGACTACGTGGCCTTCGCCGGGTTCGTCGACCGGGCCGGGCTGCTCACCTTCGACAGCTACGTCCGGGCTCGCGAGGAGCTGATCGCCGACCAGGCCGAGCAGCTGCTCGAGCTGTCCACCCCGGTGGTGAAGCTGTGGGAGGGCGTGGTGGCCGTCCCCCTGGTCGGCACGCTCGACTCGGCCCGCGCGCAGGTGGTCATGGAACGCCTGCTGCAGACCCTGGTGGACACCGGTTCGCCGTACGCGATCATCGACATCACCGGCGTGCCCGCGGTGGATACCCAGGTCGCCCAGCACATCCTCAAGACCGTGGTGGCCGCCCGGCTGATGGGCGCCGACTGCATCATCTCCGGCATCCGGCCCCAGATCGCCCAGACCATCGTCGCGCTGGGCATCGAGTTCGGCGACATCGCGACCAAGGCCAGCCTGGCCGACGCTCTGCGCCACGTGATCAAGCTGACCGGACTGCAGAAGCAGGAGCGCTGACGTGGACCGTGTCCCGATTCTCAAGATCGGGGACGTCCTCCTCGTCTCCATCCAGATCGACTTGGCCGACCAGGTCGCGCTGCAGCTCCAGGAGGATCTCGCGGATCGGATCGTGGCCACCGGCTGCCACGGCGTGGTGATCGACATCAGCGGCCTGGACATCGTCGACTCGTTCGTCGGCCGGACGCTGGCCACCATCGCGTCGATCTCCCGGGTGCTGGACGCCGAGACCGTGGTGGTGGGCATGCGCCCGGCGGTGGCGATCACCCTGGTCGAGCTGGGCCTGTCGCTGCCGGGCGTGCGGACCGCGCTGAACGTCGAACTCGGCATGGCGCTGCTCGCCCGCGAACCGGTGCCGGTACCGGTGGACGACGGTGACGACGACGGCCATGACTGAGCGGATCGAGATCACTGGTGATCAGGACGTGGTCCGGGTCCGCCAGCTGGTCCGTACCGTCGCCGTCTCGGTGCAGTTGTCGCTGGTCGATCAGACCAAGGTGGTCACCGCGGCGAGTGAACTGGCCCGCAACACGCTGGTCTACGGCGGCGGTGGAACCGTCGAGGTGAGCCGCGTGGACAGCGGCCGGCGGACCGGCATCCGGCTGGTCTTCGCCGACCAGGGGCCGGGGATCGCGGACGTGGACCTGGCCCTGACCGACGGTTACACCACCGGCGGCGGGCTCGGACTGGGCCTCAGCGGTGCCCGCCGATTGGTCGACGAGTTCGACATCGAGACCGCGGTGGGGCAGGGTACGAGCATCACCGTGACCAAGTGGTGCCGATGAGCGGAGGCGCCGTGGCGTCACTACCCGACGGGCTCCTCGAGGGAGGCAGTTGGTTCCGGGTGGAGGAAGCCGGCTCGACCTCCGGTGTGCGACGGACCGCCGAGCGACTGGCCACCGAGCTGGCCCTGCCCGAGCGCCGGGTGAACGATCTGTCAATCGTCGTCGCCGAGGCGGCCACCAATCTGGTCAAGCACGCCACACAGGGCGTGATGCTGCTGCGTCCGGTCCGGGCGGGCGGCCAGGCCGGGGTGGAGATGGTCGCCGTGGACAGCGGTCCCGGCATGCCCGATGTGGCACGCGCGACCGGCGACGGGCACTCCACGGCCGGCACGCTCGGCATCGGCCTGGGTGCCATCGTCCGGCAGGCGACCTGGTCGGACATGCACTCCGTACCCGGCAAGGGAACCGTGCTGATCGCTCAGGTCTGGCCCGGCGCGGCGCCGCCGCCGGCCTGGGCGGGAGGTCTGGTCCGCCCGCTGACCGGCGAGCCGGTCAGCGGCGACGGGTGCGCGGTACGCGAGGTGGACGGCCGGCGACAGGTGCTGATGTGTGACGGTCTGGGGCACGGCCGGTTGGCGGCCGCGGCGACGCAGGAGGCGGTACGGCGGTTCCGGGATGCACCGACGGTGCCACCGGCGCCGATGGTCGAGCTGCTGCACCGCGGGCTCGCGCACACCCGGGGTGCCGCGCTGGCGGTGGCCGAACTCGACCGCGCCGGTGTGATCCGATACGCCGGGCTCGGCAACATTTCCGGCACCGTGTTCGGACCGGACGGCGGGCGCCGCGGCATGGTGTCGCTGCCGGGCATCGCCGGACATCAGAAGCGGCAGATCCGGGAGTACGAATACCCGCTCCCGCCTGCCTCGGTGGTGGTCATGCACTCCGACGGTGTGGTGGACCGCTGGCAGCCGGGCGACTATCCCGGCCTGCTCCAGCACTCACCCCAGGTGATCGCAGCCACCGTGCTCCGCGACGCGGGCACCCGGCGCGACGACGCCGGCGTCCTGGTCGCCCGCCCATGAGCACCACCACGCTCCTGACCGTCCGGCTCCGGGTGGAGCAGGACATTTTCCTCGCGCGGCAGCTCGGCCGGGAGGTCACCCGGGCGGTCGGCCTGGAGTCGCAGGATCAGACCCGGGTGGCGACCGCACTGAGCGAGGTGGCCCGATTGGTGCTCGCCGCCGGGCGGGACGCCGTCCTGGTGTTTGCGATTTCCACCGACCGGGCGCCTACTCTGCTGGTGGAGACGAGGCACCCGGTGTCCGGCGACGCGGCTCGGCTGTCGCCGCTGCTGCGTCAGGTCGGCAGACTGGTCGACACAATGGAGGTCGGTGATGACGAAGCAGGTACGGTCGTCCGGATGTCTCGGCGCCTGCCGCCGGCCGCCGCGACCCTGATCTCCGATCGTATGGATGACATCCGCGCCGACCTGGCAGGCCACGTGCCCGGCACACCCTTCGACGAGCTCGTCGTGCAGAACCAGCAACTCGTTGCGGCGCTCGACGAACTGCGCAGTCAACGCGACGACCTGGCCCGGCTGAACGCCGAGCTGGAGGAGACCAACCGCGGCGTGATGGCGCTGTACCACCAGCTCTCCGACGAGCTGGAGGAAACCAACCGGGGTGTGGTTGCGCTGTACGGGGAGCTCGACGAGAAGTCGGTGCAGTTGCGCACGGTCAGTGAGGCGAAGAGCCGGTTTCTGGCCAACGTCAGCCACGAGCTGCGCGCCCCGGTGACCGCGATCATCGGCCTCAGCCGGCTGCTCGCCGACGAGTCGTCCGATCCACTCACCGCGGAACAGCACCGTCAGGTGGAGTTGATCCGCAGCTCCGCCACCGATCTGCTGGCCCTGGTCAACGACCTGCTCGACCTGGCCAAGGCGGAGGCCGGCCGGGTCGACCCGAGTTGGACCGAGGTCGACCTGCGGGCGGTCTTCGGTCAGCTGCGCGGCACACTGCGGCCCCTGGCCACGCGGCCGGAGGTGGAGTTCGTGGTCGAGGAGCCGGGTGTGCCCACCATGCGTACCGATGAGGTGCTCCTCGCTCAGGTGTTGCGCAACCTGCTGACCAACGCGTTGAAGTTCACCGCCTCCGGCTCGGTCCGGCTGACCGCGGAACGGGTCGGCAACGACGTCGAGTTCATGGTCGCCGACACCGGCACCGGCATCCCCGCCGAGCTGCACGAGCGCATCTTCGAGGAGTTCTTCCAGGTGCCCGGCAGCAAGGCGCTCACCGGCAAGGGCACCGGCCTCGGCCTGCCGTACGCCCGGCGGTTGGTGTCCGTGCTGGGCGGTGCCATGCGGGTGTCCTCGGAGCCCGGCAGGGGGAGCACCTTCACCGTCTGCCTGCCGGTCGAACCGTCATGAACGACGCCACCATCCTCGTCGTCGACGACAGTGCCACCAAGCGGTACCTGCTGGTGAGCTGGCTGACCCGGGCCGGTTTCACGGTGGTGGAAGCGGAGAGCGGCGGCGAGGCGCTGGCGACGCTCGCCGGCTCGGACATCGACCTGGTCCTGTTGGACGTCAAGCTGCCGGACATGAGTGGCTTCGAGGTGTGCGAGCGGATCAAGAGCGGTGCGGAGTACGGCGTCCTGCCGGTGATCCACGTGTCCGCGCACGCGGTGGACGTGGTGGACAAGACGCAAGGGCTCAATCGGGGTGCCGACGCTTACCTGGTGGAGCCGATCGAGCCGGACGAGCTGATCGCGACCGCGCAGGCGGTGCTCCGCTACTACCGGGCGCGGCAGCGCGCCGAGTCGCTGGCCGACCGGATGATCAAGCTGGCCGAGACCACACTGGCGATCAACTCGGCCTCCACCCTGACCGGCCTGTTGCACGCGGCCGCCCAGGGCGCGCACGACATCTTCGGCGGCCCGGTGGTGGTGCTGGCCGAGACCTCCGACGGCGACAGCCTGGCTGCGGTCGGCTCGCCGCCGGTGGTCCGGCCGTGGTCGCTGGATGAGCGGAACATCGCGGTCGGGTCGCTGGTCCGCACCGACGACCCGGCCGACTGGGACGTGACCGACTGGCCGCCGGGCGAGTCGGTCGCGGTGGCCGCCGCCCGGTTGCGCATCGACCGACCGCCGGTATATGTGGCGGTGCCGAGCAGTTCGCAGACGGCCGGCCGGCCCGTGCTGCGCCAGCTGGCCCAGGCGGTGGCGGCGGCGGTGGAGGCGCAGCGGTCGTACGACGAGGAGCACCGGATCGCGGTGACGTTGCAGCGCAGCTTGCTGCAGTCCCGGTTGCCCGACGTGCCCGGCGTCGACCTCGCGGTCCGCTACGAGCCGGCCGGTTCGCAGACCGAGGTCGGTGGCGACTTCTACGAGCTCACCGTGATCGAGGGCAAGCTGCTGGTGGCGATCGGCGACGTGGCCGGGCATTCCCTGCATGCCGCCACGGTGATGGCCGAGTTGCGGCACGCGGTGCGGGCGTACGCCGTGGAAGGTCACCCGCCCGGTGCGGTGCTGGAACTGGTCAACCAGTTCATGCGGACCGTACTACCGACCGACTCCGCGACGGTGTGCCTGCTGACGCTGGAGCCGGACAGCGGGCGGGTGCGGCTGGCCGGGGCCGGGCACTTGCCGCCGTTACTGCGTACCGATGACGGGGTGCGGTATCTGCAGCCCCGGGGACCGTTGCTCGGCATCAACGCCGCGCGCCCCGCCGACCTGGAGTTCACCCTGCCGCCGGGTGGCACGCTGGTGCTCTACACCGACGGCCTGGTGGAACGCCGTGACGTCGACATCGACGTCGGCCTGACCGCGCTCGCCGCCTGCGCGGCCGAGGTGGAGGACGACCTGGACGCGTTCTGCCAGCGGCTGCTGCTCGCTATGGCGGCCGGCGACCGGCAGGCCGACGACATCGCGGTGGTGGCGCTGCGGCGCGCGGTCTAGGCCTGTCCTAGCCGACCCGTGCCTGTTCCGCCTCCGCGACGCCGCCTTCGATGATCGGAATCATGTATTCCACCCGGTGTGACGTCGCGTGCTGCCGAGCCGCCTCGAGAATGGCCCTCACCTCGTCGTCCCGGCCGAGGTAGGCGGCGTAGACGGCGGCCAGCTCCAGCCGCTTGATGACGTTGAACGGATCAAGCCTCAGCCGGCTGAACTCGGTGTCGGCGGTAAGACCGTCCCGCGCCGCGATCATTCCGCTGTCGCGCACCATCTCGTACAGCGCCACCGGACCGGGGTAGCGCAGGAGGAAATCGTCGGTCAGCTGCCGGACCACCTCGTCCACCCCCGGCGCAACCGGCCGGCCGTCGTCGCCGGCCCGCAGCACGAAGGTCGGCGTCGGATAGTCCGGACTCGACTGGGAGGTCAGCTGGGCGTGCGCCCGCACGACATGGCGTTGAGCCTTCGGGCCGAACGCGCTGACGCCCGGAATACCCAGGTCGAACACCACGTCGAACAGATACCGGTCGGCGGTGGCGTTGAGCGGCATGAACCAGGCGCTACGGATCAGCTCGTCGGTGCGGGTGAAGCGGCGTTTGGCGTACGAGAACCCGTGCTCCTCGCGGAGGAAGCCACCGGCTTCCTCCGCGAACCGACCGAGGTCTCGCGTCTGCATCAGAGCACCCGTGTGAAGAAGATCTGGCCGCCAGGGCCGACATCGTATACCCACAACTGGCCGGATCCGGCCGGCGCGCCCATGTCGGTCTCGTACTGGGCCAGCTGGTTCCAGCCCCGGCGGAGCTGGTTGGGGTTGTTGGGTTTCAGCTCGATCGGGATCTCGCCGAGCCGGGGATCGAGGTAGGCGCCGTCGATCCGGCGTCCGCTCGACAAGGTGCGGGCTCCGGAGTATCCGTTGCCGACGTCCCGCAGGAACCTGTCGAAGTCGCCGTGGATCGCGGTGCCGTTGCGCGCGGCCACGTTGTTACCGCTGGTGCGGGAGCACGCGTTGTGCACCAGCACCGGGGTGTTGTTGGCCATCACGTAGTACGTGTGGATCTCGGCCACCGTGAAGTTGTGTGCCCGGGCCGCCGCGGTGCGTTCCGACACCTTGGTGATCGCCGCCGGCCGGCCGTCCAGGGTCTGCACCGAGAATCCGGCGCCCAGGGACTTCGCCGGCACCCAGGCCCGCAACGCCGGAACCCAGAACGGGTGTTCCGCGGTCGCCGAGATGATCGCCGGCTTGGTGGCGTCGTCGCCGTCCTCGTCGATGGCCACGTCGACGATGCGTTTCACCGCGATGCTGCCGACGGTTGCGGTGACCGCCTTGACCGCGGTGCGGTTCTTGGTCGGATCGGTGGCCACCACGGCGTCACCGACGTGGACCTTCTCGATCTGCTTCGTCCGCCGACCGGCCAGGAGCACCCGCGTCCCCGGGACGAAGCTGTTGGTCGCCGACAGCGGGCAGCTGTCGTTCTTCTTCATCTTCTCGACGAGGTTCTTGATGTTCCGGAACTTGTCGGAGTTCTTCCACCCCTTGAGCCCGGTGGCCGCCCAGCCCACGAACGGGATGGCGGAACCCATCGAGAGCAGGCCGCCGGCCACGTCGCCGCGGCCGAACGAGACCGCCGCGTCGATGGCATCGCACGCCTCACCCGCACCGGGGATCAGGCCGCAGGCCATCAGCGTGAACTGCAGCATGTCCAGCAGGACGGCTTCGTTCTCGCCGATGAACTGCTTGAGGTCGCTGAGCATGGCGCAGCCGGTGTTGTCGGCGTTCGCGGGTACCCCGCAATCCACCTTGCCGATCAGCGCGAACGCGAAGTCCTTAAAGACGGTGAGGCACTGCTTCGACACCGAGGAGGGATCGATGTTGAGGCAACCCCAGGTCTTGTGGTTGTCCAACGCGGTGCCGTTGCCGTTGGGTCCGCTGCCCGGTGCCGTGCTGCGCCGGTCCTTCTCCACCTGCTCGAGCCGGGTCAGGTAGATCTCGGTGGCTTCCCTCGCGGCCTGGGCCGCCGCGGCGGCGTCCCGGCCGGCCGCGTCGGCCGCCGACCGGGCTTCGCGTTTGGCCCGATAGGCAGCGTCGGCGTCGGACCGGGCCCGCTGCGCGGCAGCGGTCGCCGTGGCCGCCGACCGGGCGGCTTGATTCGCGCTGGCCCGAGCGTTGTTGGCCGCGTTGCGGGCGGTGACGGCGGATTGCGCGGCCTGGTCGGCCGAGCGCTTGGCGGCGTCCGCGGACGCCTTGGCCTGGTTGGCGAAATCCACTGCCTTGCGGGCGGCCGCGTCGGCCCGGGCGCGGGCGGCGTTCGCCTCGGTCACGTACCCCTGCGCCCGCTTCGCCGCCTCGACCGCGCGGTCGGCGTCCTCCAGCGCCTTCTGGGCGAACTGCTGGGCCTCGGCGATCAGCTTGGTCACCGTGGCGACGTGCGCCGCCTGCTCCAGGTCGCGCTGCTGCGCCTGGTACCGCGACGTGGTCAGGAAGTAGGACACGTACGAGGCCGGCCCGGCCAGCGCCACCTGTGCGGCCGCCTTGACCTCCGGACCGCCGGCCTCCATGACCCGGTACGCCTCGATCCGCTCGTCCGCGGCCCGCGCGGTGTACAGGCCGGTGCGCAGGAACTCGTGCAGCTGCTGCGCCGTCCCCGCGAGCGCCGCGTTCGCCGCCGCCGTCACATTCGGGCCGGGCTTCGGGTTGGCACCCAGGATCGCGTACACCGCCTGGCGGTCCTTGGCCGTCTTGCCGGTGTAGCTGCGGGTGCGCAGGAAGCTCTCCACCGCTGCGTCGTCGCCGTTCAGCGCGGTCTGCGCGGCGGTCTTCTCCGGACCGTCCGGCAGCGTGTCGACCAGGCGCCAGACCCGGGCCCGGTCGTCCTGGCCGGCCGCGGTCCGCCGCCCCTCGGTGAGCCACAACCGCATCTCGGCCTCGTCGCCGCCGAGCACGTCCTGCGCCGCCTGCCTGGTCCACTCACCGCCGGTGGTCACCAGCGCCACCGCGGCCCGCCGGCCCCGGTCCATCACCACCGCGGCCGGTGCCCCAGCCGCACTCGCCTCGTTCAGCAACGTCCTGGTGGCGGCGTTGATCCGATCCTGCTCCGCGGTGTCCCACCACAGCGACCGGTTCCACGCGACCAGCTCACCGCCGGCCGCGGCCTGCTCCTGCTCGGCGGCCAACGCCGCCTGTGCCGCCTGTACGCCCTGCTCGGTCCACTCGGCCAGCCGGGTCTCGTCCTCGGCCCGGGCCAGCGCCTCCAGCTGCACGGCCTGGGCTGCCGCCCGCACCGCCACGTTCGCCGCGTCCACCGCCGCCTGCGCGTGCCGGGCCGCCTCCGCGGCGGACAGCTCACCGCGCTCGGCGGCGGCCGCCGCCGCCAGCGCCTGCTGCACCGCGTTGTCGGCGTGCTGGGCCGCCTGCTGGGCGAACCCGAACGCCGCCTCGGAGGCTTCCCTCGCCTGCCGAGCGAGGCTCTCCGCCCGGTCCGCCGCCCGGCCGGCGGTGGCAGCCGCCCGCCGGGCCTGCGCCGCGGCGTCCCGTGCCCGCTGTGCCTGCCGTGCCGACACCCCGGACTGCCGGCCCGCCTCATCGGCAGCCACCCCGGCGGCGTCTGCGTTGGCGCCGGCCAGCCGGGCCGCAGCCGCCGCCGCGCCGGCCTGGGCCACCGCACGGTCCCGCTCGGCGCGGACCTGCTGCAGTTCACGCGCCTTGGCGGCGGCGTCGCGCGCCGCCTCC
>DASSAL010000176.1:0-22367 GCA_035685405.1 Actinoplanes sp. | reverse complement strand
AGGTGGGCGTCTACATCTGCTACGACCGGCATTTCCCGGAGGGCTGGCGCGCCCTCGGCCTGAACGGCGCGCAGATCGTGTTCAACCCGTCGGCGACCCACCGCGGCCTGTCGGCGTACCTGTGGAAGCTGGAGCAGCCGGCGAGCGCGGTCGCCAACGAGTACTTCATCGGCGCAATCAACCGCACCGGCATCGAGGACCTGGGCGACAACGACTTCTACGGGACGAGCTACTTCGTCGATCCCGAGGGCAAGTTCGTCGGCGAGCTCGGGCACGCCTACGAGCCGGAGCTGATCGTGCGCGACCTCGACCTCGATCTGCTGGCGACGGTGCGCGACCGCTGGCAGTTCTACCGGGACCGCCGTCCGGACGCGTACGGCGACCTGACCAAGCCGTAAGGGGAGACATGACTCTGCTCATCAAGGGCGGCACCGTCGTCGGCCCGGCCGGCGCCCACGCCGCAGACGTCCTGGTCGACGGCGAGACGATCGCCGCGATCTTCGCGCCGGGACGCGGCCCGGACGGCGTGGAAACCCTCGACGCCACCGGCAAGTACGTGATCCCCGGCGGCGTCGACGCGCACACCCACATGGAACTGCCGTTCGGTGGCACGTTCGCGAGCGACACGTTCGACACCGGCACGAAGGCCGCCGCCCACGGCGGCACCACCACGATCATCGACTTCGCGGTGCAGCGCACCGGCGAGGTGGTGCAGGACGGCCTGGCCTAGTGGCACCGCAAGGCCGAGGGCAACTGCCACATCGACTACGCGTTCCACATGATCCTCGGCGGGGTCGACGACGACTCGCTCAAGGCCATGGACCAGCTGGTCACCGACGAGGGCATCTCCAGCTTCAAGCTGTTCATGGCCTACCCGGGCGTCTTCTACTCCGACGACGGCCAAGTCCTGCGCGCCATGCAGAAGGCCCGCGACAACGGCTCGACCATCATGATGCACGCGGAGAACGGCATCGCGATCGATGTGCTGGTCCAGCAGTCGCTGGCCCGCGGCGAGACCGACCCGATCCACCACGGCCTGACCCGGCCGCAGGCGCTGGAGGCGGAGGCCACCCACCGGGCGATCCGGCTCGCCGAGGTCGCCCGCGACTGCCCGCTGTACATCGTCCACCTGTCGGCGAGCCAGGCCCTCGCGGAGGTCGCCGCCGCCCGCGACGCCGGCCGCAACGTCTTCGCCGAGACCTGCCCGCAGTACCTCTACCTGACCCTGGAGGACCAGCTCGGCGCGCCCGGCTTCGAGGGCGCCAAGTGGGTCTGCTCGACGCCGCTGCGGTCGAAGCACGAGAGCCACCGGGCCGACCTGTGGCAGGGGCTGCGCACCAACGACCTGTCCGTGGTGTCCACCGACCACTGCCCATTCTGCATGAAGGACCAGAAGGAGATGGGCCTCGGCGACTTCTCCAAGATCCCGAACGGCATCGGCGGCGTCGAGCACCGGGTCGACCTGCTCTATCAGGGCGTGGTGGACGGCAAGCTGTCGCTGGCCCGATGGGTGGAGACGATCGCCACCACGCCGGCCCGGATGTTCGGGCTGTACCCGCGGAAGGGCGTCATCGCGCCCGGTTCGGACGCCGACATCGTGGTGTACGACCCGAACGGCCGCACCCGGATCGGCGTCCAGACGCACCACATGAACATGGACTACTCGGCCTGGGAGGGCTGGGAGATCGACGGCCGGGTGGACACCGTGCTGTCCCGCGGCGAGGTGATCAGCTCCGGCGGCGAGTACTCCGGGCGTGCCGGGCACGGCCGGTTCCTCAAGCGCGGCCTGTCCGACTACCTGCTCTGAGGGAGTGGTGATGCGAGAGATCCGGCATTGGATCAACGGCCGGGCGATCTCCGGTACCAGCGGCCGGCGGCTGCCGGTGTACGACCCGGCCACCGGCGAGCAGCAGGCGTACGCCGTCGCGGCCACGGCGGAGGACACCGATCGGGCGGTCGCCGCGGCCCTGGCCGCGTACCCGGCCTGGCGGGCGGCATCGCTGTCCCGCCGGGCCGAGGTGTTGTTCCGCTTCCGCGAGCTGGTCGACGCCAACCGCAAGGAGATCGCGGCGCTGCTCAGTTCCGAGCACGGCAAGACGCTGGCGGACGCGGCCGGTGAGGTGGCCCGCGGGCTGGAGAACATCGAGTTCGCCACCGGCGCGCCGCACCTGCTCAAGGGCGGGTACAGCGAGCAGGCCGCCCGCGGGGTGGACGTCTATTCGATCCGGCAGCCGCTGGGTGTGGTGGCCGGCATCACGCCGTTCAACTTCCCGGCCATGGTGCCGATGTGGATGTTCTGCAACGCGCTGGTGTGCGGCAACACGTTCGTGCTCAAGCCCAGCGAGAAGGACCCGTCGGTGTCGGTGCTGCTGGCCGACCTGCTGCGGCAGGCCGGCCTGCCGGACGGCGTGTTCAACGTGGTGCAGGGCGACCGGGTGGCGGTGGAGGCGCTGATCGCCCACCCGGACGTGCAGGCGCTCAGCTTCGTCGGCTCGACGCCGGTGGCCCGGCACATCTACGAGGCCGGCACCCGGGCCGGCAAGCGGGTGCAGGCGCTCGGCGGCGCCAAGAACCACATGGTGGTGCTGCCGGACGCGGACATCGGCGCGGCGGCGGACGCGGCGGTATCGGCCGGGTACGGGTCGGCGGGGGAGCGGTGCATGGCGATCTCCGTCGTGGTGGCCGTGGGCGCCTCCGCCGACCCGCTGGTGGACGCGATCGCCGAGCGGATCGGCCGGATCGCGGTCGGCCCGGCCACCGATCCGGCCGCCGAGATGGGCCCGCTGATCAGCCGGGAGCACCGGGACCGGGTGGCCGCCTACCTGGACGGCGCCGGAGAAGTCGTCGTGGACGGCCGGGAGGCCCCGGTGGCGAAGGGGCCGGGCTTCTTCCTCGGCGCCTCGCTGGTGGACAAGGTGCCGACGGACTCGCCGGTGTATCAGGACGAGATCTTCGGTCCGGTCCTGTCGGTGGTCCGGGTCGCCACCTACGACGAGGCCGTTCAGCTGGTCAACGCCAACCCGTACGGCAACGGTACGGCGATCTTCACCCGGGACGGCGGCGCCGCGCGGCAGTTCCAGTACGACGTGGTCTGCGGCATGGTCGGCGTGAACGTGCCGGTGCCGGTGCCGGTGGCGTACTACAGCTTCGGCGGCTGGAAGTCGTCGCTCTTCGGTGACCTGCACATGTACGGCCCGGAGGGCATCCAGTTCTACACCCGCAGCAAGGTGGTCACCTCCCGCTGGCCCGACCCGGCCACCTCGGAGGTCGACCTCGGCTTCCCGAAGGTGCGGTGACCGGCATGGACATCGGCGTGGTGCTGCAGAACGACCCGCCCGCGAGGCAGGTGGTGGAGTACGCGAAACAGGCCGAGGCGTACGGCTTCAGCCACGTGTGGACGTTCGACTCGCACGTGCTGTGGCAGGAGCCGTTCGTCATCTACTCCCAGATCCTGGCGCAGACCGACCGGGTGATGGTCGGTCCGATGGTCACCAACCCGGGCACCCGGGACTGGACGGTGATCGCGTCCCAGTTCGCCACGCTCAACGAGATGTACGGCAACCGGACGATCTGCGGCATCGGCCGGGGTGACTCGGCGCTGCGGGTGATCGGCCTGCAACCGGACACGCTGGCGCGGCTGCGGGAGAGCATCGGCGTGATCCGCGGGCTGGCCAACGGCCGGACGGTGACGGTACGCGGGCAGGAGCTGCGGTTCGCCTGGGCGCCGGAGAGCCGGCTGGACGTGTGGGTGGCGGCGTACGGTCCCAAGGCCCTGGCCTTGACCGGCGAGGTGGGTGACGGCTACATCCTGCAGCTCGCCGATCCGGACATCGCGGAGTGGATGATCGCGGCGGTGCGCAGCGCCGCCGCGAGAGCCGGGCGCGATCCCGCGGCGATCCGGTTCTGCGTGGCGGCGCCGGCCTACGTCGGGGACGACCTCGCGCACCAGCGGGACCAGACCCGGTGGTTCGGCGGCATGGTCGGCAACCACGTGGCCGACATCGTCGCCCGGTACGGCGCGGAGGGTGCGGTGCCGCAGGCGCTCACCGACTACATCAAGGCGCGGCAGGGGTACGACTACACCGAGCACGGCCGGGCCGGCAACACGCACACCACGTTCGTGCCGGACGACGTGGTGGACCGGTTCTGCGTCCTGGGCCCGGTGGAGAACCATCTCAAACGGCTGGCCGAGCTGCGGGACCTGGGGGTGGACCAGTTCGCCGTGTACCTCCAGCACGACGCCAAGGACGAGACCCTGGCGGCGTACGGCGAACACATCATCCCGGCGATGCCGTGAAACGACTGGCGTTCGCACTGATCGGGCTGGCCGCCTTCGTGGTCCTCTGGGAGGGCTACAAGGCGGTCGGCAACCCGGACGGCACGGTGCTGTTCGGGACCCGGGTGCTGCCCCGCGCCGACGACCTGTCCATGCCGCACGTCTGGGACGTGGTGACCCGGCTGGGCCGGCCGGAGCTGACCGGTGGCCGTCCAGTGTGGATCGTGGTGCTCGAGGCGAGTGCGTTCACGCTCGGCATCACCATGGCCGGGTTCCTGGCCGGCGCCGTGTTCGGGCTGCTGCTGGCCGTTGCGATGCAGCGGTTCCGGCTGGTCGAGCGGGGCCTGCTGCCGTACGTGATCCTGTCCCAGACCGTCCCGTTGGTGGCCCTGGCGCCGCTGATCGCCGGGTGGAGCGTGCTGTGGGCGGAGTGGATGACGGTGGCGGTGATCGCGGCGTACCTGGCGTTCTTCCCGGTCGCCGTCGGCATGCTGCGCGGGCTGGAGTCGCCGGCCACCAGCGGCGTCGAGCTGATGCGCAGTTACGCCGCCGGTTGGTGGCGGACCCTGGTCAAGCTGCGGCTGCCGGCGTCGCTGCCCTATCTGTTCCCGGCGTTGCGGCTGGCCGGCGCTGCGGCGGTGGTGGGTGCCGTGGTCGGTGAGATCAGCACCGGCACCCGCGGCGGCATCGGCCGGCTGATCATCGAGTACGCGCGGGAGGCCACCTCGGATCCCGCCAAGGTCTACACCGCCATGCTCGGCGCGGCCGTGCTCGGCCTGGTCGTCGCCGGTCTGGTCAGTGCGCTGGAACTGCCGCTCATGCGGCACCGCCGACGGGTGGAGGTGGCCACGATATGAGTGCCGTGGCGGTGTCCGGGGTGAGCAAGGTCTTCAACCAGGGCCGAGCCGACCAGGTGGTCGCGTTGTCCGATGTGGACCTCACCGTCGGCGACGGCGAGTTCGTGTCGCTGATCGGGCCGTCCGGGTGCGGCAAGAGCACGCTGCTGCGGCTGATCGCCGACCTGATCCCGCCGACCGGCGGCACCTTGACGGTGGCCGGGGAGACCGCCGCGACCGCCCGGCGCAAGCAGGAGTACGGCATCGCGTTCCAGCAGGCCGGCCTGTTCGAGTGGCGGACCGTGCTGCGCAACGTCGAACTGCCGCTGGAACTGCGCGGGATGTCCCGGGAAGCGCGCAAGGCGCGCGCGCTGGAGATGCTCGAACTGGTCGGGCTGAGCGACTTCACCGGGCACTATCCGGCCCAGTTGTCCGGCGGTATGCAGCAGCGGGTGGCGATCGCCCGGGCCTTCGCGGTGTCCCCGCCGCTGCTGCTGATGGACGAGCCGTTCGGTGCGCTGGACGAGATGACCCGTGAGCGCCTGCAGGGTGAGTTGCTGGCGATCTGCGCCAAGACCCGCACCAGCACGGTCTTCGTCACGCACTCCATCTCCGAGGCGGTGTTCCTGTCCGACCGGGTGGTGGTGATGTCGGCGCGGCCCGGCCGGATCACCGCGGCGATCGACGTGGACCTGCCCGCCCGCGACGACGCCGTGCGGCAGTCGCCGGCCTACTTCGACGCGATCACCAACGTCCGGAAGGCGCTGCGCGGATGAAACGCATCCTTCCGCCGATCCTGGTCGGCATCCTGTCGATCGTCGCCTGGGAGCTCACCGTCACGCTCGGCCGGATCGCGCCGTACATCCTGCCGGCGCCGTCGGCGATCTGGCGGGAGTTGGTCGCGCAGCGCACCAACGTCTGGGAGGCCGCCCTGGCCAGCGGCGAGAACGCGCTGATCGGTCTGATCGCCGGCAGCGTGCTGGGTGTGCTCGCGGCGATGGCGGCCAGCCGGGTGCGGGTGCTCAGCGAGGTCAGCGTGCCGTTCGCCGCGGTGCTCAACGCGCTGCCGATCATCGCGCTGGCACCGATCCTGAACAACATGTTCGAGTCGACCAGCAGCGTGCCGCGCCGGATCGTGACCGCGATCATCGTGTTCTTCCCGGTGTTCGTGAACACCCTGCGCGGGCTGCGGGAGGTCGATCCGGTGCACCAACAGCTGATGGACAGCTACGCGGCCGGTTCCTGGACCTTCGCCCGCAAGGTGCGCCTGCCCGGCGCCCTGCCCTTCGTCTTCACCGGCCTGCGGCAGGCGTCGTCGCTGGCCGTGATCGCCGCGGTGGTCGCCGAGTACTTCGGCGGCCTGCAAACCGGACTCGGCTCACGGATCACCTCCGCGGCCGCGTTCACCGCATATCCCCGTGCCTGGGCCTTCGTGGTCGGCGCCTGCCTGCTCGGACTCGTCTTCTACCTCACCACGCTCGCCATCGAGCGCCTGGCCATGCCGTGGAGGTTCCTGTGAAAGCTCGTGTTCTGTTCGCTTCGGTCCTGCTCCTGGCCGCCTGTGGCACCGCCGACACCCCGTCCACCCCGGCACCGGGTGGCAGCGGCGGCGCCCTCACGCCGGTCAAGCTGCAGTTGCAGTGGTTCTACCAGGCCCAGTTCGCCGGCTACATCGCCGCGGTGGACCAGGGCTTCTACTCCGAGCAGGGACTCGACGTCCAGCTGCTCGAGGGCGGTGTCGACATCGTGCCGCAGACCGTGCTGGCCCAGGGCAAGGCGGACTACGCCGTGGCCTGGGTGCCCAAGGCGCTGGCGTCCCGGGAACAGGGCGCCAACATCACCGACGTCGCGCAGATCTTCGCCCGCTCCGGCACCTACCAGGTGGCCTGGAAGGACAGCGGGATCACCTCGGCCGCCGACTTCAAGGGCAAGAAGATCGGCAACTGGGGCTTCGGCAACGAGTTCGAGCTGTTCGCCGGCATGACCAAGGCGGGGCTGGACCCCGGCAAGGACGTCACCCTGGTGCAGCAGCAGTTCGACATGCAGGCGCTGCTGAAGAAGGAGATCGACGCGGCCCAGGCGATGAGCTATAACGAGTACGCCCAGCTGCTCGAGGCCACCGACCCGGCCACCGGCAAGCTCTACACGCCCGACGACTTCCAGATCATCGACTGGAAGAAGGAAGGCACGTCGATGCTGCAGGACGCGGTGTGGGCGAACACCGACAAGCTGAACGACCCGGCGTACCAGCAGCAGACGGTGAAGTTCCTGGTCGGCACGATCAAGGGCTGGGCGTACTGCCGGGACAACGCGGAGTCCTGCCGCGACATGGTGGTGGCCAAGGGTTCCAAGCTCGGCAAGAGCCACCAGCTGTGGCAGACCAACGAGACGAACAAGCTGATCTGGCCCAACCCGGCCGGCATCGGCGTGATCGACGAGACAGCCTGGAAGCAGACCGTGGACATCTCGCTCAACACCAAGAACCAGACCGGCGACACGGTGCTGACCAAGGCCCCGGAGGGTCTGGCCTACGCCAACGACTACATCAACCAGGCGATCAGCCAGGCCAAGGCGGCCGGCATCGACGTCAACGGCGCGTCGTTCCAGCCGATGGAGGTCACCCTGACCGCCGGCGGAGCGTGATTCAGCGGACCAGGGTGACCCAGCCGTTGTCGAGGTCGTAGCGGGCACCGACCACCCGCAGGTGGCCCGCTGCGACCCGCTCGGCGATGATCTCGCTGCGCGCGTGCAGCGCGGCCACCTGGGCCCGGATGTTGGCCCGCACCGCGTTCTCCACCCGGTCGCCGGGCCGGTCCAGCACCGGCTCGACGATCGGGCGCAGCGCCTCGACGATGACCCCGATGTGGCCGGGCGCGGTGCCGCCGGTCTCGATCGCGTCGATGGTGGCCGTGATCGCGCCGCAGCGCTCGTGGCCGAGCACCACGATCAGCGGGCTCTCGAACTCCTCGACCGCGAACTCGATGCTACCCAGCAGCAGGTCGTCGACGATGTTGCCGGCCACCCGGTTGTCGAAGAGGTCACCCAGGCCCTGGTCGAACAGCAGCTCCGGGGGAACCCGGGAGTCGGCGCAGCCGACCGTGACCGCGAACGGGTGCTGACCGGCGGCCAGCTCGCGAAGGTCGGCCAGGCTCTGCCGCGGGTGGCGGGCGTGCCCGGTGCGGAACCGGCCGTTGCCGGCCAGTAACCGGGCCAGCGCCTCGGCGGGACCGTGCACCGGGTGGTCGGCGGCGGCGGCCGGCGCCGCGGCGGAACCCAGCAGCCCGGCGCCCACCGCCAGGCCGGACGACACGAGCAGGGACCGGCGGGAAGTGTGTCTCATCGACTGTCTCCTCAGGAGGATTCGACCCGATGAGACCGGTCTATCAGAGCCGGGCTATCCGGCGGCAGCCGCCAGCAGGCTTTTCTTCCGGGTGTTCAGGACCACGTCGATCAGGCCGTACGCCTTGGCCTCCCCGGCTGTCATGATTTTGTCGCGGTCGATGTCGCGGGTGACCTTCTCCAGCGGCTGCCCGGTCTGCTCGGCCAGCAACTGCTCCATCTGCCGGCGCATGCGCAGGATCTCGCGCGCCTGGATCTCCAGGTCGGAGCCCTGACCCTGGACGGCGCCGCCGAGCGCCGGCTGGTGGATCAGGATGCGCGAGTTGGGCAGCGCCATCCGCTTGCCCCGGGCGCCACCGGCCAGCAGGATCGCCGCCGCCGACGCGGCCTGGCCGAGGCAGACGGTGGCGATGTCCGGGCGGACGTACTGCATGGTGTCGAAGATCGCGGTCATCGCGGTGTACGAGCCGCCCGGCGAGTTGATGTACATGGTGATGTCCCGGTCGGGATCGAGGCCCTCGAGGGTCAGCAACTGCGCCATCACGTCGTTGGCGGACGTGTCGTCCACCTGCACGCCGAGAAAGATGATCCGGTCTTCGAACATCTTCGTGTACGGGTCCTTGGAGGTGGTCCCGTACGACGTCCGCTCGGTGAACGTGGGCACGACATAACGACTCTGTACGTCCATGCATCGACGCTAGCCACGGACGGCGTGATCGGCCCGTCTGTTCGCCGAGAGCGCACCCGCGGCGCTAATGCCATCGGGCCGCGCGCATGCCGTTCGAGGTGGGCTTCCAGTCGGCGCTGTCCCGGCTGTCGGCGACCAGGCCGAGCATGGACGCGAGGACGATGAAGACGAGGAAAAGAGCGAGAAAAAGTTCCATGACATGAGCATGCGCCGCTTCCGGCCACCGGGACAGTGGCAGAGATGCCATACCTCTACAATTTCCTGCCAACCCGCGGTACGCTGGCCGGATGCTGCGCAAAGTCTCCGTGATCGCGCTGCCCGGCATGACCGTCTTCGAGCTCGGCGTCATGTGCGAGCTGTTCGGCAGCGACCGCACCGCCGACGGCCTGCCCGGGTACGATTTCGCCCTGTGCTCGCCGGGCGCCCGGCCGGTGCGCACCGAGCCGGGCTTCGCCGTCTCGCCCGGCCACGACCTGGCCGCGGCCGACGACGCCGATCTGGTGGCGGTCGTCCCGTACGACACCACCCGGCGGCCGCCGGACGAGGTGCTGGACGTGCTCCGCCGGGCGCACGAACGCGGCGCGTGGGTGATGAGCGTGTGCACCGGCGCGTTCGCGCTGGGCGAGGCCGGCCTGCTCGACGACCGGCGGTGCACCACCCATTGGCGGCACACCGACCGGCTGGCCGACGCCTTCCCGGCCGCCAAGGTGGACCCCAATGTCCTGTACGTGATGGACGGCACCATCCTGACCAGCGCCGGCACGGCGGCCAGTGTGGACGCCGGGCTGCACCTGATCCGGCAGGAGCACGGCTCGGCGGTGGCCACCATGATCGCCCGCCGGATGGTGGTGCCGCCGCACCGCGACGGCGGGCAGGCGCAGTTCATCGAGACCCCGGTCATGCCGGTCGACTGCGCGACCCTGCAGCCGGTGCTCACCCAGGTGGTGGAAACGCTGGATCGGCCGCACACCGTGGACACGATGGCCGAGTTGGCCCACATGGCGCCGCGCACCTTCGCCCGCCGGTTCCGCAGCGAGACCGGGTCGACACCGCACGACTGGCTCACCGGGCAGCGGCTGCTCTTCGCCCGGCGCCTGCTCGAGGACTCCGACCTGGGGGTCGACGCGATCGCCGCGCGGGCCGGTTTCGGCAGCGCCGCCACCCTGCGGCACCACTTCGCGCATCGGCTGCACACCACGCCGCAGGCATACCGGGGGACGTTCCGGTCGCATTCGCGTTGACGGGTGTCGCCGGTGAGCCCGCACCGGACCGGGGTTTCTACGGATGCCACCGGGCTGGGCGGTCGCCGAGTCTGGTGGCACACCGACCGGCGAGGGAGCGACGACATGACCTCAGCGACCAGCGGCGTGGCCCGGGCGTTCGGCCTGACCAGCACCGAGGCCTGGATGCGGCACGCGAATCCGTGGAGCGTCTACACCCGGATCCCGATCCCGGCGATGCTGTGCGCCGCGATCTGGACGTACGACTGGATCGGCTGGTGGTCGCTGGCCCTGGTCGCCGTGGTGGTGGTCTGGGCGGTGATCAACCCGCGGGTGTTCCCGCCACCGCGCACGCTGGACGCCTGGGCGTCCAAGTCGGTGCTGGGCGAGACATACTGGTCCAACCGCAAGAACGTCCCGATCCCGGACCGGCACCGAGTGGCGCCGATCGTGCTCACCGGCTTCAACACCGCCGGTCTGGTCTTCATCGTCTGGGGCCTGATCGTGCTGAACCTGTGGATCGTGCTCTTCGGCCTGGCCGTGCACATGGCCGGCAAGAACTGGTTCCTGGACCGGATGGCCATCCTGTACGACGACATGAAGGCGCTCGAAGCGGCGCGCGGGCACCAGGTGGACGCTCATGGACCCCAACCTGCGTGAGCCCGCCCACGGCCCGGCCGGGCGCCTCCCTCGGCACGTGACCCCGCCGGCCTCGGATGTCCCGGCGGGGGCCGGTGATCGCGCAGAATGGCGGCATGCCGTTCGCTGACGAGATGATCGGCGCGCCCGTGGTGGCCGCGCTGATCGAGGGGATCGCCGCGGTGGCGCCCGGCCGGCCGCTCACCGCGTTGCGTGGCGCCGAGCTGGGCACGCTGTCCGTGCGGGAACGCAGCGACCTGTTGCGTGACGCGCTGCTGGCCGATCTGCCCGGCGACTACCGGAGCTTCGCCGCGACGATCCGCGCCGCGCTCGACCGGCCGTCGTTCCGCGGCTGGCTGATCTGGCCGGTCAGCACCGCGGTCGCCGGCAAGGCGCTGGAGCCCGGTGGCGACTTCCGGGATGCGATGGCGTTGCTCGCCGAACTGACCCCCCGGCTGACCGCCGAATTCGCCGTCCGCCCACTGCTGGCCCACGACCTGGGACGGGCGCTGCCGATCGTCCGGGAGTGGGCCGCCGATGCGGACGAGCACGTCCGGCGACTGGCCTCGGAGGGCACCCGGCCGTTCCTGCCCTGGGCCAAGCGGGTGCCCCGGCTGACCACCGATCCCCGGCTCACCGTGCCGATCCTGGACGCGCTGTACCGGGACGAGAGCGCGGACGTCCGCCGCTCGGTCGCCAACCACCTCAACGACCTGAGCCGGATCGACCCGGACCTGGCGGTCGAGGTGGCGGCGGCCTGGCTGGCCGCGCCGGACCCGAACACCCCCCGGCTGGTCCGGCACGCGCTGCGCACCCTGGTCAAGAAGGGGCATCCCGGCGCGCTGCGGCTGCTCGGCTTCACCCCGGACGTGGGCGTCGCCGTGACCGGGCCGACGCTGGCCTCGACGGTGGTTCCGTTCGGCGGCACGGTCCGCTTCACCGCGGCGCTCACCAACACCTCGGCCGAGCCGGCCACCGTGGCGGTGGACTACATCGTGCACCACATGAAGGCCAACGGGCAGCCGGCCGGCAAGACGTTCAAGCTGGCCACCCTGACACTGGCGCCGGGGGAGCGCCGGATGATCAGCCGGGACCACTCCTTCCGGCCGATCACCACCCGGCGCTACTATCCGGGCACGCACGCGATCGAGCTGCAGCTCAACGGGTTGGTCACCGGACGCAGCGAGTTCCGGCTGGAGGCGCCATGAAGCTGTCGTTCCGGAAGCCGCTGGTCACGCTGGCCGTCGGCGTGCTGATGCTGCTCATCGCGCTGTTCCTGGACCGCGGCGGTGAGCGGGGCCGCGACCTGGCCCTGCTGATCGGCTCGGCCGCCCTCTACGTCGTGCTGCCGGTCGCGGTGATCTGGCTGATCGCGGTCACCATCGTCCGGGCGTCCTCCGGCTCGGGCCGGGGCCGGTCCCGATAACCGCGGGCGTTGACACGGACCTGACCACGGGCCGACAGTCGATTCGTGGGCACCGGTCGCCGGGAGAGGCTGCTCAGACTCGTCGCCGTGGTGTTGGTGGTGGCCACGGCGACCGGCATGCAGGCGTCCCGCCGGGCTGAACGGGCGGCGGCCAGCACCGCACGGGCCGACGCCCACCGGCTCGGGCAGCTGGCGCTGGGCACCCGCGAGATCGACCACGCGCTGCTGCTCGCGGTGCAGGCGGTGCGCCTGGACAACACCCCGGCCACCCGGTCGGTGCTGCTCGCCGTGCTGAGCCGCAGCCCCCAGCTGATCGGAGTGCGGCACGTCCCGCCCGAATCGGTCGGCCCGTTGCGCAATGGCGTGGTGTCGCATCGCGGTGACCGGTCCGCCTCGGCCACCCCCGACCGGACCGTCTCGATCCGGGACGAGGCGACCGGCGAGCGGATCGAGCAGTTGCACGGTCACGCCGCCGAGGTGCGGACGATCGAGTTCAGCCCGGACGACACGACGCTGCGGACCACCGACGTGTCCGGCACGGTGCTGATCTGGGATCTGCGTGGCGACCGCCGGTTCGCGTCCCGGTACGGGTTGACCGACCGCGTCCGCGGGGCACCGGCCACGATGATCGCCCGCCCGGACGGCGTCGCCGTCGTCTCGGTGGCGGCCACCCCGGGCAGCACCTGGATGCGCGTCACCAACCTGGTGGGCGGCGGCAGCGGGGCACCGTTCGGACGGCGGAGCAGCGGGCGGATCACCCCGGTGTGGCGGCCGGACGGCGGCCGGCTCGCCACCGCCGACAGCGACGGCTTCCTGCGCACATGGGATCCGGCCACCGGGGCGCAACTGTCCGGGCACCACTCGGTGGCCGCGGTCCGGGCGGCGATCACCTACAGCCCGGACGGCTGGGACATCCTGATGGCGTCCCGCGACGGCATGCTGTACCGGGTCGACGCGGACACGCTGGCCCGGATCGGCGTACCGGTGCCGATCGGCGACCGGCTCGGCGTGGTCACGGCGGCATCCCGCGGCCGGCTGGCCGCGACGCTGGGCGCGGTGGCCGGCTCCGGCGACGTGCGGCTCACCCGGTACGCGATCACCGACCTCACGCACGGCACCGTCCGCCGCCGCGGCACGCTGGATTTCGACGCCACCGCCGTGGCCTTCGCCCCGGACGGGCGCCGCCTCGCGATCGCCGGGCAGACGGGCGAACTCCTGATTCTCGACGTGCGGACCGGGCGGCCGGTCCGGCCGGTGGTGATCGGCCACAACAGCTCGGTGGTGACCGTCGCGTACTCGCCGGACGGCACCCGGATCATCACCGGTGGGTACGACGGCCGGGTCGCGCTGTGGCACGCCGGGACCGGGGAACTGCTCGGCAGCGTGCTGCCCGGCGCCCGGGGCACCGCGATCCGGCCGATCGTCCTGCCCGACGGGCACACCGTGCTGATCCCCGCCGAGGACGGCACGGTGATGCGCTGGGACGCCCGGCCGGCGCACTGGCTGTCCTTCGCCTGCACGGTGGCCGGCCGGCAGCTCACCCGGGCGGAGTGGGCGCAGGCCCTGGAGACCCAGCGGTACCGGAAGACCTGCTGATGCTTCCGGTACGGCCGGAACTCCGGGCACGATGGGCCGCATGAGTGCATACCAGGCGGCGTACCGGCGCAGCGTTGCGGATCCGGCCGGATTCTGGCGGGACGCGGCCCGCGCGATCGACTGGGAACGGGCGCCGGCCCAGGTGCTGGACGACACCGCGGCGCCGATCTACCGCTGGTTCCCGGATGCCCGGCTGAACACCTGCCACAACGCCCTGGACCGGCACGTCGAGGCGGGCCGCGGGGAGCAGGCGGCGCTGATCTACGACAGCCCGGTGACCGGCACCGTGCGCACGTACACCTACCACGAAGTGCGCGACGCGGTCGCGCTGTTCGCCGGGGCGCTGCGCCGGCTCGGCGTGACCGCCGGCGACCGGGTGGTCATCTACATGGCTATGGTGCCCGAGGCGGTGATCGCCATGCTGGCCTGCGCCCGGCTCGGCGCGGTGCACTCGGTGGTGTTCGGCGGCTTCGGCGCCCGGGAACTGGCCGCCCGGATCGACGACGCCCGGCCCAAGGTGATCGTGGCCAGCTCGTGCGGGATCGAGCCGACCCGGGTGGTGCCGTACCAGCCGATGCTGGACGCGGCACTGGCCGAGGCGGCGCACCGCCCGGACCACCGGATCATCCTGCAGCGCCCGCAACAGCCGTTCGAGCTGGCCGAGGGCGACCTCACCTGGGCCGACGCGGTGGCGGGCGCCGAACCGGCGGCATGCGTGCCGGTCGCCGCCACCGACCCGCTCTACGTCCTCTACACCTCCGGCACCACCGGAAAACCGAAGGGCGTGGTGCGCGACAACGGCGGGCACGCGGTGGCGCTGCGCTGGTCGATGGCGAACATCTTCGACGTCGGGCCGGGTGACGTGTTCTGGGCGGCGTCCGACGTGGGCTGGGTGGTCGGCCACTCGTACATCGTGTATGCGCCCCTGCTGACCGGGGCGACGACCGTGCTCTACGAGGGCAAGCCGGTCGGCACGCCGGACGCCGGTGCGTTCTGGCGGGTCGCCGGCCAGCACCGGGTTAACGTCATGTTCACCGCGCCCACCGCCATCCGGGCGGTCAAGAAGGAGGACCCCGAGGGCAAGCTGCTGGCCGGGTACGACCTGCGCAGCCTCAAGCTGTTGTTCCTGGCCGGCGAGCGGCTGGACCCGGAGACCTACACGTGGGCCGGCGAGCGGCTGGGCGTACCGGTGATCGACAACTGGTGGCAGACGGAGACCGGGTGGCCGATCGCCGCCAACCCGCGCGGACTGGAGGCGCTGCCGACCAAGCCCGGTTCACCGTCCGTCCCGGTGCCCGGATACCGGGTGCGCGTGGTCAACGGCGCCGGCGAGGACATGCCGCCGGGGGAGGACGGCTCGATCGTGATCCAGCTGCCGCTGCCGCCGGGCTGCCTGCCCACGCTGTGGGGCGACGACGAGCGGTACGTGCGGTCGTACCTGTCCACGTTCCCCGGCAACTACCTGACCGGCGACGGTGGCCGGTTCGACGACGACGGTTATCTGTACGTCATGGGCCGCACCGACGACGTCATCAACGTGGCCGGTCACCGGCTGTCCACCGGCGCCATGGAGGAGGTGCTGGCGGCGCACCCGGCGGTGGCCGAGTGCGCGGTGATCGGCGTGCACGACCCGCTCAAGGGTCAGGTGCCGCGCGGCCTGGTGGTGCTCAAGGCGGGCGCCGACATCGATCCGGCGACGCTCGCCGACGAGCTGGTGGCGATGGTCCGCGACCAGATCGGCGCGGTGGCCGCGCTGCGCCGGATCGACGTGGTGGCCGGCCTGCCGAAGACCCGGTCCGGCAAGATCCTGCGCCGCACCATGCGGGGGATCGCGGACGGGCGGGACGAGCCCGTCCCGTCCACGATCGACGACCCGGCCGTGCTGGACGCGCTGCGCCCGGTGTTGCGTTAGCCGTCCGCCGGTGCCGGATTGCTGTCGTCGCTGAACGAGTGGTGCTCGTGGACCACCACCCACCGGCCGTTCGCGCGCCGCAGGCCGATGGTGAGCCGCAGCCGCTGCTCACCGATCTCGTCCGGCTTGCCGCACTTGAGCAGGGCGTACGCGAATGCCACGTCGGCGCCCTCGACCACCTCCAGCTCGACGATCTCGAAGAGCGCGCCCTGCGCCTGCCACTCGAAGAACGGCGGCCAGGTGTCCCGGTACGCGTCGATGCCGCGCACGCCCCGGTAGGGCGGCGGCACGTCGAACATCACGATGTCGGCGCTGTGGCCGTCCAGCACGGTGGCCAGGTCGCCGGCGTGCACGGCGGCGGCCCAGCGTTCGATCAGGTCGCGGATCTCGGTGTTCGTATCGGTCATGAGCGTTAAGACCTCGGCCGGTGCGCCAACTCATCGCGGAAACGGCGCGGGTCGAACAGGCTGATCGGGTGCCGGGTGGTGCCGGTGATGGCCAGCTCGGCCAGAATCTCGCCGACCACCGGCACGAACTTGAACCCGTGGCCGGAGAACCCGCACGCGACGGTGACCGACTCGTACGCGGGGTGGCGGGCGATCACGAAGTGCTCGTCCGGGGTGGTGCTGTACAGGCAGGTCTTGGCGCGCAGGAACCGGCCGGGCAGATCGGGCAGGTGGCGGCCGGCCGCGTCGGCCATCGCCCGGATCTCCTCCGGGTGCACCTCGCGGTCGACGGTTTCCGGCGTGGTCGGGACGCCACGCCGGAAGAACGCGATCTTGGCGCCGCCGGACGGGCCGTCGATCGCCGGGAAGCCGTACACCTGGGTGCCGTCGGCCTCCCAGATGTAGATCGGATGGTGCTGCGGAAGGAACGGGGTCACCCCGCCGGTGGGCTGGAACCAGAACTGCACCTGCCGCTCGATGGCGAACGGGACGCCCAGGTCGGCGAGCAGCCGCGGCGCCCACGGCCCGGGCGTGATGATCAGGTGCCCGGCGGAGTAGGTGCCGGCCGTCGTCGTCACGGTCACCCCGGAGGCATTCGCCGACCACGACACCACCGGTTCCTCGAAGTGCAGCTCGGCGGTGGTCAGCTCCAGATGCGCGGAGACGGTGTCCTCGGGCCGGACGAACCCGGCGTTGGCCTCGAACAGCGCCACCTCGTCGGGCCGCGGGCGCATGGTCGGGAACCGCCGCCGGATCTCCGCGGCGGAGAGCATCTCGTGCGGCAGGTGCCACTGCTCGGCGCTGCGCCGGCTGCCGGCCACCGTCCGGCTGTCCGGCAGCCCGGCCATCACGCCGCCGGTCAGCCGGATCACGTCCCGGCCGGAGTGCGCGGCCAGTTCGTGCCACAGCTCGTACGCCCGCAGCAGCAGCGGCACGTAGTCCGGTCCCTCGAAGTACGACTGCCGGATGATCCGGGAGCCGCCGTGGCTGGCGCCCCGGTCGTGCGCCGGCCCGAACTGCTCCAGCCCGAGCACCCGGAGGCCGCGGGCGGTCAGGTGGTAAGCCGCGGCGCTGCCCATGCCGCCGAGGCCCACCACGATCACGTCAGACACGTCAGACACGTCCGCCACCCCGCCCACGGCCCTTGACCCGACTCACGGCCCTGCCTCGGCTCAGCCGCCGAAGAGGTCGCCGATCCGGTCCTGGAAAGTCAGCACCGACAGCACGCCGAACAACACGATGGCCCAGACCAGCATGCCCAGCCGGAAGCCGCGAACCCGGATCGGCGCGGGCAGGATCTTCCGGTTGATCAGGATCAGCAGCCCGGAGTAGAGGAACATCATGAAGCCGCCGACCACGGCCGAGATGACCAGCAGCACCAGCGGCTGGCTGAAGCCGGCCAGCAGCACCACGATGCCGATCAGCACCAGGCCCCAGACCAGCCCTGCGTAGACCTTGCTCTCGCTGGCGTTGCGGGCGTACGAGGTCTTGATCACGTCGGCGGCCAGCCGGCTGGTGTAGTCGGCGATGCCCAGCCCGGCGGCGAACAGCGAGAACGCGCCGATCGCCCAGAACAGGTACTGGAACCAGGGACCGACCCGCTCGCCGAGCACCTCGCCCTCGACCTCCAGGAAGGCGATGCTGTTCTCCAGCCCTTCCCGGCCATACACCGTGGAGTACGCCAGCAGCGAGGTGAACAGGATGGTCAGGAAGGTGATCAGGACGAACGTGGTGAGCTGCTCGATGTTGGCGAACTTCCACCAGCCCCGCCAGCGCCGCATGTTCTCCGCGGTCGGCTCGAAGACGTACCCGGTGCTGGGCGCCGCCTCGGGATGGCCGGTGATCGGGCTGACCAGCCGCGGCACGTACTGACCCATGCCGAAGCCCTTGTCCCGGATCCAGTTCGACTGCACCAGGTTCTGCCCGCCGCCGGCGCCGGCGAACGCCAGCGCGCCGAGCAGCAGCGCGAAGCCCAGCTCCTCGAGCGGGATCCGCGGCCGGGTCACCACCTGCGGCACGTCCGACCAGGCCGCCGCGCCGACCGCGAAGATGGCGCCGACCACGAACAGGGTGATCACCGCGGCCACCTTGAGCATCTGCGCCCGCTCCAGCGCCACGTACACCACCGGCGCGAGCGTGAGGATCAGGCCGATGGCGATCAGCATGCCGATGGCGATCCACTTGACCTCGCCGCCGAACAGGTACGTGATCAGCGTGGCCGAGCTGGTCACCCAGCCGGGCCACAGGTTGGCGAAGTAGGTGAGGATCGCGAACACCAGACCCCAGTGCCGCCAGTACCGGCTGAACCCGGTGAGCGCGGTCTCTCCGGTGGCCAGCGTGTACCGCTCGATCTCCATGTTGAGGAAGAACTGGGTGATCAGGCCGACGATCGCCGCCCAGACGAATACCAGGCCGACCTGGGAGGCGATGTAGGGGAACAGCACGAACTCGCCGGAGGCCAGGCCGACACCGGCGGCGATGATGCCCGGTCCGATCAGCCGCCAGTATCTGCGGGGCTGGTCCGGCATGTCGCGGACCTGGGGCCGCGGCAGGTTCCGGGTGGGGAAGGCGTCGGCCACCGCTTCGGCCGTCTCGCGGGGAACGCCAGCGTCGTCTCTGGTCGCCATAGCAGCTCCTCGGTCGGGATTATCACCCTCGCGCGGATCACCGGAGAGTGCAACCGGTCACACCCGGGTCATCCGCCGGGCGTAGCCGCACCGGCGGCCGGGTACGGAATGCGGTCATGACGGAGTACGGCATCCACGCCTCGCACGAGCAGATTCCGCCGGCCGACCTCCTCGCAGCGGTGATCGCCGCCGAGCGTGCGGGTTTCGACGCCGCCATGTGTTCCGACCATTTCTCGCCGTGGAGCGAGCGGCAGGGGCAGTCCGCCTTCGCCTGGTCCTGGCTGGGCGCCGCCCTGCAGGCCACGAACCTGTCCTTCGGTGTGGTCAACGCGCCCGGCCAGCGGTACCACCCGGCGATCATCGCGCAGGCCATCGGCACGCTTGGCGCGATGTTCCCGGGCCGGTTCTGGGCCGCGCTGGGCAGCGGCGAGTTCAGCAACGAGCACATCACCGGCGGCGACTGGCCGCGCAAGGAGGTCCGCAACGCCCGGCTGCGGGAGTGCGTGGACGTCATCCGTGACCTGCTGACCGGCGAGGTGGTCACCCGCGACGGCCTGATCACCGTGGACCGGGCCAAGCTGTGGACCCGGCCGCCGACCCCGCCGCCGCTGATCGGCGCCGCGGTGAGCGTGGAGACCGCGGCCTGGTGCGCCGGCTGGGCGGACGGGCTGGTCACCGTCAACGCGCCGGAAGAGCACCTGCGGCAGATGATCGGGGCGTACCGGGACGCGGGCGGAACCGGGCCGGTCTGCCTGCAGGTGCACCTGAGCTGGGCGGGCAACCAGGCGGAGGCCGAGGCGATCGCGTACGACCAGTGGCGCAGCAACGTGTTCCCGCCGCCGGTGTGCTGGGACCTGGAGCTGGTGGAGCACTTCGACGTGGTGTCCGAGCACGTCACCATGGACCAGGTGCGCTCGGTGGTGAACGTGTCGGCCGACCTGGACGCGCACATCGAGTGGTTGCGCGGTTATGCGGCCCTGGGCTTCGACCGGATCTATCTGCACCACGTCGGCCAGGACCTGATGCCGTTCATCGAGGCGTTCGGCACCAAAGTGCTGCCCGCACTGAGCTAGTTGGTCGTCGCTCCGCTCCTCCGGCATTTCGCCCTGGGGAGCCGATGACGTGGGTGCGCTCAGGAACCGTTGGCTCAGGACGCGAGGCGGAAGCGTTCGGCGTGCACCTGCCCGCGTGGCACCTTCAGGGCGCGCAGGCTGCGCAGCACGGTGTCGGTCATCCGGGCCGGTCCGCAGACGAACACGTCCCGGTCGCGGATGTCCGGCACCAGGTCGAGCAGGCCGGCCGCCGCGAACGGATTGGCGCCCTCGCCGGTCCGGCCGGTCAGCAGGTGCACCACCGCGCCGCGCATGGACGCCAGCGCCTGTATCTCGCTGAACAGCACCGCGTCGGCCCTGCTCGGCACCCGATAGAGCACCGTCATCGGGCCGTCCAGCTCCTCCATCAGCGAGCGGATCGGAGTGACGCCCACGCCGCCGGCGATCAGCAGGGTCGCGTCCTTGCGCCGCTGTACCTGGGTGAACGCCCCGTACGGCCCTTCGGCGAACACCCGGGTGCCGACCGGTAGGTCGCGCAGGCCGGCGCTGGTCGTGCCGATCGCCTTTGCGGTCAGCCGCAGCGAGGCGCCGTTCGGGGCGGCGGACAACGAGAACGGGTTCACCTGCCACCACGGGTTGTGGCCGGGGAACCGCCACAGCATGAACTGGCCGGCGCGGGCCGGCAGCTTGTCCAGGTGCCGGCCGGTGACGTGCACCGAGACCACGTTGTCCGACTCGGGCACCACGGCGGCCACCCGGAACCGGTGCCGCTGGTTGCGCACCAGCGGCAGGATCAGCCGGCCGATCAGCAGGGCGCCGAGCGCGAACGCCCACAGCAGCCACCAGTACATCCGGGACAGCGAGTTGGCGGTGAACGTGGTCAGCTCGACCATCTGATGGAGCAGCGCCAGCACGATGACCGCGTACAGCACGAAATGCACCGCGTGCCAGGCCTCGTACGACAATCGCCGGCGCGCCGCCCGGGCGGAGACCACCGCCACCGTCGCGATCAGCACGAAGGCGACCATGCCCAGCAGCACCGGCCACGATCCGGCCAGGCTGACCACCTGCGCCGGGATGGAGGTGCGGTAGAGCTGGGCGAAGCCGGTCACGATGAACGAAACGTGCAGCAGCAGCGTCCAGAACAGCGCGAACCCGGTCCACCGGTGCCATGAGGTGAGCCGGTCCATGCCGATCCGCCGGTCCAGGAACGGCAGCCGGGCGATCAGCAGCAACTGGAAGATCATGGTGAGCGCGACGTGCAGACCGAAGAACCGGCCGATGGTGATCAGGGTGTTCTTCTCCGGCACATCCGAGGTGAAGAAGAGGATCTCGACGAAGGCGACGTTGAGCAGGATCGCCGCCCACAGCACGGACTTTGCCGCCACCGCCGGGGATACCACCGATCGGGTGAGGGGTTGACTCAGGGCGGTCATGGACGTCTCCTGTCAAAGGGCCTCGCGAGCGTGTACAGCGACCGGGCTGCGGTGGTTCAGTCTCCGTCGCGGGTGAACCCGTGACATCGGCCGAACGGATGATGCCGGGGGTTCGGTGGAGCTCCCATATTTCTTCTTTAATTGCCGCTCAAAAGCCTCTCAATTCTTTGTCGGAAATTGGCGTCGGTACCGCGTGTGCTCTTAGCCTCTCCGGGTCAGCTGGAATTCAGGGCAGCATTCCGTGAACGTCGAGGTATCCCGCATGCGTAGGTCCGCTAGCCGTCGCAGAGCTACCGAGCCACATCCCCGCCGTACCCGTCTGCTGGCTGCGGCCGGCGCTCTCGTCGTGTTCGGCGCGCTGATCGGCGTCACGCAGATCTCCAGTGCGGACGACAGCGCGGAGAACACCACCCGCGAGACGGTGAACGGCCTGGAGATCCTTGCCAACGACTGCGGCGAGAGCCAGCTGGAGGCGCACACCGGCTTCCAGCTCGGCGACCGCTGTGTGTCCACCGAGTTCGGCGAGGTCGGCGTGGCCGCCAACAACCCGTCGCTGCTGATCGTGTCGGCGCCCCGGTCGGTGCGGGTGGGGCAGCCGTTCACGCTCGGGGTGAGCACTCGCAACCTGATCCGCGACCGGTTCCTCGCGGCCGGCCAGGGCGGCTACTACGTGGAGAGCTCGGTGCTGCAGGGTGGCATCACCCGCGGTCACTTCCACACCGCCTGCCGGTTCCTGTCCAGCACGCGGCAGGCGCCGGACCCGGCGCCGGTGCCGGCCTTCTTCGTGGCCACCGAGGACCGCCAGGGCGGCCGGACGCCGGACACCGTGAGCATCCAGGTGCCGGGCCTGCCGCAGGCCGGTACCGCGCAGTGC
>DASSAL010000175.1:0-7298 GCA_035685405.1 Actinoplanes sp. | reverse complement strand
TTCCCCCGGGCCCGCCGCTTGGTGCGGTTGCCGGCTAGAAGGGCGCGACCGTGAAGGTCGAGCTGCTCGAGACGACGCTCTGGTTGTAGTTGTCGTCGGTCACCGAGGCGCCGACGTCACCGTTGCTCACGAAGGTGAGGGTGTAGGCGCCGTTCGGCACCGCGCTCGGCGCGTGCAGCGGGGCAGCACCGTTGACCGCACCGGTGGTGGCCGCCGAGAGCGTAGCCCGGTCACCGGTGGCAGAAATCCCGGTGATCGTGGTGCCGGCCGGGACACCCGACAGGGTGCCGATCGTGCGGCCGATGTCGGCGCTGGTGAACGCGCCGGCCGCACCCGTGAGGGCGGTGGCGCCGCTGAGAGCGGTGAGCGTGCCGGTGGTACGGATCGCCCCGCCGAAGGTCGGCGTCACCGGCGTACCGCTGGTGTTGACCGTCGCGGCAGCCGAGATCAGCGCCAGGGTCGGCGAGATGACGGCGGTGATCGTCGAGTTCGCCGGGATGTTGGCGTGCGAGATCGGCTGGCCGACGTCGTTCATGTTGAACGACCCGGTGGCCGCGGTGATGTACCGGCTGCCGATCGCGGTCTCGATCGTCGTGGCCGGCGTGTGGTTGTAGGCCGCCGCGTCGTACAGCGCCGGGCTGGCCGCGGCCGTCAGGCGCCGGTTCAGCTGCAGGCTGCAGACGAGCTGGTTGTCGCTGATGACGAGCACGGAGGTGCACTCGGCGACCGGCCCGTTGATGCGGACACCGGAGTTGTTGTTGACGCCGTTGTACTCCCCGTCGACCAGGAAGATGCGGGCGTTGCCGCTGCCGCCGAAGGTCGGCGCCAGGAACCCGGTGCCGTTCACCGTCACGTCGATCAGGCGCGTGGTGTTCGGCGCGGTGTTCGGGTCCACGTCCAGGGCGTTCTGGAACGAGTAGGCGTTCTGCAGGGTCCGGCTACCGGCAGAGGTGGTCACGGTCAGGGCCACGTTGTTGTCCGGGCTGTGCGACGGTGCGGTGGCGGTGAAGGTGGTCGCGCTGATCGGCGTGATGTTGGTCAGCGCGGCGCCGCCCAGCGTCGCCGTGATCGAACCGGCGGTCGTCGGGAAGTCGGTACCGGTCACCGTGACGGTGTTGCCACCCTGGGCGGGACCCGCGGTCGGCGAGATGCCGGTCGGGGCGGGGACCGTGGTCGAGGTGTACGCGGCCGCGGTGAGGATCGCGCTGGTGCCGGCCTGGGTGCCGTTGTAGACGCAGGCCATGTACGCGGTCGGCTCCGAGTTGGTCAGCGGCAGCGCCGGTACGGTGACCGCGAGGCGGTTGTTGGCCAGACGCCGGACGGCGCCACCGGCAGCCTGCACCGCGGTGCCGGCCTCGCCGTTCACCGTGACGGCGCCGCCGGCCGGGTAGGTGGTGGGGCACCGGGCGGTGGTCACGAACGCGACGCCGGGGCTGGCCACGTTCAGCAGGAAGTTCGACACCGACGTGAACGTGATGCCCTGGCCGCCGGCGGACGAACCGATCACCGAGCTCAGCGTGGACGTCGGCAGGGTGACCGAGTAGGTGGTGCTCGACACCGCGACCAGGTTGGTGCTGGACTGGTCGTAGAGGCAGACGGTGTACGGCGTCGCCGTGGTACCCGTGCCCAGCACGCCGAGCGGGATCGCCATCGAGGCCACCGTGTTGGAGGTACGGGTCACCGCGGCCTGCGTGATGTTGCTGCCGCCGCTGTACGTGGCCGGGCAGGCGCCGGTGCCGCCCGCCGTGAAGATCGCGTCCAGGCTCGCGGGCAGCGTGACCGTGCCGGGGACGGTGACGGTGATCGTGCCGCCGGCGCCGCTCGCGCCGGTGAGCGGGGTGGTCGTCGCGGCCGGCGTCACCGTGAACTGGGGGTTGCTGCCCACGTCGTGCACGATCACGCTGGTGTTGACGACGGTGCCCGCATAGATGCACACGGTGTATGCCCGCGGAGCGCCGCTGGCCCCCAGGGTCAGCGTCGGCACCGTGAACGAGACCGGCGTGGTGCTGCCGCCGACCGCCCCCTTCGCCGGGTTGGTCGCGGCCACCGCGACGTTGGACGCGGCCGGTGTCGTGTTGTACGTTCCCGGGCACGTGGCTTCGGTCCGCATCACGACGCCCACCGATGTGGCGTTGGTGAGCGCGGTGAGGTTGGGCACCACCGCTGTGACCCTGATACCCGCCGGTCCCACGGCGGGGCTCAGCGATGTGACCGGGGCCGCCATGGCGGACGACGGTGCCATGAGTATGGCTGCGGTCACCGCGCTGGCGGTGAGCCCGGCGCCGAGCAGCCGGGACAGTGAACTGGACGTACGCATGCGAGGTCCTCCTACGGCTCTGGGGCCGAGTCGGTTCGGATAGGTGGGGCCCGCGCACGAGATGGCTCGCCGGGCCGTCTCGCGGAAGCGTAACTTGCGGCTTTTGCCCATATGCGTACAGTGACGAAGACGGATGAATCAGTCAGCCCAGAGCGAGCGGTAGCGCTCAGCGGACCGCGGATTGCGGGCACAGGCGGCATCGTCGAGGAACAGGCTGCTCTGCACGCCGCCCGCGCCGCAGTCGGAGAAGTACGCCTCGTAGGCCAGGTGTTCCGCATGGGCCGCGAACCACTCGTGCATCCACCGGATGAACCCCGGGTTCTCCCGGCCCGCGTCACCCGTCGGCACCACGCCCCACTCGCCCACCGAGAACGGCTTTCCGTGCGCCCGCGCGAAGTCGAACAGCCAGGTCAGGCCCTCCGCCTTGGCCGCCGTCGCGTCGAACGCCGCCTTCGTCGGGCTCCACGGGAAGTGGTCGTAGTTGTCAATGCCCACGATGTCGGCGTAGGCGTCACCCGGGTAGCAGTTGGTGCTCAGGCCACCGCACAGACCGTCCGGTGAGCCGTGGGCATTGATCGTCCAGTCCAGGATGACCGCCGGGTTGGTCGCCCGGATGTGGTCCGCGGCCCGCCGGTAACACGCCACGTACGCCCTGGTGTCCCGCGCTCGCCAGGGCATCGTGCGTTCGTTCATCTCCCAGCCCAGACGCACGATCGAGTCAGCCCGGCCGTGCGCGACCATCAGCCGGCCGAACCGCCGCCACGCCTCGTCGTGCGCACCGGCCGCGCAGCGCGCCAGCTCCGCCTCACCGCCGGTCGGCGCCAGGCCCTGCGAAACCACCAGCACGCCCGGGAAGTCCGCGAAGAACTCGAACGTCCAGCCGGTCCCGCTGGTCATGGACTCGTAGCTCGTACGATCGGTGTAGGTGTGCGCGATCTTGCACGGACGGCCGCGAGCGGTGCAGAAGGCCTGGACGTGCGCGGTGTCGAAGGTGGGGTTGCCGTTGACGCCGGACAGACCGTTCGCGCCCGGCCAGGCGCCGGCGGCACGCGGCAGCGCTAGCATCCGGGACGCCGACCGCGTGTCAGCGGGCGGCGCGGGCGTCGGCGCCGGCGTCTCGACGGGCGTAGCGGACGACGGCGCGGGCTTCTCGAGGGGCGCGGTGGGCGCCCCGCAGCCCGCCAGGATGAGCACGACGGCGAGCCACGCGCGACCCATGTATTACCCCCGATTTGGCTTACCTGAATGGTGATTGCACCCTAACCGCACGCCTAATTCGGCCGGGTTTCCGGTGCTTGACAGGCTGATGGAATGCTGTAAGTATGCACTTACTTACGACCCGGAGGGAGGGGTTGTGACCGCCCTCGAGACGATGGCGCGACAACGGACGGTGTTGCTGGAGACGCGCAAGCGCGACGGCACCTGGGTGGCCACCCCGGTCAGCATCGTGGCCGACGGCGGGCGGTTGTTCTTCCGCACCTACGACGCCGCCGGCAAGGCCAAGCGGTTGCGCAACTTCCCGGAGGTACGGGTGGCGCCGAGCACCTTCCGGGGCCGCCCGACCGGGCCTGCGGTGACCGGCACCGCGCGGCTGCTGGATGGTGACGAGGCCGTCCGGGCCGGCGCGTTGCTCGCCGCGAAATACCCGTGGCTGCACGGCCGGATGGTGCCGGCCGTCCACCGGCGCAAGGGTTGGCGGACCTTGCACTACCGGCTGGAGCTGCACTGAGCACCAAGGACGTCATCGTCGCGAAGGCCATGGAGCTGTTCGGGCGCCAGGGATATCGCGCCACCACGATCGCCCAGATCGAGGCCGCCGCCGGATTGTCCGCGGGAGCCGGCGGGCTGTACCGGCACTTCCGGAGCAAGCGTGCGGTGCTCGAGGAGGCGCTGCGCCGGCAGGCCGAGCAGGGCCGGCCGCTGCTCGCCTACCTGGCCGACCCGGCTGCCCTGGCCGGCCGGCCACCGCGGGAGCGGTTCCTCGCCGTGGCCCGGGCCGGGTTGCGCCGGCTGGCCGAGGAGCGCGACATCAACCGGCTGCTGCTGCGCGACCTGGCCGCCTTCCCGGAGCTGCTGGAGCTGGTCCGGGCGCAGGAGCTGAGCCGGGTGCACGAGGCGCTGACCGAGTGGGTGCGCCGCGAGTCCGGCGACCGGGACGCCGACCATGCGGCCACCGCGGCCGTGCTGATGGCCGCGGTGTCGCACTACTGGACGCTGGCCGACGTGTTCGGTGGCCGGCACCCGCATGTCGACGAGGACCGGTTCCTCGGCGCCCTGGCCGATCTGGCTACAGGTACATCCCGGCCGGCGCCGTGACCGCCGGAACGGTGACCGGCTGCGCGCCGGTCTTCAGCGCGTACAACTCGGCCAGCGTGGCGCCGTCCGGCCCGACGCCGGCCGCGGTGCCCAGCCAGGCGACGGCTTCGGCGTACGACAACCGGCCGACCTCGATGCTGGCCAGGCACCGCCCGGGCCGGACCACCGCGGGGTGCAGCGAGGCCAGGTCCTCGTTGGTGGTGATCGCGATCAGCGCGTTGCGGCCCTGGCCGAGCAGGCCGTCGGTCAGGTTGAGCAGCCGGGACAGCGACTGCCCGGCGCTGGCCCTGGCCTCGCCGCTGATCAGCTCGTCGCAGTCCTCCAGCATGAGCAGCCGCCAGCGCGGTTCGTCGGCGTCCCCGCTGCCCAGGGCCACGCTCATCAGATATGCCGGATCCCCGAACAGCCGATCCGGGTCGAGCACGCAGTCCACCTGGCACCACGACCGCCACTGCTGGGCCAGTGCCCGCAGCGCGGTGGTCTTGCCGGTGCCCGGCTCACCGTGGAACAGCAGGAGCCGGCCGTTGACCACGGTGCCGTCGATGGCCATCAGGCGTTCCAGGGTGCGGGCGACCGGGTCGGCGTAGTTGGCGCGGATCCTGTCCCAGGGGGCGGCGTCGATCTCCCGCTGCACCCGGCGCGGGCCGTGCGTGCCGAAGTGCCAGAACCCGATCGGCACGCTGTCCGGCGCCGGGGCCGGTTCCTCGACCGCGCCGGACGTCGCGGTGGCGAGCACCGTCTCGGCCAGGTCGGCGCTGATCGCGGTCACCGTGACCCGGGCCCGCCGGCTCTGCCGCCAGCGGGTGACGTGCAGCGTCCAGCCGTCACCCACGGACAGCCTGCCCTGGCCGTCCTCCTCCACCGCGTCCCGCACGACCCGGGCGTCGTCGGTGGTCAAGGCGGCGTCGGCGCGGACGTTCTCCAGGTACGTGGTGCGGCCGAACGGCTCCCGGCCGGTGACGAACGCGTCCAGCGCGAGCAGGTCCACCACGTCCACCAGCCGGTCGCCGTCATCGACCGAACCGGACAGCGGAAGCGGGGCCGTCGCCGACGCCACCGGACGGCTGCCGAGCCGGTCGACGGACTGATGGGGGGTACGCATTCCTCCATGATCGTCTGGCGAAGGCCGGGAATACAGCCGTTTTCACCGTTGAGCGACCGGCTGTCCAGTGCAGACAGCGGCGCCGGGCGATCTCCGCGTGTTTGCCTGAACGACTCCCCAGCTGAGGTGATCCCGGACCCGCAGACCGGCACCCCGCTGGTGGTGCCGGCCGCCCGATCGGCCCGCGGCTAGCCGGCCCGGGTGAGCAGGAAAACCGGGATCTGTCGCTCGGTCTTCCGCTGATAGCTCGCGTACGGCGGATATGCCTGCACCGCCCGCTCCCACCAGAGCTCCCGCTCCTCGCCGTCCAGCTCCCGCACGGTGTACTCGTGCTTCTCGGCGCCATCCTGCAGCTCGACATGCGGGTGGGCGCGCAGGTTGTAGACCCAGACCGGGTGCTTCGGCGCACCGCCGAGCGAGCCGACCGCCGCGTACTCGCCGTCGTGCTCGACCCGCATCAACGGCGTCTTGCGGAGCTTGCCGCTCTTCGCGCCGACCGAGGTGATCAGCACGATCGGGCGGCCCTGCATGAGGTTGGCCTCGGCGCCGCCGGTCGCTTCGAACCGTTCGGCCTGGTTGCGGGCCCAGCCGGCGGTGCTGGGCGCATATTCTCCGGTCAATGGCATTCGCCCACTCTAGGCCGGATCACCGGACACCGATCACCGCTGCGTCGACGCCGCCGCGCCACAGCACGCCGGCCTGGGTGAAACCGGCGTTGCGCAACGCCGCGACGTGCCAGGACACCGGCGGCAGCCATTCCGCGCTGTGCTGGTCCGACGGATAGATCCGATCACGCGGCCACCAGCGGCCGGAGGACCTCCTGGGTGGCGAAGTGCTCCACCAGTCCGGCCAGGAGAGCACCACACCGGCCGCGTACCGGGGCATCGCGGCGGGCGTCCGCCCGGGCCAGCAGCCGCTTGCTGAAGGCCGGCAGGCCGTGGTCCGGCATGTAGTCCGCGTTGACGAAGATGCCGCCCGGGCGCAGCACGCCTCCTGCTGGCGGTCCCAGCTCTCCTGCCAGCTCTCCGGGTGGTCGATGTAAGGAGTCATCTATCTTCGATACTTACATCCCCTGCTTTCCCTCAAGCCCGGCAGGGGACTGCCGACTGTGGGGCGAACTCGTTCCGTCGAAGGGACCCGTCCGTGCCGCGTCGTACCGTTGCCGCCCTGATCGCCGCCGTCTCGGCAACCGTGCTGGCCGCGGCGCCGGCCACTCCGGCGGCGGCCGCTGCCACCTGCCGCCCCGACGGCGGCCCGGCCTGTCACGTGTGGACGGGCCAGGTGGCCTGGGTGGCGGACGGTGACACGCTGCTGGTCGACGTGGCCGGCGACGGCACGAGCACGCCGCGGTCGATCCGGCTGATCGGCGTGCAGTCGATGGAGCAGACCGTGTACTCCGCGGTGGCGTCGCGGCGCCGCGGCGAGTGCCACGCGCTGGCCGCGACGGCCCGGGTCGAGCAGTTGGTCCGGGCCGGCGGCGGCACGGTGCGGATGACCGCGCAGAAGACGTCGAGCGCCAGCCGGAGCCGGCCGCTGCGGTCGGTCGCCGTGAAGATCAACGGC
>DASSAL010000174.1:0-12132 GCA_035685405.1 Actinoplanes sp. | reverse complement strand
CGCCAGCCGGCCCGCTCGGCCCCGGCCAGGCCCTGCTGCACCTGGTCGTCGAGCCAGCGGCTGAGCTCGGCCAGGCCGCCGGCCACCCGGTCTTCGCGCCGGCGCAGGCGTTTGGCCGCGGCCGCCGGGTCGGGCGGCCGGGCCGGTCGCGGTGCGGCGGCGGTGCGGGCCGCCCGGGTCGCCTGCCACTCGGCGGCGAACGCGGGCGGGTCGGCCTGCGGCACGGCTCCGCCCGTGGACCACATCATCAGCAACCCGAGCGCGTGCTTGCAGGGCACCTTGCGGCTCGGGCAGGAGCACCGGTACGCCGGCCCGGTCAGATCAACACACACCTGGTAGGGGTGTGCGCCGCTGCCCCGGCAGAGCCCCCACAGGAGGTCGGCGGACCGCCCGGCCCCGGCCCACCGCTCCGGCCGGCTGACGGTGCGCGCGCCGGTCAGCGAGCTCGCGTCACGCGCGAGGGCGGCGACCTGAGCGGGGGACCAGCGTTCGACGGGCACCGGGCCACCATAGGCAACCGGTACGACGTTTTCCCGCGGGGCCGCCGTATGGTGCTCGGGGCGGTCGGGCTGCGCACCGCGGAAGGGAGAGCCGGCGTGAAGGTGATCATTTTCGGTGCCACCGGCATGGTCGGCCACGGCGCTCTGCACGAGAGCCTGCTCGCGTCGGACGTCGAGCAGGTGCTCACGGTCGGGCGCCGGCCGACCGGGGTCCGGCACCCGAAGCTGCGCGAGCTGAGCCTCGCCGACTTCACCGACCTGACCCCGGTCGCCGGCGAGCTAACCGGATACGACGCATGTTTCTACTGCCTCGGCGTCTCGTCGGTGGGCCGGGACGAGGCGGCATACACCAAGATCAGCTACGACTTCCCGGTCGCGGCGGCCCGGACGCTGGCCGGCATCAATCCCGATCTGACCTTCATCTACGTCTCCGGCGCCGGCACCAACGCCACCGGCCGGCAGATGTGGCAGCGGGTCAAGGGCCGCACCGAGAACGCGGTCATCGAGCTGTTCCCGAACGGCTACGCGGCCCGGCCGGGCATCATCCGGCCGACCCGGGGCGCCCGGTCCCGGGTGGGCTGGTACAACACCGTCTACACCGTCGCCGCCCCGCTGCTGTCGCTGCTCGACCGGGTCGCGCCGAACTACGTGACCAGCACCGACCGGCTCGGCCGGGCGATGCTGCGGGTCGCCCGGCACGGCTGCGGCCACCGCATTCTGGCGAATCGCGACCTGCGGTGAGCGCCCTGCCCGCTGTCCCCAGACCACCGCGCTGAAGGCCAGCACCATGCCGCTGACCTGCACCGGTGTCAGGGCCTGACCGAGCGCCGCCCAGCCCACCACGGTGGCCACCAGCGGGGAGAGCAACCCGAGCAGGGAGGCGTTCGCGGCCGGCAGCCGCTCCAGACCCCAGAACCAGATGCTGTACGCCAGCAGCGTGCCGATCAGCGACAGGTACGCGTATCCGGCCAGATTCGGCGCGGTCAGCGCGCCCGGCAGCCCTTCGACGGTGAGCACCAGGGGCATCAGGAACAGCCCGCCCGCGGTCAGTTGCCAGCCGGTCGAGGTGAGCAGCGAGACGCCCGGCCGGCCCCAGCGCTTGGTCAGCGTCACCCCGAGCGCCATCGACGCCGTGCCGGCCAGGCCGGCCAGGATGCCCAGGGTGTCCAGCCGGGCGCTGGCGGTCAGCACGGCGAGGGTCACGCCACCGGCGCCGAGGACGCCGGCGACCACCGTGCGGAGGCGCACGCGCTCGGTCAGCAGCAGCACGGTGAGCCCGGCCACGATCAGCGGTTGCGCTGCGCCCAGCACCGCGGCCATGCCGCCGGGCAGCCGGTACGCCGCGGCGAACAGCAGCGTGAAGAAGACGCCGATGTTGAGCAGGCCGAGCACCGCGGACTTCCACCACCAGGCGCCGGCCGGCAGCTTGCGGGTGGCCGCGAGCAGCAGCAGGCCGGCGGGCAGTGCGCGCAGCATGCCGCTGAGCAGGGGCCGGCCCGGTGGGAGAAACTCCGTGGTCACGGCGTACGTGGTGCCCCAGACAGCCGGAGTGATGGCGGTGATCAGCAGGGCCCTCATCGGAACTCCCTCGACGTAAAGTATCTCGACGTAGAGATACTTTCTCGCAGGCCTCTTCTTGTCAAGAGGTTCGACGTCGAGATAATGAGGTCGTGGATGGGGTGGACCGGATCATCGAACAGTGGGCCGCCGAGCGGCCCGACCTGCAGACCGAGCCGATGGCGGTGTTCGGGCGGATCTATCGGCTCGCCAGGGTGTCCGGCGACGCGGTGGAGAAGGCGTACGCGGCGCACGGCATCGGCCGTGCCGAATTCGACGTGCTGGCCACGCTGCGGCGCTCCGGCCCGCCGTACGAGCTGTCGCCGGGCGCGCTGGCCGGCTCGATGATGCTCAGCAGCGGCGGCACCACCGCGCGGCTGGACCGGCTGGAACGGGCCGGCCTGGTGGTCCGGGTGCCGTCACCGACCGATCGGCGCAGCGTGCTGGTCCGGCTCACCCAGCGCGGCCGCGAGATCATCGACGAGGCGGTGGCCGCCGGTCTGGCCGAGCAGACCCGGCTGCTCAGCCATATGGCGCCCGCCCAGGTACGGCAACTGTCCACCCTGCTACGTGCGGCGCTCGCGGATCGCGCCTAGCGGACGCCTCGGTCACCGCGGCCTGGCTGCGGGTCAGCTCGTCAAGCGCCGTCCGGATGTGCGGCAGCGCGGCCCGCTCGTCGTCCGCGGTGGCGGCCAGCAGCTCGGCGCGGCGGGCCAGCTCGGCGAAGAACGACCCGGTGGCGCCGGCCGTCGCCGCGACCACCTGATCCACCTCGTCCGCGGTCAAGGGGGTGGACACCCGGTACAGCGAGAGCAGCCGCCGCCGGCCGGCCTCGTCCGGCAGGGGAACCTCCACCACCAGGTCGACCCGGCCCGGGCGCTGGGCCAGCGCCGGTTCCACCAGGTCCAGCCGGTTGGTGGTGAGCAGGAACGCGATGTCGGCGTCCCCGGCCACCCCGTCCATCTCGTTGAGCAGCTGGAACAGCAGCGGGTTGCCGCCGCCGACCGGCGAGTGGTCGCGCTCCTCGGCGACCAGGTCGACGTCCTCGAGCACCACCACGGCCGGCGGCAGCAGCCGGGCCAGGCTGCACGCTTCCCGGATGAAGTGCAGGCCCAGCCCGGTGAGCACGATCACGGTCGAGTCCGGCTGTGCGCCGATCAGATGCCGTACGGTCAGCGTCTTGCCGGTGCCCGGCGGCCCGAACAGCAGCACGCCGCGCTTCAGGTGGTGACCGGCCGCCTGCAGCCGCTCCCGATGCTCGGCGACACCCATCACCTGCCGGTGCACCGACTCCAGCACCCCGGCCGGCAGCACCACGTCGGCGGCGTCCACCCGCGGCCGCTCGTGGAATTGCAGCGGGCCGATGCCGTGGCCGTACTCGTGCGACTCGAACGACAGCACTTGGCCGCGCGCCACGTGGTGGCGGACCGCCAGCTCGCGGAGCGTCTTCAGCAGCGCCCGGGTGGCGTCCGCGTCCGTGCCGAGCACCTCGATCAGCAGCTCCGGCGGGCCGTGCCGGTGCCCGCTCAGCCGGACCAGTGCGGCGTGGCGATGGCCGCGCTCGGCGATCAGGTAGAGGCCGTAGCTGACGCAGGCCCGTTCCCGGCCGACGCCGACCGACATCGTGGTGTAGTCCACCGCGCCGATGTCGTAGCCGCCGTGCCGGCGGGCCGCGTCCACCAGGTCGCCGAAACCCTGATGCTCCCGGCCGCCGCCGGCGATGCCGATCAGCTCGGCGGTGACGTCCGGGTCGGCCAGGAAGGCGTCCAGCGCCGCCTGGATGTTCACCAGCTCGTACGGCGGCAGCGCCTCGGTGATCACCGGCAGGCCGGCCGGGTCCACGCCCAGGTGTTCCTCGAGCCGCCGGGCCAGCCCGGACGGCTCGGTCGGCGGCATCAGCCGGTGCACCGCCTCCAGGAAGGCCCGGAACTGGCGGGCGAAGCCACGGACGTCCAGATCGTCGGTCACGGGGTGGACGGTACCGCCCCGTGGCCGGCCGGCACCGGCTCTTTCGGCGGCGGTGGTGGTGTGCCGTCGCCGAACGGCCGGCCGCCCAGCCGCTCCCGGCCGTGGTCGGTCAGCCAGGTGGACAGATCCGGGCCGGCCGCGACGATCTGCGTCGGGTTGATGTCGGTGTGCACCACGTAGTAGTGCTTCTTGATGTCGACGAAGTCGATGGTGTCGCCGAACCCCGGTGTCTGGAACAGATCCCGCGCGTACGCCCACAGCACCGGCATCTCGGTGAGCTTGTGCCGGTTGCACTTGAAGTGGCCGTGGTAGACCGCGTCGAACCGGACCAGCGTGGTGAACAGCCGCACGTCCGCCTCGGTGATGGTGTCGCCGACCAGGTACCGCTGCTGCGCCAGGTGGTCGGAAAGCTTGTCGAGACGGGCGAAGAGCCGGTCGTACGCCTTCTCGTACGCCCCCTGGGTGCCGGCGAACCCGGCCCGGTACACGCCGTTGTTCACGTCCGCGAAGACGACCTTGTTGATCTTGTCGATCTCCGCGCGAAGGTGCTCGGGATACAACTGCGGTGCGCCCTCGCGGTGGTACTTGGCCCATTCCAGCGACAGGTCGATGGTGATCTGTGCGAAGTCGTTGGTGACCACCTGACCGGTCGGGATGTCCACCATCGCCGGTACGGTGATGCCCTTGTCGTAGTCCGGGAACCGCTTGCGGAACGCCTCCTCCAGCCGCTCGATGCCCAGCACCGGGTCCCGGCCGCCGGGATCGAGGTCGAAGGTCCAGCTGCGTTCGTCGTGCGTCGGCCCGGCGATCCCCATGGACAGCACGTCCCCCAGGCCGAGCAGCCGGCGCACGATGATCGACCGGTTCGCCCACGGGCAGGCGCGGCTGACGACGAGCCGGTACCGGCCGGGTTCCACCGGGTAGCCGTCCCGTCCGTCGGCGGTGATCCGGGTGCTGATGTAGTTCTGGTCCCGGGTGAACTCACCGGACGGGTTGACGTACTCCATGGCCCCATCCTGCCTCGTGTCCCGAGTGGTGAGGGACACCGGTCCTCGGGTCAACGGGACGCCCGCGCTGTCACGATGATCCGGTGACCACTCCGACGCGCGCGCGACCCTTGATCACGGCGGTGGCGGCCGGCGCGGTGCTGCTAGCGGCCACTGCCTGGGTGACCGCGCTGATCCTCGACACCCGGGTGCCGGCCGCGCACCGGACCGCGACGGTCCTCGAGCCCGGCTGGGTCGCCGGTCTGGCCGGCGTGTTGCTGACCGTGCCGGGCGCGCTGCTGATGCGCCGGATGCCCCGGCACCCGGTGGCCTGGGTGCTGGTGATCACCGGGGTGCACTGGGCGGTGGACGGCACCGCGGCGGCCTGGCTGGCCTACGCCACCCTCACCACCCCGGCCGGGCCCGGCGCGGAACTGGCCTTCTGGGCGTACCAGCGCCTCGGTGCCTCGCTGCTGCTCTCGCTGCCGTTGGTGCTGCTGCTCTACCCGGACGGGCGACTGCCCCGCGGGCGCTGGCGCGTCGCGTCGATCGCCGGGCTGGCCAGCACCGCGCTGCTGCCGCTGGTGCTGCTCGTGGTTCCGGCCGGCATCGCCCAGGCCGACTCGGGCACCGGGCCGATCCCGGCGCCGTTCGCCGGCCTCGACCTGGACCTGACCACGCTGCCGCTGCCGGACCCGGTGTGGGGACCGCTGCTCACCGTGGCCGGCGCCGCGGTGCCGCTGAGCCTGATCGTGCCGTTCGCCGTGGTGGTCGGCCGGTACCGCCGCTCGGCCGGCGACCCGGAGCGCCGGGCGCGGATGCGCTGGCTGCTGTGGGCGGCCGTGGTGGACGTCTCGGTGATGCTGTCGACGCTGGTGCTGCCGCGGTCGTGGACGTCGCTGGGGCTCACCGCCGCGGTGGGCCTGACCGGCGTGGCGCTGGTGATCGGCATCGTCCGGCCGAACCTGCTGGACATCGAGCGCCTGCTCGGCGGCACCGTGCTCTACGCGGTGCTGGCCGCCTCGGTGCTGCTGATCGACGTGGTGCTGCTCGGTGTGGCCGGCACGCTGCTGGGCGACCGGCTGGCCGCGCGGGACGCAGCGGTGGTCACGCTGCTGGTGGTCACCGCCCTGTACGGGCCGCTGCGGCAGCGGCTCCGACGGCTGGTGCGCCGGCTGGTGCTGGGCCGGCGGGACGACCCGTACCGGGTGGTGGCCGGGCTGGCCGAGCGGCTGGAGCGGTCGGACACCCCGGAGGACGAGCTGCTCGCGGTGGCCCGGTCGGTGGCCGAGGCGTTCCGGTCGCCGTACGTGGCGGTCGAAGTGGACCGGGTGGTGGCCTCGTACGGCACCGCACCGGCCGACGTGCGCGACCTGCCGATCACCTATCGCGGTGCGGCGATCGGCCGGCTGCTGCTGCCCGCGCACGGGCCGCGGATCGCCCTCACCGACACCGACGAGCGGCTGCTCGGCGACCTGGTCCGGCAGGCGGCGTTCGCGGCCCGGACCGCCCGGCTGGCCCGGGAACTGCAGCGGAGCCGGGAACAGATCGTCAGCGCCCGCGAGGAGGAACGCCGCCGGCTGCGCCGCGACCTGCACGACGGGCTGGGGCCGGCGCTGGGCGGGGTGGGGCTGCGCATCGACGCCGCCCGCAACCTGGCGACACGGCAACCGGCCGAGGCGGACAAGCTACTCAAGCAGGCCCGCGAGGACGTCACCTCGGCGGTGGCCGACGTCCGGCGGCTGGTGCACGACCTGCGCCCGCCGGCCCTGGACGACGTCGGGCTGGCCGGCGCGGTCCGGCAGCAGGCGGCCCGGCTGCGGACGCCCGGGCTGACCGTCACGGTGGACGGCGGGGACGGCCTGGACACGTTGCCGGCGGCGGTCGAGGTGGCCGCGTACCGGATCGTCTCGGAGGCCCTGGCGAACGTGGCGAAACACGCCCACGCCCGCTCGTGTGCGGTCCGGCTGGCGGTCTCCGACGGGGCACTGGAGGTCCGGGTGACCGACGACGGCGACGGCATCCCGCCCGGCACGCCCACCGGGGTGGGCCTGGTGTCGCTCCGTGAGCGTGCCGCCGAGCTGGGCGGGGAGTGCCGGATAGAGTGCCCGGACGAGCGCGGGACGGTGGTCCGCGCGCGACTGCCGCTGGTGCTGGAAGAGGTGCGCTGATGAGCGACGAGCCGATCCGCGTGCTGGTGGCCGACGACCATCCGGTCTTCCGGGACGGGCTGGCCCTGCTGCTGGCTTCGGTGGACGGCATCGAGGTGGTGGGCACCGCGGCCGACGGCGCCGAGGCGGTGGCGGCGGCGGTCCGGCTGGGTCCCGACGTGGTGGTGATGGACGTGCAGATGCCCAGGCTGAACGGCGTCGAGGCGACCCGGGCGCTGGTCGCCGACGCGCCGGAGACCGGGATCCTGGTACTGACCATGTCCGAGGACGACGGGACGGTGTTCGCCGCGGTGCGCGCCGGCGCCCGCGGTTACCTGGTCAAGGGCGCCGAGCAGGAGGAGATCGTGCGGGCGATCACCACGGTGGCGGCCGGCGGCGCCGTCTTCGGCGCCACGCTGGCGCTGCGGATCGCCGAGTTCTTCGCTGCCGGCCCACCCGGGCCGACCGCGGCCTTCCCGCAGCTGACCAGCCGGGAACGGGAGATCCTGGAACTGCTCGCGGCGGGCCGGTCCAACCAGCAGATCGCCGCGGCGCTGTACCTGTCGCCCAAGACGGTGCGCAACAACGTGTCGAACGTCTTCACCAAGCTCCAAGTGGCCGACCGGGCCGAGGCGATCGTGCGGGCGCGGGAAGCGGGGCTGGGTCACTGAGGTGCCGGGCCCGGGCGGCACACAGATGGCCTGCTCGCCCGTCCGGGGTTAGAAACAGGTGCCGCACGCGCCGGTCAGGTCGCCCGGCGGTTCGATCTCGCCGGTGTACGGACCGGCCACGACGCCCCGGTTCACCAGCGGCGCGTCCACCGCGAGCGGGGCGAGGGTCGCCTTGATCTCGCCGGGTTTCTCCGCCGCCACGGTGACCAGCCGGCAGGCGATCCGTTCGTTCGCGCCGGCGAGCAGACAGACGCCGTACTCGCCCGGCTCGTCCGGCAGGACCGCGGTGCCGAAGTCCCGGACCGGGAAGGCGCCCTGGTACAGGGTGTCGAACAGCCGGATGTTGTAGCTCTCCGCCACACCGAGCGGTGCGCCGGGATGGTAGGTGGCGATCCGGAAGCCGGCGGTGCGGACGATCGGCCGGCACTGTGTGGCCGAGCCGGTCAGCACCAGCATATCGATGCCGGCATCCCGGTTGACCTCCCGGAACTCCGGAACCACGCACGTGGCCATCTGCCAGCCGTCGTCGGTCGCCGGGCTCGGCGCCGGCGGTGCCGCGGCCGCGGTACTGCTCGCCGCGGTGAGGATCAATGCCGCCGCGGCGACGACCGCGCTGGTCCATCGGTTCCTGTGCTTCACCTCGATGCCTCCGGTGGTGGGTGCTGGGTGGCCGGGGGTAGGGGTATCGCCCGCGCCGCCCCGAGGACGAGGGCCAGCTGGAACCGGTTCTCCACGCCGAGCCGATCCATCAGCGCACGCATGGTGTAGACGACGGTCCGCCGGCTGAGGCCGAGTTGACCGGCGGCCGCCTCCTCGCTCGCGCCCGCGGCGAGCAGCGTCAGGATCGTCTTCTCCCGGCTGGTCAGCACGACGGCTGGCACCTCCTGCCGGCTCGGGTCACTGGCGGTACGCCAGATCCGGTAGAACAGCTGCGTCAGGTGGGCCACCGCGTCGGCGTCGGTCACCTCGACCGCACCGGCGTTGAAGTCGGCCGGATCGCGCGGGAACAACGCGGCCCGCCGGTCGAACACCATGAGCTTGAGCGGGAGCACCGGTGCCGCCCGGTGCTCGCCGCCCGGCGCCATGGCATCCGGCCGGCCGTCTTGCGGCGGCAGCCCGAGGGTCCGCAACCGCACACCCCGAGCGATCAACGACCGGTCGATCGGCCCGGCGACCCGGGCCGCGTCGGCGGTGATGACGTCCTCGGTGTTGATCGCCAGATGTTCCCGGCGTTCCATGGTGGCCAGATCGGCGATCCGGTTCCGGGCGCCGCTCCGGCTCGGCAGCACCCGGACCAGACCCGACGGGATGCGGTCGAGATGGACACTGGCCACCGCGGCGAGATGCCGGCGGCACTGCTCGGTGACCAGCACCGGCGCGCGGCGAGGGCACCGGGTGGCCGTCAGCTCGGTGACGTCCCGCGCCACCCAGAACCGCTGGCCGCCCCGGCCGGACCGGCGGACCGCGCCGGCCGCGACCAGCTCCTCCATTCCGGTGCCGATCCGGGCCGGCTCGACGCCGAGTTCCCGGGACAGCTGGGCGTCGTCGCCCGAGCCCAGCAGGACCAAGGTCCGATAGATCACATCGGCCAGCGGGGACAGCCCCCACCGTCCCATGGCCGGAATCACCGCCCGTCCGGTGGCGGTCGCCCCGGCTTTCCGTTCCCCCATGTTTCCCCCCGTGATAGCGAACCACGTCGATATCCGGCTCGCCAGATGGTGCCGTAAACCGTTGCTCAAGTGAGTAACGGGATCGGGGATCGGACACCGTTGCGCGGATGCGAGGGCACTTCGGCCGCTGGCCTGGAGCAGCCGCAGCCGCACCGGCCGATGGCGTCGTGTCGGGGCGGCACGGCGTGCGGCGCGGCGATCTGTGCCGCCTCGCACAGCCGGCGGCGCCGGGGCTGAGCCCTCTGCTTCGCCGAAAGCAGAGGGCGTTCCGGTGCGCCGGCACCTAGGGTCGGTGCATGTCGACGGATCCGGTGGCGAACCTGGTGGACGTGCTGACCGGCTGGTTACGCCGGCTGATGCCGGACGAGCCGCGGCTGGACCGGCTCACCGCCGATCTCGCCGTGGCAGCCGGCGGCGGGCCGGTCACCGCGACCGGCGGCGGCGGGCCGGTCACCGTGGCGGGCGGCGGCGGGCCGGTCACCGCGGCGGCCTGCGGTGAGCTCGAGCGGGTCGCCTGGCGGCACGCGCGGCATCTGGAACTGCACTTCGACCCGGCCGGGGGCGGGACGCCGGACGACGAGCCGCGGGGGTGGCCGGCGTCCGACCCGGCGGCGGCGCGGGCGCGGGGGGCGGGGGTCTCGGCGGTGCGCCGGCTGGACGACGGCACCGGTCTGATCGTGCTGGACGGGCTGGAGTCGTGGGCGGTTGCGCAGCCGTACGTGGACGGCGCCTTCGCCCTGGTCCGGGGATCGTCGCGGCTGGTGCTGGACCTGCGCGCCAACGGCGGCGGCGACCCGGCGACGGTGGCCGCGGTGGCCGGATGGCTGCTCGGCGACGGCGCCCAGGAACTGTCCGAAGTGGTCTACCGGGACCGGCGGCGCCAGTGGTGGACCGCGGACCGGGCTCCCGGCACCGCGCTGACCCAGGACGTTGCCCTGCTGGTCTCCGGGCGCACCTACTCGTCGGCCAAGGCGCTGGCCTACCACCTGCAGGCCCGCGGCCGGGTCACCGTGGTGGGGGAGACCACCCGAGGGGCGGCGGACCACGTGACGCCGATCCAGCTCACCCCGCACGTCCGCGGGCTGCTGCCGGAGGCGTACGTCCGCGACGCATGCACCGGTGGCAACTGGGAGGGCACCGGCGTGCAACCGGATCTGCCGTGCGACGCGGAGAAGGCGCTCGACGCGGCGCTGGCGCGTGCGGTTCCGCCGACCCGGTGATCACGCCGACGCGCGGATCACCAGGGTCGGCTCGTAGATCACCGAGGATGGCCGCATGGTGCGGTCCTCGACCCGGGACAGCAGCAGGCGGGCGGCTTCCGCGGCCATGTCCTCCAGGGGATGCCGGATCGTGGTCAGCGGCGGGGCGGCGGCCAGCGCGGCGCTGCTGTCGTCGAAGCCGACCACCGCGACGTCGTCCGGCACCCGCCGGCCGGCCTCCCGCAGGGCGGTCAGCGCGCCGACCGCCATCAGGTCGTTGGCCACGAACACAGCGTCCACCGCGGGCTGCTCGCCGAGCAGCTTCTGCATGGCGGCGTAGCCGGACTCCTGGGTGAAGTTGCCGGACACCAGCGGCACCCAACCGTGACCCCGGCGGGCCATCGAGCGCCGGAAGCCGGAGACCCGGTCGCTGCTGGCCGGCACGTCGACCGGGCCGGAAATCATGCCGATCAGCTGGCAGCCCCGGTCGATGAGGTGCTCCGCGGCCAGCGCGGCGCCGGTGTCGTTGGCCAGGTCGACGTAGTTGATCGGCACCGGATCGGCCGGCCGGCCGATCATCACGGCCGGCACCCCGGCGTCGGTGACCATCCGGGGGAGCGGGTCGTGGGCCGGCAGGGAGAGCACGATCACCCCGTCGGCCTGGCCGTGCCGGAGATCGCCGACCAGCCGGGTGCGCTGCTCGGCGGTGCCGACGATCTGCAGGGCCAGCTGGACGCCGGCCTGCCGCAGCACGCTCATCAGGCCGCCGACCACCCGGCCGAAGTACGGGGCGGCGCAGAACCGGCCCATGAACGGGTCGTCGTCGTGCCGTTCCGAGTCGGAGACCACCAGCGCCACCGTGCCGGTGCGGCGGGTGACCAGCGAGCGGGCCAGGCGATTGGGCACGTAGCCGGTCTGGCCGACGGCGTGCCACACCACCTCGTGCAGGTGCGGATCGACGTTGCGGACCCCGTTGATGACGCGGGAGACGGTGGCCCGGGACACGCCGGCCACCCGGGCCACGTCCTCCAGGGTCGGCAAGCGCTCGGCCCGGACGCGTCCGCCGGTGGCCGTCATTCGGCGTCTCCCATGCCGGTCTTTATACCATAGAGCTTGGAGAGCGCTCTCCTAGGCTGCCCTCTGAACCCGGACATAACCACCGACACGTTGACGTGCGGAGGGCCGTGGCGGCACACTTCGGAAAGCGCTCTCCAAGTTGGCCCGCGCCCGGCGTCCCCGAACCGCCGCGGCGCATCCGTCCCGATCCCCGTGGAGAACCGATGAGAACACGAAGAAGACGGCTCGTCGCCGCCTGCGCGGCCGCCGGCCTGGCCGGATCGCTGCTGGTGGGCGGTGCGCCGACCGCGCACGCCGCGGACGCCCTGCTGTCGCAGGGCCGGCCCGCGCTGGCCTCGTCGCAGGAGAACGGCG